>CAVWAA010000028.1:0-68303 GCA_963752805.1 Binataceae bacterium (SeqCode)
TGATCTCTGAGGCAGACAATGTTTAGCGAGACTTTTCGGTCAGCTCCATCGGCGCATAGTACGGGCGATCGCCTAGGGCATCGACGGCCGCGAAAAACTCCGGTCCCGAGGCGTTGCCAACGCCAATCATCTCAAGTGCCTGCCGGACGAAGTGCCAACTCTCTGGGCAGAGCTTTTTCGCGATATCGAAATAGTGCTGAGCTTCCGCATTGTTGCCCTGTGATAGGAGGTATTGTCCGAGACGGAAATTCGCGTTTGCCAACGCCTCGTTCGACGAGGGCGCTTCGATGCAAGTGCGGGCCTGATCCGCTGACAAAGCATATGCGCTCGCGTTTCCGTTCTTGACCCAATCTCGCACCGCATCGACGTAGCTCATGCGCGTAACACGCCCCTGTTCGGCCAATTCCGCCGGCATCGAGAAGGTCGTGCGATCCATCTTGCGGAAGCCGTCGCTTGCGCCCGTCGGCTCGACCGGCCGCACGATGTGGCCTTGCTCGTCGATCCAGACCGCCATTGGTACGTTGGTCATGTTGTAAAGCTGCGCGACGATATGCCGCTCATCGATCAGACAAGGATAAGTCGGCGGTGCGGCCTTGGCACACAACTCGGCGCCCCATCCCATGATATCGCGCAACGGCTGCGGCAAATCTATCGGCGTGGCGGGCCGAATCCAGCTTTCTACCGCGGCGCGCCCGCCAATATCGAAGGCGACGGCGATTATCGTGAAATTCTGATCCTTCAGTTCTTCGTAGATGCTCTGCCAGACTGGCAGATCGAAGCGGCATCCTCACCAGGAGGCCCAAGACATCAGCAAGACCTTCTTCCCGCGATAATCCGAAAGCGAGTGCCGTTTGCCATCAAGGTCGGGCAGGGTGAAATCGGGCGCCTCGAGCGAACGCAGGCGATTTCCGATCTCGTCGGGCGCGTCACTGAACGACCAAAGGGCATGTTGCTCATCGTGTACGGTGGGCTCCCCGAGGTGCCGCGCTAAAGCGGAAATATTGAAAAAGCCCGGCCGCACGAACTCGGACTCGCGGCCCGCGGGAATCGGCACACAACGATCACGGAGGCACGCGCCCTGCGGCTTGAGCTGCCACCCGGTCGCGCGGGTCAAATCGGCACTAGAGAGCCAAAGGTTGTCACCCTCGATCAGAGCGCTATTCACAGGCGTGGTTTTGTCGCCATAGATGATCGTTACTGACATCGGGATTCCTCCGATTCGTAGAAAGCGTTAATTGCCTTTCTGGATGTTGTCGAGAATAGTTTCCTCGCCATGCCTACGCGCCGCGAGGTCCAGATAAAACTCGCGATCGGATGCTCCATCTCATCGATGTTGTAATCCTGACGAAGCTGGTCATTCTCCCGCAGCCTAACACTGAGCTTTTGCGGGTGGATAGTGTTCGTCGCGATTCGGTCGTCTTTAGAAAATAGGGTCCGTCCATGACCAGACGCCAGGTGACCAGGCGTTGAGGTACTCTCAAGATTGGTGGCAGGGGACCTCGCGGCGCTCGTCACCTTTTTCATGCAATCTCAACCACCAAAGCTTGCGATGCTGAAAATAGTCCCTGACCTTCATTGTTACCGCCGCGCCGACGCGTGCGAAGCTGTAGACCATCGCTCCGATAAGTGTGCGGTCAAGCCGCCAAATTAAAGTGGTACTTAAATTTAGTCGAGCAGTTCGCGAGATTCTTCAGACGACAGTACCGGGGTCTTGCCCCGTTTAACGACATATCTGGGTCCGCGAGCAGAGGACGCCGGGTTGACCTCCAGAATTCCGCCGGTGGTCAGACATGGATAGCGATTGGTCGCGATGTTATATACTCGCTGCCTGTCGCAGGATTCTGAAAATCTAAAGGGAGCACAACATTATGTCTTCGAAACTTGCCGAAGATCCCCGTATCGATCCGCGCATTAAAGAGATATTTGCCGGCTGGGAGGTGCGCGCCCTGGGAGACGTGGCCAGCCGCGAAGATCTATTGGCGATGCAGAATAGCGACACCGGCAAAGCTGCGGCCGAGGCACTGAGGGCATTTCTCAACACTTGTGACGACGAAACCATCGCTCCATCGGCTGGATTGAACATTCGCAACGAAAGTGTCGTTTCGCATCCGGACGGCAACAAGATCAATATCCAGGTCATACGCCCTGACAATGCGACCCGGGTTCCATGTGTCTACTACATTCATGGTGGCGGGATGGAGATGCTCTCCTGTTACGAGAAGAATTATCTGGCATGGGGCAAGATTATCGCTGCAAACGGGGTTGCCGTGGCAATGGTGGATTTTCGCAACTCGATTTCCCCCTCTTCTGTTCCCGAAGTAGCCCCGTTTCCAGCAGGTCTTAACGATTGTGTTTCGGGCTTGAAGTGGGTCCACGCGCACAGTGTGGCACTGAACATCGATCCGAAGCGGATTATTGTTGCGGGAGAAAGCGGCGGAGGAAATCTCACCCTCGCGACCGGACTGAAGCTGAAGCAGGACGGCGACCTAGATCTTATAAAGGGGCTCTACGCTCTATGCCCCTACATTTCGGGTCAATGGCCATTGCCGCAATATCCATCTTCGGTCGAAAATAACGGCATTCTGATGGACCTTCACAACAATCGCGGTGCGATGGCGTACGGGATCGAGGCGTTTCGCGCCCGCAACGCTTTTGCTTGGCCAGCGTTTGCGACCGCCGAAGACGTAAAAGGATTCCCTCCGACCGTGATCAGCGTAAATGAGTGCGACCCTCTGCGGGATGAGGGTATCGGCTTCTATCGCTTGCTCATACACAATGGCGTTCGTGCGCGCTGTCGGCAGGTGATGGGAACTATCCATGGCACGGAAATCTTCCCAACCTGCTGTCCTGACATCAGTCACGATACTGCCGCTGATATTGCCCACTTCTGTACGCGCTGATTCAAATCGCTCCTCGAAACGGGGGAAATTGTCCTGAGAATGGAGTGGCGGTAAGAGATGAATGCGCGCAAGATCGGAACCAGGGAGTAGTGGCTTGCGGCGCGCTTGGAGTTGCTCAAGGCGGAGAAGGAGCTGACTCGCCGGGGTGATGAGCTGGCGCGCCGCCGGCAACGGTTGCGATGGGTGCATGTCAACAAGGAATACGTCTTTGACGCCGAGGAAGGACAGAGAACGCTGGGCGATCTGTTCCCCGGGCGCTCACAGCTGCTCGTTTACCACTTCATGTTCGGTCCGACGTGGACGAGGGGTGTCCCTTCTGCTCGCTAATGCCGATAGCTTCGACCGTACCATCGTCCACCTCAACCACCGCGATGTAACGTTGCTGTGCGTATCCCGCGCGCCGCTTGCTGAGCTAAACGACTAAAAGCGCCGGATGGGCTGGAGTTTCCAGTGGGTCTCCTCGCTGCGAAACGACTTTAACTATGACTTCGGCGTTTCGTTACCCGCGAATAGAGACCCAGATTCGGCCGTTTACAACTTCAAGACGCCTTGGGGCATCGCCGAGGAGCACGCCGGTCTGAGTGTATTTGCGCTGGAGGACGGCCTCGTTTATCACACCTACTCGTGCTGTGCGCGCGGCCTGGAGGCGTTCAACGTCACTTACCAACTGCTCGACCGTGCTCCCCCACGGCCGCAACGAGGAGCAGCGAGCGATGCCAAGGACCTGGCTCCGGCGCCGCGACCAAGATGATCTATGAAAGCCTCTTCCGGAAACTACTTCCTTTCGAGTTTGATACGAACTCAACGATTTTTGCGGGAGACGAGCACGGCAACTTACGTGCTACAAAAAGCCTGATCGGAGTAGGGTGGCCATCTTAGGCTTGCGGCGATTCTTACCCCCTCGGTAACGATTCCAGTGGGTTATGCGCCGGCACACCCAAGGGCGTAAAATGGCGCAGATTCGCCGTTAGCACCGTCAAACGGCGGACAGCCGCGGTGGCCGCAATCGCCAAGTCTGGGAATCCCGGGCTCTGGACTTTGCTCCGGGCGCGATCAGACAGCATACCGGCAACCCGCGCAGCGGCCACGTCGAACGGCAAAATCCGATTGCCGTAAAGATGCAGCAGCGCGTCCAACCATCCGGTCAGAGCGGCGGCTTTTCGACGCGACCCCTGGCGGCGCGCTTTTGCGATGCCGTCGGCGATCTCGGCGACCGTGATGGTCGAAATGAAGAGGCGTTCCGAGTTCTGTTCCATCCAGAGCACGACGGACAGTGAAGCTTCACGTTTCGCTGGAGCACCCGCCGAAATGACATCAGTGTCGACCAGATAACGGCTCACAGCCGGACGCGGCGAGCTGGCTTACGATTGCGCTTAGGAAGATCTCCCTTTTCAAGGGGCGCCGACATCAACAGGCGGCCGAACGAGGGCACTCGTGAGAGCTTCTCCCACTCCTCATACCCAATCAGAACCGCTTCTCTCCGACCATGGCGCGTAATGACGCAAGCCGCACCACGCACGGCGTCATCAACTACGGCTGAGAGCGCGGCCTTGGCGTCTCTCAATTGGATTTCCTTCAAAGTGACCACTGTAGTCATATATGCTCAGTCTGGTAAGATTTGCAAGCCGTCCTCAGGAGCCGTATGCGTCTTAATCAACGCCATCAACGCCTTCCAACAACGCTCAGACTCGAACCTGATGAAAATCGCAACCTTCAACGTCAATGGCATCAATGGTCGCCTACCGATACTCTTGCGGTGGCTTGCCGAAGCCAGGCCGGATGTCGTGTGTCTTCAAGAGCTGAAGACGCCTCAGGAGAAATTTCCCGAAGCTGCTATACGCGAGGCCGGCTACCGAGCGATCTGGCATGGCCAGAAGAGTTGGAACGGCGTAGCCATCCTTGCGCGGCTCTCGCGCGTTCAACTCCAACGGAAAATCAGAGAATACGGGCTACGCTGAGTTTGACCTTTTCCGGCTCTAGCCAAAGTGTGAAACGTGGATTCGGGGCCGGCCCATCTTTCGTTGCCTGAACCATCTTGGTTCGAGACCGTGTCGTGGTGACACAACCGCGTAGCACCAGTGCATACTCCCGGTGTCGATCGTTAACACGGCGATAAACAAATTTCGGTAGCGTCCGTAATCCATTTCCGGGTAGGAGTGGCAAGACTGAGGTATGCGTCGCTAAGCGACTGCGTCGGAAAGTGGCACGACGATTGCTGCTAGCGAAAACCATCTTATGCATGCAACACGTGTTTCAGACCCTTTGGTCGCTGCTCTGCTGGAAATTGCCAAGGTACGGTTCGCGCTTTTTCGCGAACGCTTTGGCCGAGACCCCGGACCCGACGAACCTCTGCTGTTTGACCCGGATAAGGAGGAGCCCACCGCGGCGACCCAGGCCGACCGCAGAGTACAGGTGATCAGCGCCGCAATCGCGAGCGAGGTGGATGCGAGCGGGGTTCTTGGTCTGCTCGGCTACAAGTCGTCCGTCGACATGTGAGCAATTACTTGCTCGCGCCACCCGGCCAGCATCTTTTTTGCACTCCTAGGCTGGCTTGGCGTTGATGCTGCCGGGCGGAGATGGGGCTGGACCTGCCGCCAACTGGCGCAACCGAATGAACGGTTCAACCAAATCGATGGGCAACGGAAAAATCGTCGTCGAGTTGTTCTCAGTCGCGATCTCCGCCAGCGTTTGTAAATAGCGTAATTGCAGCGTGATCGGATTACTGCCCATGATCTGAGCGGCGTCTGCCAGCCGTTGCGCGGCCTGGAACTCACCCTCCGCTGCGATGATTTTGGCCCGCCGGTCGCGTTCCGCTTCGGCCTGGCGCGCGATTGCGCGTTGCATGTCCTGGGGCAAATCGATATTGCGCAGCTCTACCAGCACCACCTTGATACCCCATGGCTCGGTGTGCTGGTCGATGATCTTCTGGACAGTCACGGTGATGACCTCGCGTTGGCTGAGCAACTCGTCGAGTTCGTGCTGGCCGGCAGTGGCGCGGAGCGTGGTCAACGCAAGCTCACGGGTGGCGAAACGGTAATCCCCGACCTCGGTGATGGCCCTGGCCGCGTCGATTACGCGGAAATAGAGGACGGCGCTCAATTTGGCACTGATGTTATCGCGGGTAATAACGTCCTGGGCGGCAATCTCCCAGGTATTAACCCGCAGGTCGACCCGCATCCATCGTTCGATTATTGGGATTACGAAGATGATGCCGGGGCCGCGCTCCGGCATCAGACGGCCCAGCCGGAAAACGACACCACGCTCGTACTCATTGAGCACCTTGAGCCCGCTCAGAATTACCGCCACCCCGACCAGAACCACGACGCCGAATCCGATTGCCATGAGCTTGTCCTCCCAATCTCCTCCTCTCTATATCTTCGCTCGCCTCTCTCATCGCGAGAGGCGCTCGACATCCGCCACGTTAATTTCGAGGCCATGGACAGCCCTGACTCGTACTGGAGTCCCCGGTGCCAACGACGTATCGCTGACGGCCCGCCATAGTTCGCCGTGCACCAGCACGCGCCCCGCACTCCCGGGCTGAATCGCTTCGCGGACCTCCCCAATTTCCCCAATCAGTCCTTCACGGCCAGTCATTGCGGGCCGCCCCCTTTCGCGCATCACGAGATAGCCGACCCCCAGCACGATCGCGCTGAACGCGACGGCGGCGCCCGCGATCGTTGCGCGATCCACCACAAGGTTAGTCTGCGACGTGTCGACCAGAAACAACGAGCCGAGCACAAACGCAATCACCCCGCCGATTCCAAGGACACCATAGCTGGTGACAAACAATTCCGAGACAAGCAGCCCTGCGCCAAGCAAGGTCAGCAGCAAACCAGCCAGATTGATCGGAATTACCTCGAACGAGGCCAATGCCAACAGCAAACAGATCGCACCGATGACCCCCGGCAGGTACACACCAGGATGTGCGAATTCAAAGTACAATCCAAGCAAACCGGCCAGCATCAGCAGGTACATCAAATTTGGATCGGCCAGCCGGTTGAGCACATTCTCGCCGAAGCGCATGCCGCGGTTGTTCACGATTGCACCGGCCAAATTGAGCGTCATCGTGCGGCTACCCGCAACCGTGACCTGCCGGCCGGTTACCTGGTCGAGCAGGCTCGGCAGATTGGGTGCAACTAGGTCGATAACGTGTTGTTTGAGTGCTTCGCGATCGTTCAGGGCGCTGCTCTTGCGGACGGCCTGTTCAATCCAGGCTTCGTTGCGGCCGCGCTGATGGGCGATGGTTTTGGCAAAGGATGCGGTGAAGTTCTCTATTTTTTGCCCCAGCGCGCCTTGGATGTCGCCACCGCCCATGTCGACCGGATGAGCCGCACCAATCGTCGTGCCGGGCGCCATTGCGGCAATGTTGGCCGCTTCGACCACAAAGGTCCCCGCTGACGCGGCACTGGCACCGGCCGGGGCAACGTACGCGATAACCGGCACCGGGGAGTTCAGCAGGGTCTTGACAATATCGCGGGCGGAACTGAGCAGCCCGCCCGGGCGTGTCGATCTGGACTACCAGTGCCGCGGCATTGCCGGATTGCGCCTGTGCGATTGAATCAGCAATGAAGTCGGCGGATGCGGGATTTATCGGCCCCGCGACTTCAATGGCGTCCACATGTCGCTCTGAGCCCGCCTGTTGGCGGTCCGCAGCCAGCGACCGCGTATGGCAGAAGATCATTGCTGCGGCCAAAACCAGCCACATGCAAAATGTAGGGAGGCCGGCGCCGACCCTCATTCGACTGAAAGGTTTTGCACTCGGCTCCACATGCTTATCGCCAGGGCTTCAGCCTCCGGGGACTTGACGTAGTCTAACAAGCTCAGCCCAATCTTAGCGCCGGGAGCCGCGTGGCGGAATCGGCTGCCCTAGAAACCTCATCACTTCCTGGATATCGGCCCACACCAGGCGCTTGTCGGCCGGATTGCGCAACAGATACGCAGGATGGAAGGTGGGCATCATTTTGATCGCTCGCACTTCATGCCATATCCCACGCAATTTGCTGATGGGAGTCTTGACCTTCAGTAGTGCCTGCACGGCAAACGTACCCAAACCGACGATCGCCTTGGGCCGCACCAGATCGATTTGACGGAACAAAAACGGCTCGCAAGTAGTTACCTCGTCCGGTTCGGGGTTACGGTTTTCGGGGGGACGGCATTTGATCACGTTGCAGATGTAGACGTCGTGGCGCGGGATGCCCATCCCGCGCTCGATGATATCGGTCAACAATTGCCCGGCGCGGCCTACAAACGGCTCGCCCTGGAGGTCCTCATCGGCCCCGGGGGCCTCCCCGACGAACATCAACTCTGCATTGGGATTACCGACGCCAAAGACCAGGTTGGTGCGTCCTGGGGCGAGCTTACAACGAGTACAGACGCCAATGAACTCGCGCAGCGCGTCGAGGTTGGCGACCTCTTCAAGGCCGGGGTAGCGATAGAAGAGCTCAGCGGCCGCGTTCTTCGGCGGGGCTAGAGAAGATTGCGAGCCGTCATCGCGCCTGACCGTGAGCTTTTTCTCGTCTGGAGAGTTCCATTCGCGCGGTTTCCTAGCTGCGCTCGCCGCTGCGACCTCGGATGTCTGCGGCTGAGAGCCGGAAAGCGCCACTGGCGGCGGATTTACCGCGGGCAGACCATCGAGCCCTTCTTCCCGCAATTGCTCAATATAGTCCCGTAACGAAGCGAGTATGGTGGCCTGATCCGGCGCCATTCGGTAACTGCTCATCGATTAATAAACATTGGCTAAAGTCCATGCCAACCATATGATTATCGCAGCCAGGAGAAGCTACGTCATCGCCATCCCGCTCTTTTATCCAGAGCCCGCATTCGGCCTCCATAGGGGCGTGCGCGCACGACGGTCTGCGAGGCTCACGCGGTTTCCAGGGTCGTGCTTGACCCAGTCTTTCCTGCGCCAAAGTAGTAGGAAGTGGCGCCGGATGGCAGGGCGGTCAGACTGCTCAATTCAGGAAAAAGAGGTGGCCTATGACTTTAGTCCTGGACTAACTTATAAATTGGGCTTATGGCGTCTCGCCAGCTCATGATCGGGAGTCGGGATGCCGATGCCGAGAATTTGTCGGGAACGGATAGCCGCCAACGCCTTCCAAGTCTTGCCGATACACCTGAACCAGGCCTTGGGGACTTGCGCGCACCCGAGCATCATAGAGATCCGTTCGACCGCTTGCTGATCGCCCAAGCCGCCATTGAGGAACTGGCGCTTGTGAGCGTCAACCATCAGCTTGCCAAGTATAAGGTCCGCATCATCTGGTAGCCGTCTGACCAACGAGCAGCCCAAGATGGGAGGAGACGTCAGAGCCCCGATTGGGTTGTTCAAAGGGTCAGAGTACGATCGCACCGCGGCGAAGAACGCGGCACGTGATTTGGCCCTACTTGCAACAATGACCATGGATGGCTAGCAATAGAAATCCCTCACGGTGGGCAGGTAGCTCAGTCGGTAGAGCAGAAGACTGAAAATCTTCGTGTCGGCAGTTCGATTCTGCCCCTGCCCACCCGACAAAGCCCCGTAAATGCTCACTTCTCTTCATCCTGGGTCCAAGGGCAAAGCCCTTGCTTTGACTCTGCTTTGACTAATGTGATTGGACATTTGCGGACACTACTGGATTTAAGGGCGAAGCCATTGCGGCGAGTTTCACAGCGGCTTCTTTCAAGTCGGTTTCGTTCACAATGGCGTAGCGCGAATAGATGGCTTGGGTCTTGTGGCCCACCATCGCCATCGCGGCCGAACGCGACACGCCAGCCCGTTCGAGGTTCCTGACTGCGGTACGGCGGAAATCGTGGCGTAGCCTGCCCGGCACGCCGGCCAGCTTCAGCGCGGTCAGCCACGAGCGGCGGAAGCTCTTGATCTGCTTGCCATCGCGATGAAACAGCCAGGGCACGATTGAGCCGGTCTGTTTCTCGAAAGCGCGCGTCTTCGCGGCTTGCGCTTCGAGCACGTCCCGCAGCTCGAGCGTGAGCGGGAACATCCGGCCTTGCTGGTTTTTGGTTTCGCCCGGTTCGAGGCGCAACCAGCCGGCCTTGAGGTCCAGATGCGAGCGCTTGCGGGTCAGGATCTCGGAATCGACGCGCCAGCCAGTCAAATAGGCGACGTGGACAACCGGCTTAAGGTCATCGGGCAAATGCCGCACGACCTGCGGAACTGGTCTTCTTCAAAGAATCCCTTTCGCGCGTTGTTCAGATGCAGCTTGTCAATCTCGGGACGCGACGCCACCCGCCCGGCTTTGCGCGCCAGGTGAGGCGCGCGCTTGAGCAGGCTCAGCTCGTAGTTAATGGTTGCAGACGCGGTGCCCTGTTCGAGACGGCTAGCGACATAGGCAGTCACGCGGTCGCTGCCGATATCGATCGCGGTCCATCCCGAAGAACTTGCGGAGGTTGCCGAGCTTGCCGGGCAACAGGCGCAGCGATTGTCGGCCATTGGCTTTGTAGTCGTTCGTGAGAATCGCCGCGAGGTCCTCGAACGTGGTCCGCTCCGCGTCGGGGATAACCGGACGGCCGCTGCCGATTTCAGCGAGTTTGTGCTTGAGCAGCTTCAGCGCATCGCCGCGCTTTTCGGAGTTGCTCGAAAGCCGGTACTTGGTCCCACGGTGCGAGTAGCTCACCCACCGGGGTTGACCAACGCGTCGAGGAGTTTATTACGCTCACCGAAATCTGCTCGAACATCGGCATTCCGCTTGAGTAGCATCCGGTGTTCCGCGGGCAGGCTGGTGGCGGTCCCATCCCTCGCGACAAGCGCCTTGTAGTCGAGGGGAGAGGCGAGCAATCGGCAGCGCCAAGGGCGACCGATGCGGATGCCGAGCAGGAACTCAGCCAGGCGGAGGTTGACCATTGCCGGGCGAATCTTCTCTCCCCTGCCGCATTTCTCGAATCCAAAAAACGGCGTGGTGGCCGGTCATCGATGACTGTGAAGTGAGCGGTACTCCGCCAGCCTTTCGGAGGCTTCACGCAACGCCGTTTCCAGCGCGGATAGCTCCTCCTGGGACCTCTCGTTCAGCGGATAGGTCACGATCATCCGGTAGGGCATGAAGAGTCGGGCAAGCGTGCGCAGAGCCTCCTCGGCCGCGACACGCTGCCGTTTTTTCTCCATATCCCACACTGCATCGACCATGTTCGACATATCACTTACCATCGGTTTCCCCTCGCGCCGCGGCCGGCAGCTCCTCCTCGGATACCGGGTTGCCGAACACGATCGGTTTTAGACAGTCCCCTTCGAAACGAACCCAACGGCCGTTTTTCGCGTCCCACACGTCATCAACCGGAGCTGTCGGATATGTGCTTCGCACCCGGAACAGCGCGCCCTCCTTTTCGAAGAACTTCATCGGGTCCTCCACTCTTAACTTAAATCACTGGCCCTGCCTCAGCGGTCAGCATCGTAACCCCTTAATCCGCGGTCACGCTTCTTGCAAGAGCAAGAAGACGCGCCCGCTACTTGCCCCGGCGACAGCATCGTAACTCCCTAATCCGCGTCACGGTTCGCGCAGAGACGAAGAGCGCGAACCGCGCCCGCTCTTGCCTAAACCCGACAGCGCGTCACGCGAGCCGCAAGGAGGAAGAGAGTGAAGTCCATGCAGAAGCGTGAAAATAGTCTTTTGCCTAAATCGACAGCTACGCGTTATGCCGCGCTGAAGGCGCTAGTGGATATAGCGAACCATCTTGATGTCGATTACCCAGGAAAGGGCGTATCGCCGGACTCTAACTTCGACTGGCCTAAACCCTTAGCGCGAGCGTTGGCACACGCCCAGAAACTAGTCGATACGCCGGTTCGATGGCGCGTCAATGAAGACGTTCCGCTGCGCCCGACCGACGGGTTTTACCGAGATGCGAGAACTATGCGAAGCAACTTGCTCGCCATCGCCGAATCGCAGCACGAGGACTCGCAGTCCCGATCATTCGACCTTTTCACGGATACCCTGCGGCATGCGCTCGCTGACTGCGATTGGCGGCGCATCCGCCAGTGTCCCGAGTGCTCACACCTATTCGTCGCCGTTCCGAGCGACAGAACCGCCTGCTCCCGCGCCTGCTCAAGCGCTCAACGCGTCAAAAAGTTTCTCGCCGGCCATCCCGGCTACTACGCGCGACGGGAACGACAGCACAGAAAGCGCCGACGTACCGCGAACCGGCGATTACGAAATAATACTAAATAAGTCCTGACCACAGTCGGGGGGGACTTATTTCGTACTTATTTAGTACCGCTTTACGAAAAAACTCCGCTCTAACAACTCAATTAATTCAAGCTCTTTGTCTTCAAGAATATAGTTATTTAGTAATATTTCGTTTATCCTAGTACACATGCAGGAGTTTACAGTTTGCCATTAGGCTTATAGGCGCTTAGGAGCGCCATGTGGTTCACGAAAGCAAAGATTCAAAGGGGCATGTACAAAAACCCTAATTAAACGAAATAACGCCTGGCCGTGTGTGGTCACGCGCCTGCCGACGGGCCCCAGAGGCCGCTGACGCTGCAGAACGCGAAGTGGGCGCCTAACGGCGCCGGATTGGATTGATGCGCCACCCCAGCGCCGCCCGCTCGCATCGGCAGGTGGTGCTGCAAGATCGGCTCGGTTATCAAATTAGCGGAAATAGGCGCATGCTGATGTCCTGCACTAAAGGACAATCATGACAACCCCATCCAATCCAAAACCGCAGCGTCCGCTACGCACTTTAGCCCTTGCTATCGTAGGCGTCTTCGGTACTATCTTTGTGCTCGGTGGCATTATCAGTATTTTTGTCCCGACTTCGCCATCAGCCACTACCAGCGCGAGCCAAGCGACGGCGACTGGCACGCCTGACCTTGACGCCACTGCGAATGCTCAAGCGCTGGCAACAACGGATGACTCCCCTGCCCGGAGTCCAGAGGCGGCCGCCACCACATCGCCTAGCTCTCCGCAGGCGCCGCTCGAAGAAGAACTCGCTACAATCGATGGCAACGATACGATTACCAACCGTGATACCAGGGTCTCCCGCTTCCGGAGCCTGTCAGGGCAGTTGTCCGAAACATTCGACGTGACTCAGCAACAGACAGCGGACCAGACCGTGAAGTGTCAAGAAATGCTTCAGAAGGACGGCGGCAAGAAAGCCTACTCAATATCATGGAGGGTATGAACCAAATTTTTGTGGGAGCCGATCACAAGCAGGCTTATTCGCAATGGCTGGCGGCTTATATCGTATTACGCGATAAGGGTACTTCGCACCAGGATTCGATTGAGGGACTCAAAGGTATGGCCCAGGCCTTTGGTCAGAGCGCTGGTTAAATACTTGTCGGCGCTTGCGCCGCTCACACGCGAAAGACGCGCCGTGCGGCAACGGTCATCGGCCTCGGAAAGAATCGCGGTGACCGCACCGTCGTGCGCCTCGCATTCGAGACAGGAGGGCAGGGCAGGCGGGTGGCGGGCGAACTGTACTGGCGCAAGGCTGAGCTCAAGGGCAAGGACAAGCCAACGCGGCCGCATACAACCGAACTAGAAGGGGCTGGAGCCCAATTATAACCAGGAGATAACTATGACCGATCAAGAAAAAGCGACTCTAGCCGCCAAATTCGCTGAACTCTCAACACTCACCCCCGAGCAGTTGGAGCAGGAAATGAGGGACGACAAACGCATGCTCTCAATAACGAGAAAGGCGGTCGATGATTTCCTGGAGTCTCAACCAGGCGTGTTCCATTGGAATGGGGTACAGACGGCTATTCGACTCGCACTCGTCAGAGAATGGCCAGATCTGGCCGACGACCCCGAGCTTGATTCGCTCGTCGAAGACTTCGCAGCGGACGAAGAGAAATACCGCGAAGTAAGTGCTGACACTATGGCGCAAATCTATGGTGACGCTGAACTGACGGCTTATTGGCGGGTTCACCCAGAAGCCACTTTGCAAGATGCCTGGATAGCGCTTAAACGGCCAGGGTGGGAGACAGCAAAGCAATGAACACTGGTGCGCCCTGCTCGCATGAGCACGGCGCAAGCGCCGCCGTAGATCGACGGTCGCTAAGCTCAAAGCTCAATGCCCGAAGGCGCAGTAGTGCGGCAAGGGTCGATAAGCTCAATGGTCGATTCCTGGCTGGGCTACATCTCGGCAAGCCTCACTGAGCACCACGACCAAGATTCTCAATCTTCGTGTCGGCAGTTCGATTCTGCCCCTGCCCACCCGAAAAATCTGTTAAGCTTCTAACCTTTCTACCATCACTGCGCTTAGCTATTCCTTCGGCAGGTGCCTGTCATGCTCTCGACGTTGCGGATCGACTTGCGGGCCGCGGGTGCATCCGCAATAGGGCAGTTGACGCGCCCAGCGGCTTGTGGTCGTTTCTACCTGGCGGTCTGGAGGACAGCATATGCAGCGAGCGCGCATTAATGAAGTCGAGCTGGCCTACGAGCTGCGGGGATCGGGGTCGCCGCTGGTAATGGTTCATGGGGCACAGGGCGATCAGACAATGTTTGCTGACCTCGCTCGCAATTTTGCCGACCATTTCCGCGTTCTGACTTTTGATCAACGCGGTTCCGGACTAAGCGAGAAACCGCACACCGCCTACAGTATCGCCCTGCTGGCGGACGATACCGCGGCACTGATGGACCATGTCGGATTTTCCGCAGCCCATGTTATTGGAGTATCGATGGGCGGGACGATCGCGCTGGAACTGGTCCTGCGGCATCCGGGAAAGGTTCGTTCGCTGATCCTGGGATGCACTACCCCTGGCGGCCCCAAGGCAATTCGGATTGGAGGCAGCGCCTTCGCCGCTGCTTATTCGACCCATGCAATGTCGCCTGAAGAACGCGGCCGCGCCCTCGCCGAGGCAGCTTTCACCAAAGGTTATATCGGGCAGCATCCGGAGATCATTCCCGCGATGATTGAGGCGCGCCGACAGCGCCCGCTTGATCCGGTTGCGCTGGAGGGGAGGATGAAAGCGGTTCTCGCACATGACGTGTATGACCGCTTGAAGCAGATTGGGTGCCCGACGCTGGTGATAACGGGGAAAGACGATGCGCTGGTGGCGTGGCAGAACTCGCAACTGCTCGCTGAGGGTATCCCTGGCGCCACGCTTGTCCTGCTGGAACCTGCAGGCCATTGTTTTTGGCTCGAGCAGCCGCAGCAATCGCTGCACGCGATGGCGCAATTCCTTGAATCGGTCGTGAAACAGTAAAAAGTCGCAGATCTCCCTCGCGCGCGACGACACCGTAATCGCAATGAGTATTGAGCCCGCGGCAGAACCGGCAAGTCAAATGGCGCATAAGTCACGCGGTCCGGTGCTCACGACATTCGCCGTTTTGTTCGCGATCCTGGCACTCTCGAACCTGTCCAAGCCGTTTCACCTCGCTCCAAATGTAGGATTCGTGTTTTTCGGAGCGAAAACGCACGGGATTGCAAACGCTATCCTTGCCCCCGCGTTCGGGCTGATACTGATTGTGTATGCTATCGGTATCTGGCGAATGCGCCGATGGGTCTTACCGATAGCTTACTCTTATGCTGCGTATGTGATCGTGAACTTGTTGCTCTACAGCACTCGAAACGCCGGATCGCAGGATCAACCGCCAGGTGCATTCATGCTCGTTTATTCGGCGATAGCCATTGGAGTATCCGCCGGCAGTGCGATCCTACTGTACCGGCGCCGCTTCGAGCTGGTTTGAACCAGGTAAAATCCGCATACTATTGCTTGCGAGCGACAATTTCGAGTCGAGAGTCTCACGCCAATTCGGTTGGATTGTTCCCCGCCGTGCCCCGACTGCGCAGCACACATCAAGCCATTCGGTGTTCGCGCTCCGTTAAAATAGCTCGACACAGGAATCGAACCTGATGCAAGACTGGCGACACTATGCCGAGTGTGCAACGGCCTTGCTTGTAATCGCCGATCCGATCGGCGCCCTTCCTATCTTCATTTGCTTGGCCACGAATCACACGGGCTGTCGCCGCCCGGGCTGGCGGGGAAAAGCTAAGCGGGTGTTCGACTCGATATAGCCGATCAGAGACGCTGGACTGAAAACCTGCTTCAGGGAATCGGAACACTCGTGGGTCAAGCGCGCGCGCTTACTTCAGAACCTCAACAGCCACGTTCCCACGGCGTTCGATTATGCCGACAGAGGCACCCTCTGGAGTACGGCGCACAATAAATGAAATCTCGCCATCACCCACTTTAAGATTTTCGATCTTCAGCCATTCCAGCCATTTCGGTATCTCTCGCCAAATCGATGACGAGCTTGCGATCAAAGCCCATCACCTCCATTCGCGAGTATCGCCTGCACGATCATGAAGATGCTGGCGGCCGACCATGCTTGCGGATGGCAGGCGACTGGATAAGGAACCGGCCCCAATCGCTCGTCGCGAGGGAAGCCGCAGAACAATTCGGGAAGGCTCCCGGTCTTGAGATAGCTGGCAGCCTGAAGGAGACCATCCAGGATCCGAATCGCGTCCTCACGTTGCTTGAAACGGGCAAGCCCGGCCGCGATGAGAGCATTATCGTGCGGCCAAACGGAGCCATTATGGTAACCCATCGGATTGTACCGCCGTTCGCCGGAGCCGAGCGTTCTCACTCCCCATCCGCTGAACATCTCTTCGCTCATCAGGCGCTTGGCGAGCGCTTCGGCCTGTTCGCAATTGAGCAGTCCCGTCGCCAGGCAATGACCCGCGTTGGAGGACATGACGCGGCAGGGCCTTTTGTCGGCGTCGAGCGCGAGCGCGACGGTGCGTTCATCTTCTAGCCAGAAGTCGCGCGAGAATCGAGACCGCAGCATCGCTGCGCGCTGGGTCAGCCTGGCGGCCACTTGCTCGTGTCCGAGCCGCCTGGCAACGCCCGCGATCGAACTGTAAGCGGCGTACACGTAGCCCTGAACTTCGCAAACAGCGATGGGCGGCCGCGCGAGCGTTCCGTCGGCATGTGAGATAGCGTCGAATGAATCCTTCCATCCCTGGTTGGCGAGGCCGCGGGGCGTTTCGCGCAGATATTCGACGTACATATCGCCGTCGGCGTCGCCGTACCGCTCGATCCAATCCAACGCCCGTTCGGCATTGTTCCAAAGCTGCTCGGCCAACGCGAGGTCACCGGTGGTCTCAACATAGCGGCCAAGTAGCCAAAGAAACAGCGGAGTTGCGTCAACACTTCCGTAATAACGGCCGAAGGGTACCTCACCGGTGGCCGCCAACTCGCCGGCGCGAATTTCATGCACAATCTTTCCGGGTTGCTCGTCGCGGCGTTGGTTGACCTGCGAGCCCTGCAGGCTGGCGAGGCTTTTGAGGGTGCCCACGGCCAGGGCCGGATTGAACGGCAGCGCAAAGAGAGCGGTAAGAATACTGTCGCGTCCGAACAAAGTTGCAAACCAGGGAATGCCTGCCATCAGAAATGTGCCCTCTGGCGCGAACCGGATCATCGACGTCAAATCGGCCGCTGATCGTTTGAGCAGCAAGTCAAACGATTCATGGCTCGCGCTGATCCTGGCCCAACCCGCTTCGAAGGTCGCGATCTCCGACCGGCGTTGCTCCAGAGCGTCATCAAACCGCACGGGCAATTGGTTGTGGCCGCTGGCCTCCTCGAATCCGCTGACAATGCGAACTTCGAGGTCCTTGTATTCGTCCGGCTTCAGAGTGAGGAGGAACGATGCACGCCCGGCTTCAAGCGTAGTAGGCTCTGGCTCAAATATGATCTTCGCGAACCTAGTCGTCGAGTCGAGCCCCCGATAAGGGAATGTCACCGAGTTTCCTGTAACCTGCGGCTCACAATGCCTTCCCCTGCTGTCACGTTTGAATCCCCGAACTTCAAACACATCCGCGAAATCAACACCCAACAAAAAATCGAGCCGGATTTCGACCTGGAGGCGAGCATAATTTCGGACGATCAGCTTATGGAACAATGCCGGGCCCGCTATTACCCAGTTGCGCTCGAGCTGAATGGAGTTCCTCGGGAGCTCGATCTCCTTTCCGCGGAACCCAAGATCGGGATTGCTGAGATTGATCCGTAACTGAGCGTTCTCCTGGCTGGTATAGGAATTCAGGTAATACGGAGTCGCGCCCGCGATCTTAAGTTCGAAGCGGCTAAGGTAGCGAGTATCACGGTGGAAGAAACCGAGCGGCTCATCAGGCGCCTCCAGAATGTCTCCGCCAACTTCAAAGACGGCGAAGCTCTCCCCATTCACCAGGACACGGGTCGCGCGACGTGAAGTTAGCGACGATGCATGGATATGGAAATCAGAGCCGGCCTTAATGACGGTTGCATCCAGCCGGGAATCACGCAGTCCCAAGGTCTCGGCGCCAACGCTTCGATCCTTCACGTGCAACCACCTCCTCGGGCATGCCGCGCGCTGGTCGGCCGTTCTCCCGGGCTCGCGTAAGACGATCATCAATTAATTGATAATAGATTCGCTCGTAGTTTGCTGCCATCACACCCGCAGTGAAGCGGGCTTCGAATTCGGCCCGGCCCATTCGACCCCACCGTAAAGCGTGGGCGGCACACTCTCACGAAAGAGGAGCCGCCGCGCAATGCAAAGGCGGTGGCGACGAACCTGCTCCGACATTTTCGAATTCTCTAGATTCCGCTTGCAGCGTGCCGGTGCAGTTGTCATACAGTTTCTTCGATCCTCGAATACCCATTTATCGAAATCACAAATCCGCCAGACAGGGTGTTCAAGCACGGACAGCCTACAGAAACCGCCCGAGCGAGCGGTCCCTCCCGACAGTGTCGGCCTGACCTAATATTGGCAGGGTGCCCTTCAGACCGATGATACCTGCAAATTCTTCTGGGTCCACCCCTGACAGGACCAGTCCATAGCTTGTGAGCTAGATCCTCGATTCTTACAGTCCCGCATCTTCAGGTTATAAAGTTGACGGTAGGTTCGGCAGGTCTGCCCCCGGCTAACGTCTTTCCATCACTTTATCTTTTTGTAGTACGGACGCATCATACGCAGCGCACGCGACTGATGATAGGCCAGTTCATCGTCAGGGTAGCGCTGGTCTGGCCCCAGCACGCAGGCCACCCGCGCGTGGCATCGGTCAGCGCAATCCGGATGAGCTTCGACGCGATGCGCCAGGCACTTGGGGATGTTCCATCCTGAAGGAAAGGACACCGCGGCCGCCGGGCATGCACTGATGCAGGAGCGACTGCTGCACGTGGGACATGGGTCGAACCCGATGGCGTCGCCCGGATGATCAATCTCGCTGTCGAGCAGGAGCGCAGCGCGAAACGCGATCCAGGGTCCGAACACCGGGTGCACAACGACTCCGATAATGCTCGGTGCGGCGAGCCCCGCGAGCATTGCGAGTTGCATGAAATTCAAAGTCGGTCCGCCGCTGCCGAATGGATATACAGTGATACATCTGACGCCTTCGGTCTGAATCGGCATAACGATCTCCTTCTCGACAACTTCACGTGTGAAATCGTCGAGCGGATTATCGCGTTCGAGCCAGCCGGGGTTTCCTGCGGCGTGGGCCTTAAAGGTGTGCCAGAAATCAGCACCGCCATTCCCGATCACCACTATTGAGCGGCATCCTGGGGAAATGGTGTTAGCGCGGTAAGCGGGCGTGGCGGCGAGTTCGTATCGTTCGGCAGGGAGTGCTGCGATCAGGTTGAGTCCCAAGCGCTGGGCGTTTCTGGCGATGCGATCAAACAACTCCACCCGGTCAGCTTATATGCTAACGGGCTCAGATTATATGCTAATGGGCTCCGAGCCTACTCAGCCCAAACGATTTGGCCTTTGGTCTAACGCAAATGTGCGACGGCATCCATTTATCTGTGTAATTCATAGGGCGGGTGCTTGTGGCGAAAGCACGGCCGCCCCGGGCACTCCAGCCATGCATCATTCTTGTGCCGATAGCGGAATTGGCCTATGAACAAGTAAGTCCGCTAGCGCACTTCGCGCGATGGAGGAAATTCATATGAAAGTTGGCGCCTCTTTCTTCTGCCAAAACTACTTTCGCGCAGAAAAACCAGACTGGCAGATTTATCGTGAGGACCTCGAGCTCGCCGACATGGTCGAGCCGCTCGGCTTCGATTCAATTTGGGGTGTCGAACATCATTTTTCGCCGTACACGATGATTCCCGATGTCGTTCAGTTTCTGACCTACATGGCCGGACGCACCAGCCGGATCGGGTTCGGCACGATGGTCGTGGTGCTACCGTGGCACGACCCGGTGCGGGCCGCCGAGCAACTCGCGATGCTCGATATTTATTGCGGCGAGCGAGAGCTGACTTTGGGTTTTGGCCGCGGCTCCGGGCGTATCGAATACAATGGCTTTCGAGTCTCGATGAGTGAATCGCGGGACCGCTTCAATGAAGCCGCCGATATCGTGCGGCTGGCGCTGACCCAGCCGCGCTTTTCCTACCAGGGAAAATACTTTCAGATTCCTGAGATGAGTATTCGGCCGCAGCCCTACCACAAGAATCTTACCGAGCGTTTTTACGGCGCGATCGTATCGCCTGAAACCGGCGATATCATGGCCCGCCAGGGAATGGGTATGCTTGTGATCCCGCAAAAACCCTGGGCGGAGCATCGCAAAGACTATGATCATTTTCTCGAATCGTGCGCGAAATTTGGCCAGCCTGCAAAAAAACCGATGGTAGTGAGCTTCATCTATTGCGCCGAAACTGAGAAGGAAGCGAATGAAGGTGCCGAGACCTGGATGGGCAATTATGCGGATACTGCCATCCGGCACTATGAGTACGACGAGCCCGAGCACTTCCGTAAAGAGAAGGGCTACGAGTTTCACACGAAGATGGCCGAAGCCACCAAGGCCAATTCCAGCGCCTTCCGTGAGATGTTCACCAAGACACAGGTCTACGGTACGCCAGATCATTGTCTGGCTACGCTGAGGACTATCGCCCAAACCATGGATGCGGCGGAATATATCGCCGTATTCAAGTACGGCGGGATGCCGCTGGAACTTGCCAAACGCAGCATGAAGCTGTTCGCCAGCGAGGTGCTGCCGCATATTCAACGCGGCACCTCGCCGATGGTGCAGAGCGCCGCGGCCGGCGGGCGCTAGATTCCGAAACAGACCGATTGAACAGCCCAGCCCCTTCCTGCGGGAAACGCAGGTAGGGGCTGGGAAGCGGCTCGAATCACGCCTTCTTCCGTCGGCGGTCGTGACCTCCGAACCTACGGTTGACACCGACCACGGTGATCAGTGGGTTTTTGTGTACGCTTCGAGTTCGTCGAGCAGGATGCGTTTGGCCTCAATTGGCAGAAACGACGCTGTGAACGAATTGGTTGCCAATCGTGCGATGTCCTCTCGGCTAAGATCCAGGGCCTGCTGCACGGCGATGTAATTATCACTGATATAGCCGCCAAAGTAGGCGGGGTCATCAGAGTTGATCGTCACCAACAGGCCGGCATCGAGGAGCTGCTTGAGATTGTGCTGAGCTATCGACGGGAACACACCAAGCCTTACGTTCGACAACGGACACACCGTCAGAGCAATCTGTTCTTTTGCCAAACGCCGCACCAGTGAAGCATCTTCGAGGGCGCGCACACCATGATCGATGCGTTCGGCCCCGAGCAGATCGAGCGCCTGCCATATGTAGTCGGGCGGCCCTTCTTCGCCGGCGTGCGCCACCCGGCGAAAACCCACCTGCCTGGCGCGCGCAAACACCTTGACAAATTCTTCAGGCGGATGCCCTAGTTCTGAGGAATCGAGTCCAACGCCGAGGATCCAGTCTCTGAAGGGCAGTGCCATCTCCAGGGTTTCCATCGCCTGCTCAGAACTCAGATGCCGCAGAAAACACATGATTAGATTTGAATTGATCCCGTACTGCCGTGTTCCAACTTCAAGTGCGCGGCGAATTCCAGTGATCACGGTCGCGAATTTTACACCGCGATTGGTATGGCTCTGCGGATCAAAGAAAATTTCGCTGTGCCGCACACCATCACCGGCGGCGCGCCGCAGGTAAGAAAGCGTCAGGTCATAAAAATCCTGCTCGGCAACGAGCGAGGCGGTGCACTCATAATAAAGGTTGAGAAATGATTGCAGGTCGGTGAACTGGTACGACTTGCGCAGGTCTTCGACGGAGCCGAACCGGAACGTCATTCGATTTCGCTGTGCAAAAGCGAGCGCGAGTTCGGGCTCAAGTGCCCCCTCAAGATGCATATGCAACTCCGCTTTGGGCAGTGCGCGCATGAATGAATGTGTTGGAGTGGATTCCTTCATACTCGATTTCATCATCCTCGTGCACCTTTGGTAAGGCTACCAATTATGAAGGTAACACCCAATAGCGGCAGGAAGCCCGTATTTACAGGCTTTTTGGCCCAATAACAAGCTTTGACATACCCAGAATGTAGTAACCGTGGCAAAGGTTGGCGTAGATCTGCGCCAACCTAGTGGAATTTTTATTCTCATAATTCCAGAAATTCTAAAAATAAGAATGCTTTTAGATCAGAGGGTGACCCTCGTTTGGGAGTGGGTGCGATTTTAGCCGAAGCCGTTATTTGAAAAATTTTTCTTATCAAAAATTCTGACTATATGAATCGCAGGGACTTGCTATGAGCCTCAATGAATGGGGAATCGTCGCGGCAGCGATAGGGGTGGTAGTGGGAGTCATTCTTGAAGGATGGGAGCATTGGCACGACTTCAAAACTAAAGGTTGGAAACCGATCACGCCTAAAGGTTGGATTCGCCATATTGGTTATATCGTTGGCTGTTGAGATCGTTTTTGATGCGCGAGTAGCGAAAGAGTCTGCCGATACTAGATTGGAAGCCGCTAAAATCGAAGCCGCCAATCTCGAACTGGAAAAGAGAATGCATGGATTCGTGCATAAACATGGAGGGCTCGGTGAAGTACGCTGATTATGGCTAAATACGCTCAACCGATTCTCTTCTTCTTCTGCCGTCCTTTGCGCCGAATTCAAGACCCATCCGCACTATCGGGCTAACGCTTCAGCTTAAGCCGCTTCTTACAGTCTAGCACGAAGATAGCTACAAATCTACTACTGGCTAATATTTTATGATTTATTATAATGCGCGTTCAACGCAACTTAGGTAGTTAGGTAGGTCGCACCTAAGTACCTAAGTTCCTAAGTTCCTAAGTTCCTAAGTAACTTTTCGCTGCGCGTATTCTAATAAATTCTTCTCATTGTAATTTTAACCTATCTATCTATCTATCTACCTAAGTAGAGGCAGTGGGCGTTATAAAGGACAGGAAGGGACGCCGCGCCACCAGAGCAAGTCTGGCGGGCGCCTAGTAACTTAGGTACTTAGGAACTTAGGTGCGACCTACCTAACTACCTTATGCTTATCGGGTTGTTTCAGCAGAACACTACCGGTAGTGTAGCGGAGTGCCGAGGTCGATTTTTCCGAAAACCCTGCAAGAATTCCAGTCGAAGTTTGCCAGTGAAGACGCCTGCGGAGAGTACTTGGGCGCCTGTCGCTGGCCGGATGGGTTCGTATGTCCGCGATGCGAGCACCGGCGGGCCTATCGGTTAATGCGACAAAGGCGCTGGCAGTGTGCTGCCTGTCGCCTCCAGGTTTCGCTCACCGCCGGGACGATTCTTGATAACACGAAAACGCCGCTGACGGTTTGGTTTTGGGCAGCCTATCTCATGACCACGGATAAACGCGGTGTGTCAGCGCTACTCTTGCAGCGGCAATTCGCGCTGCGATGGTACGAAACGGCGTGGATGATGCTCCACAAACTGCGCCGCGCGATGGTCAATCTGGAGCGGGAGCCGCTGCGCGGCGAAGTGGAAGTTGACGAGACCTGGGTTGGGGGTACTCAGGCCGGTTTGCGCGGAAGCCGGCAACTCAAGGGCCGCAAAGCGGCACTGGTCCTGATCGCGGTGGAGAAACGCGGTCGCGCAACCGGACGCGCTCGCATGGCGGTCATCCCGGATTTCAAAAGCACAACTCTGCTCGCCTTCCTCAAACAGAACGTGGCCCCCGGTTCAACGGTATACACCGACGGCCTCAAAAGCTTCACCGGGTTGGCAAAAGCCGGGTTCCGCCATGTGGCCCATAGCCAACCGCTACCAATCGAGCTACGTAAGGGCACGAAGTCTGTGGTGCCTTTGGCGGACCGCGCGATTGGCAACTTGCAGCAATGGCTGATCGAACCTACCACGGTGTGAGCCATGACCAGCTCCAGGTGTATCTCGACGAATTCGTATTTCGCCACAATCGACGCCGACAACCTATGGCCGCGTTCCAGACCCTGCTCGGCCTTGCCACCGGACGTAAACCCACACCCTATAAGCGGATTCGTGGCGCAGAGGACCTCGCGGAACCCGCCCAACGTTAACATAACCTATTGTGGTTTGCTGAAACAACCCGATAAGCATAAACTACCTAAGTGACTGTGTTGTGTAGGAGGGGCTTGGTATCTGATGGCGCTCGGGATCACAAATGTTTGTGTAAGCAGATCCCCCAACAAAATCAAGGGTTCCCCGTTGCACAATCCATTTGTGATCCCGAAAGTTTTGACTTATTTTTGTTTTTTGTAACCAGGGGAGACAAATAGCGATGACGAAGCGATGGAAGCGATTGGCAATCGGACTCGGGCTTACGGGGGCTTTAGGGTCAGGCGTGGCGCTGGCGCAAGGCTGGAGCAACATATCGCCAGGAGCAACGGCCACTGTACACGCCACGTATTGTTACTCTTATGGCGCTGGCAACATCATCTATAGCTGCGTGATCTCGCAGGAAGGCATCTACGCCTGCGTTGGAGACCCTACCCCTGGCGCCGTAGCTGCCGCTGGCGCTGCCTGCGCCAATAATCACGAGGTGGTGATTTGGGTGGACGCCAACAGCGTGCCCTATGCCATCATGTCCACGCCGAATCAGTAACGCGAGGAAACAGGATGGCGACTCCAGAGCGAGTCTTCGAGCGTGTCCTCTAATCAAACAGCGTTTCTAAATATAAGATAGGTTAATGACCGTTAGTAGCAAGCATATGCATAAGCCTATCTAATGACCCCAATTTAGCAGCTCTAATACCTCGGCACCTGCTCTCAACCGCCAGTGAATTTCTGCTAGCTGACGGTCAGATCACGGTCCCAGAGCGCACACGATGCACATGCATCACCGTCCCTATGACATACCAACCGACAGTACCCCATGATTTCTTTTGAAAAGAATTTCCACACGAAAGTGTCGATCTGGAGCCACTTTCCTCTTATCTGTCAAGCACTTACCTCGAAAACTTCTTTTCAAAACAAATCCTTCGTATACACCAAGGCGCTTGACATACCAAAAAACCGGATTCCAGAGGATTTTGCTCAATAATTTCTTTTCAAAATAATTCGGGTATCTACTATGAAGTTAGAGCCCAGGTTCACAGAAGATCAGATTCAACAAGCCGTAAGGCGCATCGCGCGCGAGCTGTCTGATGCCTACGGCGAGGTCTGTCCGCTTTTGGTCGGAGTGCTCAAAGGTTCGTTCGTTTTTTTGGCGGACCTGGTCCGTGAGTTGACTATCCCGTTCGAAGTGGATTTCGTCCTCGCGCGTTCCTACGGTCTGGCAGCCAGATCAGCGGGCAAAGTAGAGATTCTTAAGCAGGTCGAGAGCAATCTGCGCGGCCGTCATGTAGTCGTGATCGAGGATATTGCGGACACCGGGCTCACGCTCGACGCGGTGGTATCGCAAATCAAGGCGGGCGGCCCGGCTTCTGTCAGGCGCTGTGCGCTGCTGGTCCGCGAAGGGCATCCGCCGGTTGAGTTTGCCGGCCTGCTCGTTGGATCCGGCTTCGTGGTCGGGTACGGCATCGACTACGCTGAACGATATCGCGGCTTGAGAGATATCCGAACCTTGATCGAAGAGACCGCATCGTAGCAGCCTGTCCCGAACTATTTGCGCCCGGGAATCTGGAGGCCAAGCTGTGAATCGCGAGATCTTGCTGCTAATAGCCGCGCTTTGCTCAATCGTCCGGTGGGTTCCCTATTGTGCTGCCGAAGAAGCTGCCAGCGAGAGTACGGCCGAGCGCGGCGCGAAAATTTCTCCGGTTCCGCTCAATCTCCAAGGAAAAGATCGTAACGTCGCGGGTTGGGGCAGTTACCTGGTTAACGCGATAGCTGACTGCGGCGGGTGCCACACGTTTCCACAATTTCTAACTGGCGGCGACCCGTTTCAAGGGACCAGCCGTACCCCGATCTCGCCAGTGCGAAACGCGCGCCATTATCTGGCCGGCGGACGCTGCTTCGGCCGTATCATCTCGAGTAACCTTACGCCCAACCTCGATACCGGATTGCCGTCGAACATGACGCTATCGCAGTTCATCACCGCGATGCATTCCGGAAAGGGCAATTCGCCAGCTCTGTTCCGAATCATGCCCTGGCCGACCTACCATAACATGACCGACCGCGATATCGGCGCCATTTACCAGTACCTGAGTGCCATCCCTCACGCCGAACCGTGCAACAGCACGTGTCCACCGTCATATGCGAATACACAGGATTGTCCCAATCCCGCTCCTCCCAGGTAGCTTTCGCATCCGACACTTGAGCGAGTCGAATCAAATGGCGTTGAATCCATCGCGGCTGAAGAGGACGCGCGCGCGACCCAAACGCGATCTCATCACCTCGAGCAACTCCTGCTCCGCGCCTGGTCTGAACCATTCGCGGTAACCGAGGCGCTCGTACATTTCGGCCATCCCCAGCGAACGCGAGCGGCGGCCACCGGAGCCGTCACCGTCGAAATATGTATCGATGATCACGCGGTCAGCCGCCTTATCGGCCAGCGTTGCAAAATGTGCGGCATTATTCGGCAGCATTGGTGCGATAGCGATTTGAGTCAGGATGCCAGCCTCGCGCAGCCGGCGCGCGCAGTCGAGCCGGCGCGCGATCGACGGCGAGGTCGGGGTGAACGCGCGCCGCACCGACTCGTCGTCGGTTTCCACCGTGATCGATGCGATCAGATGGTCACCTAGTTGCCGCAACAGGTCGATGTCACGCCCAATCAACGGACTGCGAGTCTGCAGCAATATTCGGTACGGCGGTCTTTCGGCGAACGCAGCAAGCGCGCCGCGTGTGATGCATAACTGCCGCTCGATACCTTGGTAAGGGTCGGTCGCGCTGGACATGAAGATCGCCGTCCGTTCCAGCTTGCGGGTGTGGGCGAGCAATTCCAGTTCCCGCGGCAGCAGGTCCGCGAGGTTGATCTTGGCAATCACCCACGTGCCCCATCCGCCCTTCACCGCATGCGCCACCGGCAAGGCACGGACATAGCAAAAAGGGCATCCCCGATTATCGCCGAAGGCGCATCCGACGTATGGATTTAACGAAAACGCAAAACCACGAAGAAATCCTCCAGTCGGTGTTAGTGCGCGGCTGACGGTTTTGTGCAGATAGAGGCGCATTTCAGTCAGTCTCGCTTTATCATCTTTCACCGATTATCATCTTTCACCGATTGACACGCGTGTCGGCCTGCAGCCAAAGTTAAATAATGAAGCGGCTAATTATCTGTGCTCTGGCCCTGATATTGGCCGGGCCGGTTATCTCTCGTGCCCAAACCGCCGACCAGGAACAGCCGAACCCGACAGAATATCGCGATGTTGACGACGGCCAGTTCCTTAAGCTCGTCAGCTACATTCTCACTCCATTTGGAATGGCACTGGAGTGGGGCCTGATGCGTCCGCTCCATCATTTAGCCACGCAGACTGCGGCGGCGCCGCTTTTGAGCGGTGATAATGGACCGTCCTTCTTTGGCGAAAACAATAATGCCAACCAGGTGCCACCCGGGACTTTCGGGCCATACACGATAAACCCCACTAACAATCTCCAGGCGTCGAACGACAAGACCCTGGTCCCAGTTCCGCCGGCCGGTAGCACCGCTGCCCCCTGCCGAGTCAATCCCTCCGTCCAAACCGCTGCCCTCGGAGAGCCAGCCTGCACTGCATTAGCCCTCAGGTAAACCGCTCATGGCTGCGACGCAAGGCGCTCGGTCGGTTTGCACGCGACTGATCGCGGGGTGCGTCAGGAATCAAAGTTCTCATCCTGTAAAACCCTGATGTTCAGTTCAACGAGGCAAGGTTCCGTTTCTTGAAGGAGTCTGCGAGGAGAGGAGAAGCTGAATGCCTCGGATTGCGGCCGGTGACATTCAAATTAATTACGAAAGCTATGGCCACGGCGAACCTCTGCTCCTGATCATGGGGTTCGGACTGCCGGGGATAGCATGGCTACCCGTGCTGCCATTCCTGTCCGGCTTTCGTTGTATCTATTTCGATAATCGCGGAACCGGCAATTCTGACAAACCCGAAAGACCATACACCATCGCTGAGATGGCTGACGACGCTAGCAATCTGCTCGCGGCGTTGGGAATTAGCAAGACCAAAGTTTACGGCATTTCGATGGGCGGGATGATCGCGCAGGAATTGGTGCTGCGCCACCCCGAGCAGGTGGGAAGGGTTGTATTGGGATGCACCATGGCGGGCGGTTCAGCGGCGGTCCTAGCCTCTGAGGAAGTCTACCAGAAGATGAATGAGGCCTTTGCGACAATGCCAGCCAATCCGGAGCACGCATTGGACATAATGATGCCGCTTTTGTTTCCGCCCGAATTCATCGTCAAACATCCGGAACTAAAAGCGATGATGCTGGCTGGATTCAAAATGGCGCCACCGACACCGCCTGAATCGATCGAACGGACCAGGGCGGCGATCGTCAACTTCGACGCTTACGAGCGTCTGCCGCAGGTCAAATGCCCGGTGATGATCGTGCATGGAGACAAGGACGTTCTCGTCCCGCCGGAAAATGCCTCACTGATCAAGGGCCGCATTCCGCACGCCGAAACCTTCATGATTCCAGAAGCTGGGCATAGTTATGGCGCGGCCGATCCGGTAGGGATCCATCAGCGAATCGTGAGTTGGCTGAGAAAAGCCGAGTAGCTGAGGAATGTCTGCCTAATGCGTAGCAGCGGGATCGCTGCGGCAGCGGATAAAGCGCCGCCGCCGCAATGGTCACCTAATCTCTGGCGAAGCGGCCTCTTACGAAGTCCTTCCCTACCACCTCGAAACGGTCCTGCATGGTCGCATCGTTCTGATTGAGTTCGCGCGTCAGGCAGCAATATTCCAACATCAGGCCATTCGGATCTTTAAAATAAATTGATTTGGCCCAGTCGTGGTCGACGATTTCAGTCACGTCGAGCCCCTTTGCTCTCAGCTCGTCACGCTTCTGCGCAAGTCCAGCTTCGCTGCCCGCTTCAAACGCAAAGTGGTAGAATGCTGGCGGGACGCCTAATCCGCGCGTTATCGATGTGTCATATTCAGCCGGGATGTTCTCGACGCCACGCGCCTCCATGAACGCGATAAGTTGGTCGCGGCCAGTGTCGAAGAAGATATGCCGAATACGTCCGCCTTCCGTCACCTTGATTGTGTCGCAGCGGACGGCCTTGAAGCCCATCACGCCCTCGTAGAATTCGCGAGTCTTGTCGAGATCGAGCGTGGACAATCCGAGGTGTGAAAACCCTTTGTGCGACATTGCCGTACCTCCAGTCCCTTCGTAGCGCCTAGTCACACGATATAGAGCTGGCGCGAAAGCAGCAACGGCCCGAGTTATTGCAAGGGCCCGTCGACATCCGCAACTGAAGTCGCAAGGTGCCCAGTCAGTTTGCCACCAAACCGGCGGCACGGGCCCAGCGGTACTTGGCTCCGAGCACTAGCAGTGGCTGCTCGGTGGAGTACGGAAACGCCGGTATTCCGCGCTCGAACAGGTAATCGCACGCCTGCTCGACTTCGACGTCTCCCACTAATGAGGCCACCACCGGTTTGTCGACGCCTTTGCGCCGGAATTCCTCGACTACGTCTGCCGTCAATTTCGCAAACACCATCGGCGGCGTAATTATCGTATGCCAGTAGCCGAGAACCAACGCATGGATACGCGAGTCTTCAAGTCCCAACGCGATCGTGTTGCGATACGTCGTTGGAGGTTCACCGCCCGTAATATCGACCGGATTGCCGGCGGCCCCAAACGGCGGGATAAATTTGCGAAAGGCAGCATCGAGATCCGGGGGCATCGCCATCAGCTTGAGTCCGTTATCGACGCAGGCGTCAGATAGCAGCACGCCCGAGCCTCCCGCGCCAGTAATAATCAAGACATTCTCGCCCTTGGGCGTGGGCAGAATCGGCAGGCAGCGCGCCAATTCGAGCATGTCTTTGAGCGCCATGGCGCGTACGACGCCACATTGCCGAAGCACATCGTCGTAAATGCGGTCATTACCGGCTAGCGCCGCGGTGTGCGAACGTGCAGCCCGCGCTCCCATCGCCGTCCGCCCGGCTTTTAGCACGATGACGGGCTTCTTCTTCGATACACGGGAAGCGACTTCGGCGAAGGAACGGCCGTCTTTAAGATCCTCGACATGCATCGCGATGACGTGGGTGTTGGGGTCCTGCTCGAAAAAGGTGAGCAGGTCGTCTTCGTCGAGATCTGCCTTGTTCCCGAGTCCGACGATAGCGGAAACGCCCATCTTGGTGGTCCGGCTGAACCCAACTATCGCCATCCCGACTCCACCACTCTGCGAAGATAAAGCTGCGTGACCCTTAACATCGTACGGAGTGCAAAAGGTCGCGCATAAATTCTTCGGCGTGTAATAGAAGCCGTAAATATTGGGGCCCATCAGGCGCACATTGTATTCGCGCCCGACTTTAACGATTTCCTCCTGCAGTTCGACGTTGCCGGTCTCGGCAAATCCTGACGGAATCAGCACAGCGCCGGGGATTTTTTTCTCCCCGCATTCCCTAAGCGCGCCGGCAACCAGCGGCGCCGGGATAGCAAAAACCGCCACATCGATGACACCCGCTATTTCTTTGACGCTTTTGTAGGCCTTCTTGCCAAGGATTTCCGCGGCTTTGGGATGGATCGGATAAATCTGGCCCTGGTAACCTCCGTTGATGAGATTTTTCATCACTGAGTTGCCGATTTTGCCATCCTCTGAAGAAGCGCCGATCACAGCCACCGCTTCTGGCTGCATGATGCGGTTCATCGCTTGCAGAATCTCCGCTTGTGAGGGCCGATACCTTTCCTTGGGTGGGGTGAAATCGACCAGCACACGAACATCTGCGGCGACAGCACCGGCACCATGAGCGAATACAGGGTTGAGATCGAGCTCTCGAATTTCGGGGAAGTCAACGACAATGTTTGAAACAGCGACTATTATCCGCGCGAGTGCCGCGCGGTCGACCGCGGCGCCGCCGCGCACTCCACGCAGAATTTCAGCAGCACCAATCCCATCAAGCATCGCTGTCGCTTCTTGTTCCGTGGCCGGCGCCAAGCGAAAAGTTACGTCCTTGAAAATCTCGACCAGTACCCCACCCAGGCCGAAAGCGACGACTTTCCCAAAGCTGGGATCGGTCAGGGCACCGATTATCACTTCATGGCCGCCCGTGAGCATCTGCTGTACGAGCACACCATCGATATTCGCGTCGGCTTTATAAGCCCGCGCGTTTCGCAGAATGGACTGATAGGCTTCCAACGCCTCGCCCGAGTTTTTCACCCCAACAATCACGCCGCCGGCTTCGGTTTTGTGAAGGATGTCCGCCGACACGATCTTCATCACCAGCGGATAGCCAATCTCGTCAACCAGGTGGGGCAGCTCCGCCGGCGAATGGGCTATTCCTTCCCGCGGGACCGGTATGCCATAAGTCTCACACAATACCCGGCTTTCGTCCGGGCTGAGCGTTGAGCGTCCCTCGGCTTTGACCTGGTTAAGAAGTTTCTGGACCGACGCCCTATTGCTGCTCATGTGATCCTCCGCACAAAATGATGACGCATTAGTGGCCGACAGAGTGCCGACGAAATTATGACGACGTCAAGCCTGCCACACAGCCTGCGCTTAGAATAAGATCCATCCGTTCTGCTTGGGCACGGCTTGTGTCGAAACCAGCCCTATGCGCTAATGAGACGCGACGTGTAAAAGCTAACGCCCGGTGGCTCGCCGCGTCAAACCTGGACGCGAGAGCGGCCGCAACCTGGAGCCATTTGCGATGGTTGAAAAAATTATTGATTTGATCGGGATCTCGTCAAATTCGATTGAGGACGCCGTTCAGATCGCTATTGCCCGGGCGGGCGTGACGATTTCCGGCATTCATCGCGCCCAGGTCAAGGACATCAGTGCCGTGGTCGAGAATAACAGAGTCACGCAATGGAGGGTGTCGATTCAAGCGTCCTTCGTGGTTAAGGATCAACTTCACGAATAACGTACACTTCTATACGTGCGGACCGCATTTCGCCAAATACGCAGGTTACGAAGCGGCCGCTAATAATAGGGGTGTCTTGGCCAACCGGTGACGTCAAGCCGACTTTTTGCAGCTAATTTGCCTTGCTAAAGATTTCTGCGCTTTAGGACTAAATCGGCGATGGTATAGGTTCAACCCCGTGCAGCCGAAGCAGAACAAGCGGCGATGACGGACCAAACCGGTCGAGAAAGTCACTTATCATGCCAGCAAAAATAACCGAGGTTCATCCGGGGATTTACGAAATTTTCCTGCCGCTGCCGATGCGGCCCACGATTATCAACGTCTACCTGATCGACTGTCACGGCGCTTGGGCCCTGGTCGATACCGGAATGAACACCCCGGACAGTGTCGCCGCGTTGGAAGAGGCACTGAAGCAGGTCGGGATCAAAATCGAAGACCTGGACCTGTTAATCGGCACGCATCATCATGTCAACCATTTCGGCACTTCAGCGGTAATTAAGAAACGCAGTAATGCAACCACTCTCCTGCATCAATTTGAAACGGAGCGCGTCACTCGGATGCTGACCATGGGACCTCCGGCTGCTAGTCCGGAGGCCACAGAGTTCTTTCTGACCCATGGCTTCCCGATCAAACAATATCCCGCTTGAAGGCATGAGGCCAATGTGGATGGGCACGGGCGCCTATAGTCCGGTGCCGCAACCCGACAAATACCTGGCTGACGGGGACGTAATACCCCTCGGCGATCGCAGGTTGGAAATTATCTGGACACCGGGCCACGCCCCGGGTCATTGCTTAGTCTACCTACGCAGGGAAAAGGTGCTAATCGTCGGTGATCATCTGCTGCCTAAGATCACACCACATGTTGGACTTTACCCCAGTAGTCCAACCGCGAATCCGCTGGGCGATTTCCTTAACTCGCAAATCAAGGTGCAGCGGTTCGATGTGCAATTGGTGCTGCCTGCACACGGTGGCGTTTTCCATGATCATCGCCATCGTGCTAACCAGCTAATCGAGCACCATCGGTACCGAGAAGCGGAGATGTTGGACATTGTCAGACGTCAGCCGAAGTGCGCATTCGACGTCGCAATGGAGGTATTCGGTGATGAGGAGCGCCCCATTTTCCACGTAATGGCGGCCACATTCGAAACCCTGGCTCATCTGGAGTACGCGGTTATTGAGGGGCGCGCGCGCAAGCGCGACCGCGACGGGCGTACTTTTTATCACACGGCGTGAAATGGTCGGCGAGCAGGGAGGCGGCGGTGGGCAGGCCGCCGCCGCAGCACTAAAGTGACTTTCGGGTTCGGTGCTTCAGGCCGATCCCTAACTGTATCGACTTTACACCGCCTGGCTAATGCGTTGCCGCGAACCGCGGCGGCTATTGGCGCTGATTTTGCCGCTGCGCATGACCGGCGAGCGCCGAGCCAGCCGGCGCGCGGACACCCCGGCGAGCTGCTGGTCACGCCATTGTCTGAGACCACCGCGTAAAAACGCGGGCTCGATACCAAGGGTTTCGCAGACAGTGTCGAACGAAAATGGCCCGTCGCCGGTTTCACCGCACAGCCATTGTTCGGCCTCAGCGAACAGGCGCTTGCGCGGTCCGCTTTTCGCGTTGGAGTTGTTCTGGAAGCAGCGCAGAGCGTCCTCAAGCACGGCCATCATCAAGCGCTTGACCGGTGCTATCGCGCTGTCGTCGCGGCGCGAGTCGTAAAACTGCTCCGGAGTAATAACATCGGGCACGAGAATCGAGCCCATCACACCATTCTCCCATTCCATCGCCAGCCTGCTCACTTTCCCGGGCTACAGGATCTGCTGCTTCCCAAGACTGTCAATATGATAATGTGGTTCGCCGGAGCAATAGATGTGCCTTAACTTGTACTCTATCCGGATTATACAACGAAATAAGCTTCTTGTTGGTTTTAGTAACATTAACGAGCTGTGTGACGTCCATGAATGTCTCGGATTTTTTGTTTTGCCAGCGGTCTCGGCAAGTTGCAAATCACCAATTTGCACCTGAGACATTCCGCTTGCGTCATACAGGAGCGATAGACGCCAAGCTAAACCATTCAGTGCAGTACGGATCGTAGCGCCAAAATTGTGTCCCAAGGAGCCAAACTCATGGTTCCGGTTGTCTCCGAAAGAGCTTGTGACCTTCGCCGGGAGCAGACTTGGTAAAGGTACCGGGACCTATATTCGATGAATTCGGTGAAGATCGGCCGGATGCGCGGGACCTGATTTGCGTGCAACCTATTGAGTGGGACCGGAACCTTTGCCGCCCATACCGCCGGGGCCGAGTTTACGCTCCTCGGCCTTAAAAGTGAGCACGTCAAGCAGGCAATTGCCGCGAGAATCGCCGGCTTCGAGCAGCGTCTGCTTTTCTATCGGCGCGATATCGAGATGGAAACAAATCGCATTGATCAGAGCCGCACCCCGTAATCCACGCTGTTCGACCAATGACTTCCACACTTCGTTGGCAGCTTCGCCCAGGAAGCTAACCAACAGTTGATGCAGCGTCATCATCGCGCCCTCGTCGAGTTCAAGCGTCGCGGCAGGCACCGTGCACCACTCGACCTCAGCCAACCGATAGGAGCGCTGGCGGATCTCGTGCACGACCCGAAATTCGCTGACTCCTTGGAGGATTAAGTTGAAACGGCCATCAGGCAGCTTTGATAAAGCGGCAATTTTACCGCCGCAGCCAACCGCGTAAATGTCGGGATAGGCATAGTAATCGCGCTCCCAGTCGCCCTTAAGCATCATCATTCCGATGATGCCATGGGTCTGCGCGACGTCGCCCACCATCTCGCGGTAGCGCGGTTCGAAAATGTGCAATGGCACGCTGAGCCCCGGAAAGAGGACAAAGTTGGGCAATGGAAACAGCGGAATAATGTTAGGCAGGTCGGACACCGTCGCACTCTCAAGCTGACATTAGGTTGCTTCACGCAATGCGTCAAGCGAGTAAAGATCGCATTTCCCCCGTCCAATCGCACCCTCCTTTTCTGCGGCGGGAGACCAAAGAAGGCCGCGAGCGATTGCGCTTGCGATCGCTGTCCGGGGCCGGTCAGAATCGCTAAACTGCGCTTCTCAACTGATCGGTAAATCGTCGATGAGGATTTCTTGGGAGAAATTTGAACGCGAAACGCTCGACCACCTGCGAGCATTGATTCGCCTCGACACAACTAACCCGCCGGGCAACGAACGAATCGCCACCGACTACCTCGCGCGTGCACTCTCATCCGAGAGAATCGACCCGGTCTTGATCGAACCGGCCCCGCTCCGGACCAGCTTGATCGCGCGCATCGCGGGGCGCGACCCAAGCAAAGCTGCGCTGATGCTCTCGTCACATACCGACGTCGTGCCTGTGGAGGCCTCGCGATGGACGCGGGCTCCATTCGGGGCAGAGTTGGCGGACGGATGTGTTTGGGGACGCGGTGCCATCGACATGAAGTCCAAATGTGCCATGGACTTGATGCTGATGCTGACGCTCAAGCGTAGCGCTACGATCGGCGAACGCGACCTGATCCTGGCCGCGGTGGCTGACGAAGAGGCGGGTTCCGAACTCGGCGCTCGTCATCTGGTCGAGAACCATCCCGAGCTGGTCAGTGCCGGATTTGTACTCAATGAAACCGGGGCTTTCACGCTCTTCATTGGTGAGCGCCGTTTTTATCCTATCCAGGTAGCGGAGAAAGGTTTTGTCACGGTCAAAATGACGGTCACGGCGTCCCCCGGGCATGGCTCGATGCCGCGTGCGGATACGGCCATTGCATGGATGGCGGACCTCATAACACGGCTTACCCGCACGCCGATGCGGCGGCGGGTGACTCCGTTGATTCGTACAACCTTGAACGAACTCGGAATCGTCCCGGAAAAGGCCCCGCCGCTATTTCGCCCGATGATGGCGAATACGGTTTCGCCAACAATCGTTCGCGCCGGCTATAAGGACAACGTGATACCGGGCGAGGCGAGCGTGATTCTCGATGGCCGCACGCTCCCAGGCGACGATGAGAAGAGCTTCCTGCGCGAATTGCGTGAAATCGTGGGGCCAGAACCGATTCTGGAAGTAATTAAGAGCGCGCCGCCAGCCGAGGCCAGCTTCGATACGCCCTTGTTCCGGCTGCTGAGATCGCGTACTGAAGCAGCCGATCCTGGCGCTCGCGCGATTCCGTGGATGTTGCCTGGAGCGACTGACAGCAAATTCTATACGCAACTGGGCGCGACTTGTTATGGTTTTGCCCCCGTCCGGCTCGATCCTAAAATGCCATTCGGCTCGCTCTACCACGGCAATGACGAGCGCATGCCGATCGAAGGGCTACTGTGGGGTTTGCGACTATATACCGACGTGGTCCTTACGTTCTTAGGTGTGAGGCCGGAGGATGTGTTCGAATAGGTAATTCACCAAGGTGAAAGTGATTGCGTCATTGCCTATGGATTCCGGCACAGGCTCCAGGCAACTTCAGCAATATCGGGTACACGCCGGTCGTACGTTGCAAACAGGGGATCGTCAGCCTGCCCGCTAAGATGCCGTGAGTAGCTACCTTCCAAGATGATCGCGAGCTTATACAACGAAAAAACCTGGAAGAAGGTGAAGTCACGCATCGGGCGGGCGGTTTTCTGCTCGTAGCGAGCGCTCATCTCATCGCGCCGGTAATAGCCGAAGCCCCATTCCATACTCGACACCACGCTACGGCGCAGCTCAGTGTCAGTGGGGTCGGTCCAGTAGGTCAGCATCCAGCCAAGGTCGGCCAGCGGATCGCCGATAGTAGACATCTCCCAGTCAAAAAGCGCAATAACTCGGGCGCCTTCTCCCTCAACCTCCCACATAACATTATCGAGCTTGAAATCACCATGAACGATCGTTGCTGCTTGGCTCTGCGGCATATGCGCTGCGAGCCAGCCACGTATTTTCTCCATCACCGGCAGCGGGCGGGTTAACTGCGTGGTACGGAGGAGCTGATCGGTCCAGCGCCCCAACTGCCGTTCGATATACCCATCGGGACGGCCGAAGCCTTCGAGTCCGGCCTTGCGCCAATCCACTGACTGCAGCGCGATGAGGAGATCGATCATGGCCTCGCTCACCGCCCGACGTTTGGCGGGAGTATCAGCAAAGCTTGGCTCGTCTGACGGTACCAGGCCGGGGCGAATCACTCTGCCTGACATATACTGCATCAAGTAAAACGGTGCGCCGATGAAACTAATGTCGTCGCAACTAGCGTAGACGCGTGGTACCGGTACCGGCGTATCCTGCAATGCGGCCAGTACCCGATATTCGCGGATTACGTCGTGTGCAGTAGGCAACAACGGTCCGCGCGGCGGCCTGCGTAAGGCCCACACTTTGTCCTCGAAGCAGACCAGGTGAACCTCATTGGAATGGCCGAATGAGATATTCTCGCTGCGAAGCTCCGCTGGGTCGCCGAGTTTGCGTGTATGGATAAAGCGTTTGAGACCGTCAACGTCGATTTTGGCCGATGGTCCGGTCTTTTCTTCGCTGGTTTCAGCCATAGTGAGATTCCTGTGCGCCAAAATCGCCGCATCGAATTCTATAACGCGGTAGTCGGATTCACAGCAAGCAGTCGGTTTGCAGAACTGTTCACCGGGCCTGGCTTTGCGCCATCATCGCCCCGAGCTTGTAAGCGATGAGATCGGCGGCGAAACGATTGCCGCGCTGATTCCAGTGCCCGGTTCCCATCGCGGTATTTGGAAAACCGTGGAAGTAGACTTGATGGTCTTGCGCGTAGGTTTTCATCGGAGCTACGAGGTCGAGCACGGTGAATCCCTTTCGTACTCCAAGCGCGGTGAGCCGATGAGTTGGATAAAGGAGGTCCGTTCCTCCGACTGCTCTAAGGTATCCGGCTTGAAAGGCCGGATTGGGTGCCACCTGAACCCCGGTGCCAATAATGACCAGCAGAAAGAGCACATGGTGCGCACGCACGTTTTGCTCCGTCATATCAATTTCGGCTTCGCTCACGTTCCACGCATCGAGCCAGTCCTGGTTAATCGGCGGACGGTAGATCAGGTCGTTGATACCAGGCTCTTGCAAGCTCTTCGTGGCAACTCCAACAGACTGATATAAGACCGGCCGCAGGGCTGCGTGCGCACGACGTTTCCGCTGCATGCTACGGAGAGCACTCCTCGCTTCACCGAGCACGTTCAGCAACTGCGAACGGTACGATTCGAATCGCAGGAAGCATCGTAAGTGAAATAGCTGCGAGTCCTCAAAGGGTCCACCCAGCACAACTTCGTTGCCGTACGGGACGAAGAACGGGCGGCATTTGTCACCCTCCAGAACAGCAGAATTGTTGCGGACGTCATTGCCGGGAAAGAAGGCCAACACCACAATGTCGGGGGAGAATTGCCAAACATCCTCGACGAGGGTAAAGAATTCCTGCGCTGTGCCGTAGCCGTCCACTCCGAAATTCATGACCTCTACTCGCCGCAGTTCTCGATAGGAGCCGCGCGCGGAAGTTGGCAGCATCTGAGTAAGCGCCCGCTGGATCACCTCACAGGCGGTGTCCTGCTCGGCGACCTGCTGAGCTTCCACGAACGAGTCACCCAACACCGCGATCCTTAGCGTGCCGCTCGGCTTGATACGCGTCCAGTCGGCTCCGCGATAACCCCATCGATTCAGTCTGATAAAGGCGCGCCCTTCATCAGTCTGCCATCCTGCGGCGCCTGCCCGTAATTTCCATCCGCGCGTTGCCGAGTAGGTATAAAAGTCGGGTTTGCCGAATCCGAATACGCGGATTGCCACCTCCGCGACGATGACTCCCAAGCCGATACCGAAGAGAATGAGCAACGTCGAGGCGATGGCCCCTCGTTTCCGAACGCAATCGCTGTTATCGGGAGCGCGGCTCTTCACGATCGGCGGCGCAAGCTTCGGTCCGATCCCGCGGCACTCGCTTGGCTATTTGATTTGTCGGGTTTTACGCGTGTCTTGCACGGCATGAGTAAGCCCCAGACGATCGGACAGAATGACAATCGTCTATTGATTGTTCCAACGACGCGGTGTGATGAGCAAAAAAGATCGAACGGCCTTTGCCAACGAAATTGGGGCTGAAGGCCCGTTCCGCGAGCGGTTACGGTTCGGCTTCAGGAAAGAGTGCCCGCCGCCCTACCTTTTGTAGAAACCACGGATAGATTTCTCCGACTAGGTAGACTGAACCGGTCACCAACACTACGTCATCCGGTGCTGACTGATCCATAACCTCGCAAATCGCGTCGAGCGGTTCATGCACAATCTGCGATGGTACCCAGCGCGCGAAGAGCGGCAGCAGTTTCTCCGGAGCAAGCGGTCGCTTGGGCTTGGCCCGCGTCAGGACAACGGACTGCATCCTGGGCGCCAGCATTTCTGCCATGCGCCACCATTGTTTGTCCTCCAGGCAGCCAAACACGAGCCGCGGCCGGATCGTCGGCCCCAATTCGAGGTCAATGGTCTGGAGGAGCGCTTCGACCGCTAGTTCATTGTGGGCACAATCCAGGATTACCAACGGCCGCTGCCAGACCCGATCGAACCTCCCCGGCCATGAAACCTCGGCCAAACCACGCCTGATGGCATTCTCAGTAATCGGCCATCCCTGTCCGCGTAGCAGTTCAAGCGCGGCCAGTGCAATAGCGCCGTTTTCGTGTTGAAATGGCCCTGCAAGAGCGATCTCGATCTTGTCAAGATCGAGACCAAGGCCGTGATAGTCGAAGCGATGGGCGGGCGCATGCGAATGATAAGAGAATTCACGGTCGATCATAAAGGCCGCGCTTTGACGTTGCGCCGCAATCGAAGTCAGCGTCAGACGTGCCTCGGGATCGCGCGAGCCGATCACCACTGGCGTTCCCGGTTTGATGATGCCGCCCTTTTCCGCCGCAATGGCTGCGATAGTGTACCCGAGTCGCTCCATGTGGTCGAAACCGATCGGCGTTATCACGCTGAGCAGCGGCTGCACGACGTTGGTTGAGTCGAGACGACCGCCCAAGCCAGTTTCGATTACAGCAATGTCCACTGCGGCCTCGGCGAAATAGAGAAACATCAAAGCGACGGTGAATTCAAAAAAAGTGAGAGCGAGGCCGGCCCGCTCGTAGATATCGCGCAACTGCTCGATGTAATCCAGCATCAGAGGAGCAGCCATCTCCACGCCGCCGATCCGAGTGCGCTCGGTCAGATTCACCAGGTGCGGTTTGGTGTACAAGCCGCATCGCAGGCCCACTGCGCGCAGACACGCGTCGAGCATCGCGGCGACCGAGCCCTTGCCCTTAGTCCCGGCAATATGCACGGCGTGCAGCTTGAGATGTGGATTACCTAGCAGAGCGAGCGCCTGGTCCATCCGCTCCAGCTTGTAAATCTCGCCGCGCCCTTCCAGCGAGTAAAGCCAATTGAGAGTATCGCTCTTCGGCTCCATCCTTGGTCTACGAAATTTTACGCGCGCTCCGATCTCGACGAAAGAAGTTGCACGTAGGGGACAGAGCAGCAACCATAACAGCTGACCGGAAGACCAAAATTGAGAACAGCAAAGCGGGGAAATGACGAATTGCCCGCCACCTACGATCTCCTGCTCTTTTTAGCTCCTTTCATCGTTTGTTTATTTTTCTTTCAATTGAAGGAGCGGTCGCGCAGTGCTTCGCGCGCATGCTAATCTCCAGCTAAATCAGTGACTGCTAAGATTATCAAGCCCCCGGCGCTGATGCCGGGCGACACAGTGGGGATAGTAGCCCTGGCTGCAGCAGTTGACTGCGCCGGTCTCGAACGTGGCGCTGCAGCTATAAGCAATTTGGGCTACCGGGTAAAGCTCTCGCCGCATGTGTTAGATCGGACCGGAATTTTCGCAGGCGCGGACCAATTGCGGGCGCAAGAGCTCACGGCTTTTTTCCGTGATCCAGAGGTGAAGGCAGTGTTCGGTGCGCGAGGAGGCTACGGCTGCGGCCGCTTATTGCCCTTACTGGATTTTGCGGAATTCACGCGAGCACCCAAAATTTTCGTGGGCTTCTCCGATGCTACCTTTCTGCTGAACGCGCTGGTCGACCACAGTCATATGGTTAGCTTCCACGGGCCGATGATAGCGACGGACCTGGCGCGAGGTCTGAGCCCGCGTGCGCTGGCGCATTTGCAGGCGCTACTCAGCGGTGATGCGCGGGGAGTCGAGTTCGAGGCAATCGAGTCGCTCCGCCCTGGTGTCGCAGAGGGCCCGATAATTGGTGGCTGTTTGTCGGTGATTGTCGCAATGATGGCGACGCCGTGGCAGCCTGTATTTGATGGCCGCATCCTATTTTTGGAAGACACCGGCGAAAAGGCTTATAGAATAGATCGGATGCTGGTGCAGATGCGCCAAGCCGGGGTATTTGAGCGAGTGGCCGGCATCGTGTTTGGTGCTCTGCGGCCGGTGGCGGACAGTGAGCAGGAGCATGCGCTGATCGCCGAGTTTGTGGGCGAGCAAACCGCCAGACTTAGATGCCCGGTCCTGTTCGGAATCGAATCAGGACATGGCACCGAAAACTTGACGCTGCCGCTGGGTATACGGGTGCGGGTCGATAGTAAACTGCGGCGAATGGCATTCACAGAAGCCGGGGTGAGCTAAATAGCGCGGCGAAAAAGAGAAGCGCGGGTAACGGAATTGAGAAGAGGGAGCGGACCACGGAACATCGATGTCAGGCTGGCGCGGATTGTTGCTAACGCCTCGCTCATGGTCTTCACCTCGTTTCGTCATATCGGATCGGTAAAACATGGGATGGAGTGAACTCGAGCAGGCTTTCGCTGAAGCCGTCCAACGGGAGGTGATTCCCGGTGCGACAATCGTGGTGCGCAAGGCTGGCGAAGTCGCCTTCGAAAGTGCCTTCGGCCATCGAATGCTGCAGCCCGAGCGCTCCCCAATGCGGCTCGATACGGTGTTCGATCTTTCGTCGCTGACCAAGCCGCTCGCTACCACCATTGCGATTATGATCATGGTGCGAGACGCGAAACTCAGACTCGACGAACGCGTGACCCGTTTCTTCCATAACTTTGGCGTACACGGCAAAAGCCATATCACTTTTCGGCAGTTGCTGGCTCATTGCTCAGGACTTGCGGCGTGGCGGCCCTACTATCAGCAGGTAGCTCAGGTCGAAAAGAGTGGCAAGGTAAATTTCATGGCGAGTCGCGGAGCCAAGGAGTTCGTCTATGAGGAGATCCACCGCGAACGACCCGAATACCCGCCCGGCAGCAAAACGCTCTACTCGGACCTGAATTTTATGCTCCTGGGAGAAGTCGTCGAGCAGGTGACAGGGCTGGGACTCAACCGCTTTTGCCGCGACAAAATCTTTCGCCCGCTCGGACTACGCGCCACTGACTTCATCGATATTTCGCAAAATCGCACGCGCCGACTCGAGCCGGTGCGCGAAATGTTCGCGCCCACCGGCTTCTGCCCGTCGCGCAAGCGATGGCTGATTGGCGAAGTGGATGATGAAAATGCTTATGCGATGGGTGGCGTCGCCGGTCATGCAGGGTTATTTGCACCGGTTCAGGAAGTTGACCGCCTGGCCCACGAACTGTTGCGGTGCTATGGCGGCAAATCCGATTTGGTTCCGCAACGGATTGTGCGCGAATTCTGGAGCCGTGACAAAGCGGTAACCGGCTCCTCCTGGGCGCTCGGATGGGACACGCCGTCAGCGGAATATTCCAGCTCGGGTCAGCATTTTTCGTCCGCCGCTATCGGCCATCTGGGTTTTACCGGCACATCGATCTGGATTGAGCCCGAACGCGAGATTGTCGTCTCATTACTGACCAATCGAGTCCATCCGAGCCGCGACAATCAGGCGATTCGGGACCTGCGCCCGCGTATTCACGACTTGGTGATGCAAGCACTGGGCGAGAAAGAAACAGGTAAGACCAAAGAGCGATGAACGAGAGCAGCGGAGATGCCTGAGGAGAGAAGCGCGACGCTGCTGAATGGGTCAGCATCAAGCCGTCGTCTAAAACGAATCCCGGCAACTCTCCGCCATATTCATCTGATGGGCGTGGCGGGCTCGGCGATGGCGGCGCTGGCCGGGATGTTGGCCGAGCGCGGCTTGCGTGTGACAGGTTCCGATAGTCAACTCTACGAGCCGGCTGCATCTATGTTACGTCGGCTCCGAGTCGAAATCCGTCCGACTTACAACGCCTCCAATCTAGAGCCTCCGCCCGATCTGGTGGTGGTTGGCAACGTGATAACCCGTTCCAATCCCGAAGCGGCCGCGCTGGTTAGGACGAACATCCCATATTTGTCGATGCCTGAGGCTCTGCGGCACTTCTTCCTGAAGGGGCGCCGGGTACTGATGGTCGCCGGTACGCACGGCAAGACCACCTCGACAGCGATGATGGCGCGGGTGCTGGACTTGGCCGGCCGTGACCCGTCGATGATGGTCGGGGGCGTCGCACGGGACTTCAATGCGAATTACCGGTGCGGAAGCGGGGTGGAGTTCGTGATCGAAGGCGACGAATACGACACCGCCTTTTTCGATAAGGGTCCCAAGTTTCTTCATTACGGGCCCAGCGGCACTATCATCACCGGCGTCGAGTTCGATCATGCCGACATTTATCGCGACTTGGACCATGTCAAGGCTTCGTTCCGCGCGTTATCAGAGCAACTCAGCCCTGAGCATGTGCTTGTGGTGTCGGCTGATTCTCCTCACGCACTTGAAGTAAGTACGAGTACGCGCGCGCGGTGGCTAACGTTTGGTTTAGGCTCGGGCGAATATCGTGCGGTCGGGATAGAAATTGATGCTCATGGGGCGCGCTTCTCAATCGCACAGCACGAGCGTCGGATCGCTCATGACATTCGATTGCCAGTCGCCGGGCGGATGAACGTCGCCAATGCGCTCGGTGTTTGGGTGCTGCTCAAGGAATTCGGCCTGAGTGATCAGGAGCTCGCCCGTGGACTGGCAATGTTCAATGGCGTTGCGCGTCGCCAGGAAGTCGTCGGCGAAGCGGCCGGAATCGCCGTAATCGACGATTTCGCTCATCATCCGACAGCGATTCGAGCGACGCTGGAGGCGATCGCCGAACGTTATTCTGGCCGCCGCATCCTGGCGGCGTTCGAGCCCCGCTCCAACACCGCACGCCGCTCGGTTTTCCAGGCTGATTTTGCAGAAGCGTTCGACCGCGCAGCGCAAGTTTATCTGGCGCCGGTCTATTTCAAGGAGAACGACCCGATTCCTCCCGATGCTCGTCTCGACCTCGGAATGCTGGCGGACACGATCGCAGCGCGCGGCCCCGCCGCGTTCGCGTGCGCCAGCATTGAGGCAATCGGTGATCGGATGCTCGCGGATTGCCGCCTGGGCGACGTCCTGCTCTGCATGTCAAACGGTCCATTCGAAGGTCTGCCGAACCGCCTGCTCGACGCCCTCCGCCAGCGTGTCAAGAGCTAGCAGGTTACATCGCGAACACTTGGAGGAACGGAGATGGGAAATCGGGTACGACAGGTCAGTCTGGCCGAGGCTGCTCCCGAGGTTCGCAAACTTTATCGGCAGATCTTCGGCGACCGCGATCCGGTTGCACAGCCGGGGACGGGTACCGGCTCGCCCGGTGATTATTGGACTACGCTCGCGCTGGTGCCGGACATCCTCAAGATGTCGTCCGACGCTTTATTCGCTCTTTTGCAGCCCGGACGAAAGCTGGAGCCTCGCTTTCGCGAATTGGCGATCTTGCGCACTGCAATAGCGGGCGATTGCAGATTCGAGTATTCGCAGCACCTTAAGGTAGCTCGCGCCGTTGGAATTTCGGACGCCAAGTTGAAAGCACTCAAGAGCTGGGCAACGTCGGAGCATTTCGATCAGGCTGAACGAGCAGTAATGGCAGCGGCTGACGAGCTCATCAGCCGCAACCTGGTCGAGGATGCGACCTTCGCCGCGTTGAAGCGGCATTTTACCGACGAGCAGATCGTGGAGCTGTTCATGGTGATCGCCACCTATCGAATGCACGGATTGTTGGTGCGGGCTCTCCATCTGGAGTTCGACAACGATACAACTGCTCGAATGGAAGAGGTCCCTGGTCCATCGGTCAACTTGGTCACCGCCAGCGAAGAGAAAACTTAATCAGGTTAAAGTAGCGAGATGCCTGAACCCTAGACACCATGGTCATGAGCGTTTTGGATTTTGCTTCAACCGCGAAAATTGCCAGAGTAAGACGAACCGAGAGATTCGAAATTGAAATCAGGAGGTGGCACTAATGAACGATGCGACTTTCCATGCTGAAATCGACAAGATCGTTGCCGAGCATCGGCTAAACCAGCATCCCTACGTGAAGCTCGTGAACGAGGGCAGGGCGAGCCGCGAGCAACTCAAAGGCTATCCGATTCAACATTATGAGATGACAGTGCGCGATTCAGCGCCGCTATCGGCGACGGCGTATCTCAAGATGTACGACATTGACCAGAAGGTGGCGCACGGCTCGGCGAAGGGATTCGCCGAGGAAGCGCTCGGCCTATACAGCCATTCGGCAGGCCATACCGAATTGCTGTTCGAGTTGTGGGAAGCCGGCCTGGGGTTGCCGCGCCAGCAATTGGTCAACGCGATCGGCTCCGACGATGCCCGGGCGTTCAATGCAGGCCTCTACCGGATAATTCATCTGAAGCCACAGTTCGTCGGCGCAATTGGATTGTGCGAGGAAATCGAGGTTGAAGCCTACAAGATGCTGCAGGAGGGGTTGGAGCGTCATTATGGGCTCAAACCGGAGCATACCCGCTTTCTATCCGTGCATTATGAGGCCGACAAGGAGCATGGCGAGGGCGGTCACCGGATGATCGACCGTTTTGTGACCGGCACGGGGCGCGAAGAGGAATTCCTGGCCGAGGCCAGAACGCTCGCCCGGTTTTTCTGGAAGGGTTTCGATTCAATGATGTAGGTCTATGCGTCTCGCAAGCGATTTGCTGGCTAGACATACGAAAGCGGCGGCTCTCCGCCGCTTTTTTGCTCTCGGGATTACCCCTATTACTGCCATGTCAAATGTTTGGCTTCAGTCCAGCTTCACCAGCAGGCCGCGCGCACGCGCGGATTCAAACATCCAACGAAAAAACAGCGCGGCCAAAACGAAGTATATTAGATTCAACTCGAGACCCCACTTGAGGTGTGATGCCGAAAATCTGCCGCGCTCGATCGCTTCTCGCATGCCTTCGAAGGAATGAGTAGTGGGTAGTATCCATGCCACGGGCTGTAGAAACCTCGGCAAGGATTTTAGCGGGTAAAAGACGCACGACAGTGGCATCAGCAGGCCTGCAACGCTCCACGCCATGGTTTGGAACTTTGTCGTGTAGCGAAAAATCAAACCGGTCACTGCTATACCCACCGCCAGGGCGAAGAGTGCCAGATTGAATATAAAAGGCACAAACGCTGGCAGCATCGGAAAGATGTCGTAATGGTAGAAGAGCCATGCGATCACGGCCTCGATGATCAATCCGACCATCGCCTTCGCCAGATTAACCGCAATTAGGCCGGTGACATACTCTGATAAGCTGAGAGGAGACGCGAACAGGTTGACCAGGTTCCGTGACCACAGCTCATCGAGAAAGCCTACCGCCATGTCGCGCTGAAAAGCGTTGAACAGGCCCCACAGGATAACCGCTCCCAGCAAACAATTGATGAGCTCCGGCTGCAGATGATCGCCATGGCGAAGATAAATGGTGAAGAAGCCCCACACTGCAATGTTCACCACCGGCCAGTAGATCATGTTGGTCAGGTGATTCCCGTTATGACGCACCTCATAGGCGTGTCGCAGGATGACCGCCTTAATTCGATATTGTTTCATCAAGCTGCTGTCGCGCGATCCGGATAAAAACCTCGTCGAGCGCCGGCGCGGCGCGATCCTCGTTCAAAACCTTGCGGGTGACTTCGATCGGGGTCCCCATCGCGATGACGCGGCCGTGATTGAGAAAAATAATCCGGCTACACATCCGCTGAACGTCGCGCATGTTATGCGACGTGATCAGAATCGTGGTGGCGCAGCGCAGTTGCAAATCGAGTAGAATCTCACGCACTTGCCAGGCCCCCTGCGGATCCAGGTACGCCGTTGGCTCGTCAAAGAGCAACAAATCCGGGTCATTGAGGAATGCCTTGCACAGTCCGACCCGCGTGCATTCGCCAGAAGAAAGGCGCGCGACCGGCTTATTCTTCAGATGTGCTATACCGAAGCGCTCGAGCAATTCTTGAATTTTCGTTAAAGCTTCGCGGACATTATAGATTTGAGCGAAGATTTTCAAATTCTCGCAGACTGTCAGGCGTCCGGGCATTGCCATATAAGGGGAGGTGAAATTTAGTCTCTGCAGTATATACTCCCGATAGTTCTCGAGACTTTTCCCGAACAAGCGAATGCTGCCGGAAGTTGGCGAAATCAACCCCAGCAGCATGTGAATTGTGGTGGTCTTGCCTGCTCCGTTGGGCCCGACCAGACCGACTATCTCTCCTTCACCAACGCCGAAAGACACGTCGTCCACCGCCGTGAATTTGCCGAAGGTTTTTGTCAAATGCTCCACAGCTACAAGCATTGGGCGACACGCTACGCTATGGACGCCGGGGGGACAAGTGGACAACTGCTTAAGCTGGTTACCCGGGACCCTCTGCTCTTGTTGCGATCCATTAGCCAAATCTCGCCGTCGCGGTGCGATTGAAATCGCTAACCTGCCAGCATAAACACCACTTTGTCTGTTATGCGCCCGAGATCACCCAACGCCAGATGACCAACATTCCCTGAAGACGGCCGGCGAACGCTCTTGAGGCAAGCTGATGAAACGTGTAAACAGCACGAGATTGCGCGACGCCAGCGGTCTGGTTACGAGCAGAGCCTGTGAACAAAAGGAGCATCAATGATCACCACATTTCCGTCATTGGCCCAGGCCGGCATCGCAGACGCAAAACCGCGCCGCGTCTGCATTGCCACTTGGGAACTCGAAGGACCGTCGCGCAATGCGGGGATCGGTTCTGCTTATGCCAGTCTCGCCGGCGCATTAAAGCGCGCAGGCCACGAGGTGACGATTTTATTTCTTCTCGGTTGCCATCCGACCGACGGAAACATCATTGACTGGATCGACTATTATACGAAGCAAGGCCTAAAGCTGATTCCATTGCCTATGGCCCACCATCCCCGAATTCACGCCGCATGGGCATCCAGCGTCTCCTATCATGCTTACGTGTGGTTGAAGGAGCATCAACGCCAGTTTGATATTGTGCATTTTCCAGAGTGTCAGGGACTAGGCTTTTATAGCCTATTGGCCAAACGTCAGGGGCTGGCCTTCGGCGATACTATTTTTGTGATTAGTACCCATGGGCCGACACTATGGGTCAAGGAAGGCAGTCAGGATTATCTGCGCAATCTCGGCGAGTTGGAGATCGACTACATGGAGCGTACCAGTGTCTCCGCTGCAGATGTAGTCGTGAGCCCCAGCCAATACCTGCTGGGATGGATGCAAAACAACGGCTGGGAACTGCCGGCCCAAACCTACGTTGCTCCTTATGTGCTGCCGGAGGGCATGCTAGCTGAGCGCTCGGCACAGTCTCAGCAAAGGAGCAAGGTCCGCGAAATAGTATTCTTTGGGCGGCTCGAAATCCGAAAAGGGTTGAAACTATTCTGCGATGCATTGGATGAACTATGCGCCGATCCGCCGATGCATGATTTTGAAGTGACCTTCCTCGGCAAGGAAACACACATTTTCGGCCGGTCGAGTATCAGCTACCTCAGCGATCGTTCAAAACAATGGTCGATGCCGTGGCGCATCGCGTCGAACAAGTTTCGCCGTTCAGCGATTGACTACCTGCGCGGACCCGGCCGGCTGGCGGTGGTAGCCTCGCTCTCCGATAATTTCCCTAATACTGTGCTTGAATGCGCTGGTGCGGGCGTACCGCTGCTGGCCACTAACATCGGTGGAATTCCGGAAATTATCGATCCAGCTGACCGCGGCGGCGTTTGTTTCGAGCCGCGGCCTCACCTTTTGGCCGGTCGCCTGCGTACAGCGCTACAGGATGGAGCGTATTCGCCCCGCCCGTCGGCTTCATTTGCCGATACCGAGCGTACGTGGGTACGGTGGCATTCAGGCCTTAGCCGCTCTAGAAGTGAACCCGCTGTCCGGCTAACACGGCAATCCCGGGGGGAATCAATTTTTCCACTGGTCAGCGTGTGTTTCGCCTACAATCCTCGCGAAGGCGATGGCGCCGCCACTTTGGCTTCGTTGAAGCAGCAGGACTACCCGCATTTCGAAATCGTCGTCGCGGAATGTGGGAGCAATGGTGCCCCGGCGTCTGGTCCTTCAGACGACGCCGATGAGTTCAAAGGTGAAAACCTTCACCGGCTTCGTCTTCCAGGTGCGGAACTCGGCGCGGGCCGCAACGCCGCGGTTCAGCGGGCACAAGGCGAATACTTGTTTTTCGCCGATGACCATACGCTTTTGCCAGCGCCCAACGCGCTCTCGGTGTTCGTCCAGGTAGCGCAACGCGTCAATGCTGACATCGTGACCTCGGCGGTCAGCTTCTTTTTCGGATCGTCCAATGGAGCCTCGCAAGAGCGGCTCGAAAACTCGCGCCGTGTGTTTTTAGGAGGCGACGCCGCTACCGGCGCTTTCGTCAACTGCTTCGGCAGTACCAACGCTTTGGTGCGGCGGGATGCATTCGATACAGTCGGCGGTTTCAGCGACGAAGCCGTGTCTACGATCGACGACTGGGAGTTTTTTTCAAAGGCCGCTCTGATGGGCTTGTCGATCGAAACTATGCCTGAAGTATTCGTTTGGCAGCGGGAAGACCAGGATCGGGACAGCTTGGTAGAATCGTTGGTTAACGCGGTCCGGAGCGCTCGCCCGTATACGATGCCCGGGCGGAAACTAGCGCCTGGCGTGGAGCAGACTCTGGCCAGGGTCGTGCAGTTCGGGCAGGGGTTGAAATTCGAAGGCGATGCGAAGACCGGCACGCCCCTCTCGCGGGGAGAACAGGGCCCGGCAGTAACCGGCTAAAAACTCGGATCGGTCTACCACGTTGAAACCGCTCGTTCTCATTTCGACTGGTGAAATCCCTGGTGCCGGTGACACTGAAGAACCTGAGCCGTACTAAGATGCCGGCCGCCGACCAATCCACCCGTGCGGTGCTAATCGTCGGCATGCATCGCAGCGGGACCAGCGCGTTCGCACGTGGCATGCAGGCGCTCGGAGTTCACCTGGGAAATAACTTTTTAGACACGCAACCTGATAACCCGACTGGCTATTGGGAAGACAGGCACGTCTGCGAGCTGAACGAACGGCTCCTAGCCGTGTTGGGTCTTAAATGGACGGATGCCTCATTGATCGATAAGGCGAACTGGCGCAAGCCGGCAGTAGAGTCGTTGGTCGCGGAGGCAGCCGAATATTTGCGCGCCAATTTCACGGGCCATAGCCTTTGGGGCTACAAGGATCCTCGCACGATTCGACTTTTACCGTTCTGGCAATCAGTGCTACGACAGCTCGAAGTTGATGAATACTACCTGGTGGCAATCCGTAACCCGCTCAGCGTTGCCGCGTCATTGTTTCAACGCCAGGGTATGGATACGGTGACCGCGCACAGGCTATGGCTCGTCTACATGGTTCCCTACCTGAGTGAGGTTGCAAATCGCCGCTTTATAGTCGCAGATTACGATCTCCTTATGGCTGACCCGCAAGCGCAGCTTGAACGCATCGCGCGTGCACTGGAGCTCCCCTTGGATGAGCATACGCAAGCCGAGGTTTGTCGTTTCTCCGGGGATTTTCTGGACACCAACCTGTGCCATACTCTCTTCAGCGAGTATGATTTCGAACCGACTCGCGGCGTGACTCCGCTGGCGCGTGAAGCATACCTGTGGCTCCGGCAGCTCGCCACCGATCGATTAGCGCATGACTCCTTTCGATTCTGGTCGGCCTGGGAACGCTGCCGCCGCGCAGTCGACAGGTTGTTCAGCGAACCGGGAGCATCGTGAACCGCTGACGTGGCTACCTCCTCGCATTAGTAATGGTGGAAAAAGCTAGGAGCGCTTCCGGGGCGAATCGGATATCAGCGTGAAGCCGATCGCCAATCTTGCTATTTCGACAACGAAGGCTCGCTGGTTTGTGGTTATCGGCGCGCGGCGGACCGGCACGAATATACTGCGGGAGATCCTCAACACCAACACTGCGATCGCAATGCTGGGCGAGGTGTTCTGGCCCAGCCCGGCGCCTGCCCACTGGGACAATTTCCTTAGCCACCGAATTCATCGCGAACACCCTCCCGCGAACTCAGCCGATGCTGCTGCGCTTCTGGATGAATATTTCGAATTTGTAGAGTATCGAATTCGCAACCATTGGCAGGGTAATAAGAAGACCGCCAGCCGTGCCCTCGGCGTAGATATCAAATATGATCAACTGAGGCAGGTGACGCCGGCCGACCGGTTGCCAACCGCACCGCCGTTCCTACTAGCTTATTTCAGGTCCCATCGGATGGTTCTAATTCATACTGTCCGCAAAAATGTCATCAAATGCGCTATCTCGGAAATGATCGCGCAACGTAGAAATCTTTGGCATAACTACAGTAGCGCCGTAATTGATCGCGGATATTACGTGGATGTTGACGATTGCCTGAGCAGAGCACGGCGCATTCTACGGCAACGCGCCGAATTTGAGAGATTAGCGAAAGGCTGTGTGCTGATTGAGGTGAAGTACGAAGAGATCGCCGCCGCGGTCGCTGGTGCCTCGGAAGAGCGAATCGCTGAGAATGCCAGGCCGCTACAAGACATCGCAAAAGCGCTGGGCGTGCCATATCAGTTTAATTACGATGGTCGTTTGCGGCGCGCGATCGACGTGCCATACTCTCAGGTCATTTCAAACCATGCTGAGCTCCAACTCGCGGTAAAGGACTCCGAATTCTCCCAGTTTGCTGAGACCTTGGATTAGGGCTTTTATGTCGGCGGGCGCAGCCGCCCAGTTTCCTTTCCCAGTTCTCTGACGGGCTTTTAATGGCACCGGCCGAGGGCACGCCTCGATAGCTCACGGAATATCGAATACAATAAGCAGCAGCCCGTCCATACGGAGGCGCCGCGGTGATCGACTTTCAGACCAGCCCTGACCGCTATCGGCATTGGAAGCTGAGCTTCGACGGCCGCGTCGCCATTTTGGCGATGGATGTGGACAGAGAACGGCGGAATCAGCCCGGGCTACGAGCTCAAGCTGAATTCTTATGATCTCGCGGTTGATATCGAACTCTACGACGCGGTGCAACGGCTGCGTTTCGAACATCCGGAGGTTTCCACCGTCATTCTCGCCTCGGCTAAAGAACGGGTGTTTTGCGCGGGCGCAAATATCAAAATGCTGGGTCTCGCGGAGCACGGCTTCAAAGTGAACTTCTGCAAGTTCACCAACGAAACCCGCAATGCGATAGAGGACGCTTCGGCAAACTCCGGCCAGTTTTATATCGCTGCGATAAATGGGCCATGTGCGGGCGGCGGATACGAACTGGCGCTCGCGACTGACTACATAGTGATGGTGGACGACGGCGCCACCAGCGTCTCGCTGCCAGAGCTGCCATTGCTCGCGGTGCTTCCCGGCACGGGCGGCCTTACCCGGTTGGTCGATAAGCGGAGAGTGAGGAGCGATCGCGCCGATTACTTTTGCACTACTGAGGAAGGCATCCGCGGCAAACGAGCGGTAGAGTGGGGGCTGGTCGATGAGGTGGTTCCGCGCAGCCGGCTAATTGAGGCTGCGATGAGCAAGGCGGCCGAATACTCGGCTCGTTCTGCGCGTCCGGGCAAGGCCCAAGGCCTGGTACTGCGCCCTGTTGACCGCCGCGTCGATAACGATCGCGTCGCATATCGAAACCTCAGGGTCGAACTCGACCACGAGCGCGGGGCCGCCCACATAATAGTGCGCGGACCACAAACCGCGCCGGCGCCTGACGTTATCGCGCGTGAACGGGTTGACGACTCCTTTTGGCCACTGGCGCTGGCGCGGGAACTCGACGACGCGGTCCTCTATCTTCGCTTCAATGAGGAGCGAATCGGTACCTGGGTGTTTCACACCGAAGGTGACGGGCTACTGGTCGAGCAATATGATCGGTTGTTGCTCGAAAATCAGGACAACTGGCTTGTCCGCGAAATCATTCATTATCTCAAGCGCGTGTTCAAACGGCTCGAGGTCAGCTCGCGCTCGATTTTCGCGCTGGTAGAACCCGGTTCGTGTTTCACGGGAACCCTGCTCGAACTGGCACTTGCGGCCGACCGTGCCTACATGCTGAATGGCACTCGTGAAGGACGGGAACTAGGCGGAGCGGAGCGGAGCCGAGCTAAGGAGTCTGCCGAACGGCCCGCCAGGGCCTATTGGACGTGCGCATCAGATAAAGAGAAGCCCGCGCAGATTCGGCTGACGAAAATGAATTTCGGTTCTTTACCGAAATGCAATGGGCTGGCGCGCCTGCAGAACAGGTTCTTCGGCGATCCGGCTCATCTGGAAAGGCTCAAACTGCTGGTGGCGCACGACCTCGATGCGGAAACCGCCGTAGAATTGGGCCTGGTCAGTTTCAGTCCAGACGAAATCGATTGGGACGATGAAGTCCGGTTGGCTATAGAAGCGCGAGCTGCATTTTCGTCCGATGCTTTAACCGGCATGGAAGCCTCGCTCCGATTCGCCGGGCCGGAGACACTCGAAACAAAGATTTTTGCCCGCCTGTCAGCATGGCAGAACTGGATCTTTCAACGGCCGAATGCGGTGGGCGAAAATGGCGCGCTTAAACTCTATGGCACCGGCAAACGTCCGATTTTCGACCCGCGGAGAGTGTAATGGCAATTGACTACTCTCAACAGATTCCCAATAACGTAGATCTGGCTGGGAACCGGCGCCTGCAGCGCGCGCTTGAGCAATGGCAGCCGGGGTTTCTGCGCTGGTGGCGCGAGCTCGGACCGCTCGGCTTCCAGACTGCGGATGTTTATCTGAGAACTGCGATTTCCGTCGATGCCGAGGGCTGGGCGACATTCGGCTACGTGAAGATGCCCGACTACCGCTGGGGCATTTTTCTGGCGGAAGCAGAGGACGGTCGCGCGATTGCCTTCGGCCAGCATAAGGGGCAGCCCGTCTGGCAGGACGTGCCCGGCGAACATCGCGGCACGCTGCGCCGCCTGATTGTAACCCAGGGCGATACCGAACCGGCCTCAGTCGAGCAGCAACGTTATTTGGGGGCGACTGCGCCTTCGCTCTATGACTTGCGCAATCTGTTTCAGGTTAACGTTGAAGAAGCTCGTCATTTATGGGCGATGGTCTACCTGCTACAGGCCTACTTCGGGCGCGACGGCCGCGAGGAAGCCGAAGCCCTACTCGAGCGGCATTCGGGTAGTACCGACCATCCCCGAATCCTCGGCGCCTTCAACGAACCGACGCCGGACTGGTTATCTTTCTTCATGTTCACTTATTTCACAGACCGCGACGGTAAATATCAGCTTGCCAGCCTCGCGGAATCCGGCTTCGACCCGCTTTCGCGCACCTGCCGTTTCATGCTCACCGAAGAAGCCCATCATATGTTCGTGGGGGAAATGGGCGTGGCGCGCGTGGTCGCGCGCACTTGCGAGCTGATGAAAAATAATGGAACGGAAAAAGTCGGTGAGTATGGCGGAATCGACCTGCCGATGATGCAGCGATACCTCAATTTCCATTACTCAGTCTCGCTCGACTTGTTCGGATCGGAGCTATCGACTAACGCCGCGAATTACTATTCAGCCGGACTCAAAGGACGCTTTCGAGAAACCGAGCACCCCGACGATCACATCCTGACGGAACAAAGTTACCCGGTGTTACGCGCCGAAGGAGGGCGTTTGCTCGAAACCAGCCAGCCCGCGCTGTTGGCCATCAACGAGATGCTACGCGACGAGTATATCCGCGATTCGGCGAGGGGCGTTGCGCGTTGGAACAAAATCATCCGTAATGCCGGGATCGATTTTGAACTGCGCCTGCCCCATCGGGGGTTTAATCGCAGGATCGGCGAGTTTGCGGGAGCGCGAATCAGTCCGGCGGGCGAAACCATTACGGAGGAGACCTGGCGGACCAACGAGCCGTCGTGGCTCCCCACGCCGGCCGACCGGGAATTCGTCAAGTCACTGATGAAGCCGGTACTCAAACCGGGCGAATTCGCCTCATGGCTCGCGCCGCCGGCGCGCGGCATCAATCATCAGCCAATCGACTTCGAGTACGTGAGACCTCCGGATGCCGATCAAAAAAGCGGTTGACCGGGACGCCCGCGATTTGGTTCTAAGTTTGCACGCCAAGGCCCTAGCAGCAACGGGGTGGTGAACGATGGCTCTCATAAGCACTACAGTAGTCATCTTAGGTGGCAGCTCTGGAATCGGGCTGGCGACTGCCCAAGCCGCCAGAGCCGAAGGTGCTCGCGTCATCATCACCGGGCGCTCTGCTGAGCGGCTGCAAGCAGCCAGAGCGACCCTCGGCGATGACGTGAAAACCGTTGCGCTCGACGTTGTCGACGGAGCCGGAACAAGGGCGCTGTTTTCCGATTTGGAGCGCGTAGATCATGTTTTCATTACCGCCGGCGCCGTCTTGTTCGATCCGAAACTCGAGACTCAAGTCTCATCGATTCGTCCGGCGCTCGATACTCGTTTCTGGGGCGCTTTCAACGCGGCCAAATTTGCCGCGACGAAAATGGGTGCCGGGGGCTCGATAACGTTCATGTCGGGGGCGGCAGCGATTCGTCCAATTCGGGGCGCGTCAGTGGCAACGGCTTCATGTGCCGCAGTCGAGGCCTTCGCGCGCGCATTGGCGGTCGATCTGGCGCCGATCAGAGTCAACGCGATTCAGCCCGGACTGATTGATACACCCTTCCTCGATACGCTTGGAGAGCGGCGCAACGCGTTTATCGCCGAATACTCCAAACGATTGCCGGTTGGCCGACCCGGCCGTCCGGAGGAAGTCGCGGACGCGGTGCTATTTCTGATGAAGAACGGCTTCGTAACGGGGATAACACTTACCATAGACGGCGGCGGTGTGTTGACGTAGTGCTCGACTTGGAATTGCGGCTACGCGGCGCGCGGGGAAAAAGCTTGCGTGGTGTGCTAGGAAGTTATCGAGATTGCTGAGGCGTTGATCCTTCCGCACCTGGTGCTACGGTCGTAGCACTTGGGGCGCGCGATGAATTGAAAAGCCTTAGCGAGACGGCGGGAGGGAGGCCGCCAAGCCCAGTTGAAGGGCAACGCCGTGCAACCTCCGGTCGTTCGTCCATAGCTCCGCTTGCCCAGTCAGTTGCACCGCGGCGAGCATGTGGGCGTCAACATATCCGATACCGCGCCCGAAGAGTGCATGACGATCGATAAAATGCAGGACTTCTGTGTCTGTGGCGACGCTGACATGGGGCAAGTCCGACAGGCTATCCAGCACTATCTCGCGCTGACGCAAATTGCCCAAAGCGAGTTCGCCGATGACAAACGGGTGCACCATAACTATTCCGGCATTGAGCATGGCGGTGAGCGCCTTGTTGCCCGCGCGCAGATGATCGACCCATATAGACGTGTCAACCAAGATCACGCCGAGGTTGACCGTCGGCGCCGCGGCGCCTTCAGGCCTGGCTCGCTGCCGCCCAGCCGTACAAGTCGTCGCGCGCTCTCGCGCTCGATCAGCGCTTTGAGCGCCTCGCGAACCAGAGTGGACTTCTCCTTCAATCCGGTGAAGGCCTGTGCTTTGGCCACAAGCTCATCATCGAGCGCGAGTGTGGTGCGCATCTCTGAACCTCCATCGCAGGCACGATTCTATCACCACTTGATGTCGATTCGAATGCCCAAGGCGAAACCAGCGCCCTGACGCTGATCGTCATCGGGGGATGGCGTATCGTATCCGTTGGCGCCCGAGGGATAGAAGTCGCGGGCCATGGCCGACGATGACGAGCACTATGTCTACGCTATAGCCCTATGACTGCTTCGCGGATGCATGCCGAAAAGGAACGGCCGAGGCGACGATCGGCCTGCCCGTAACGCCCTGCGAGATGGCGCAAATCCCTCGGGCTAGGCGCGGTCCAACGACGTGTTCTCCCTCGCCGACATTTTACGCGGTAGTCGTGCTGCGCCCGCAGGGCACAAAACCCGCTGCCTAAGCAAGCCGCGCGAGAGCCTTTCGGACGCCGCAATCATTTTGTCGGATGACCTCTTTTGGCGTATGCCCATGCGTGTATGATCTGTTTTGAATATAGGCTGGATGTACCAGGTAAACTGGCGGACAGGTAAGTCTGCTCGGCGAGAGAAGTCTCGAAAGCCTTTCTCGGCGGCCCGGCCAAAACAGAGCACCAGGCTTGGCGCGAAAAGTTCAACCTCGCGTTTTAGGTAGTGCTCGCTGCAGTGCGCGACGATGCGAGCGGGAGTTCTCCCAGATTTTCCGTCGCATGTAGTCCATTTACACTTAACCAGGTTCGTGATGTAGACGTTTCGGAGCTGATGCCGCCACATGAGGTACGCGAAGTACGGCCCGTAGAAGTTGCCCTTGAACTGCTCAAGTTCGTGGGGCCAACATGTGATGCTCGGTGCCCAATAATAGTGGTTTATCGGCGGCTGCTTTCGATGGCCTCGGAACGGCACCGGCGCTCCGTTCCTTAGTCCGCGCCCGGGGACAGACGTGGCGGAGAGGGGGGGATTCGAACCCCCGGTGCCACAAGGGCACACGTGATTTCGAGTCACGCCGGTTAAACCTGACTCCCGAACCTCTCCGTGCCTGGACAGCATTTCTGTTTGAATCGTACCAGTCAAGGAGAGCTTTAAGCCTTGTCGGCATTCCCGTGACGTGGTTCAGCACCAAACCCTACCTGCCGACTGCCCTCCTTTTCGCCCTTCCCGCTATCGTTTCTCCCATGACCGACGACACCAAGGACGAAGAATTTGACGAGCCATGGCAGTTTAAAACGCATCCGCGGCGCTGATCGTTGCAGCGCCTCCCTTGATGGGCACGCGACCCGCATGGAAGCATATTGGAGGACCCCACAAGCACCCTGCCGTAAAGGAATGGCTCGCCGCGCAACCCCGCATCCATCTGCACTTCACGCCGAGCAGCGCGTCGTGGCTCGACCTGGTTGAACGCTGGTTCGCAATAATTACCGGGCAGGCACTCAGCCCTGGTCGTTCTACCAGTCGCCGGGCAGCTGGCCGTTGAAGTAGATTCTGCGTTCGGCACCCGCAGCACTCGACAGAACGCTGAGAATTTACCGCGGCCACCGGCGAGCGCGCGAAGGCGGGGAAGTGGTGAGCAGGGGAGGGTGGGTCACCTTGTCCAGCTTCGCCGTTGAACTTTATGTCAACTTGCAGTCACCTCGGCGCGCGCTCAAGCGTCCGCGGAACGAAGTGCCGTCCTGTCTTGTCGAGGCAACTCCGTGTAAGGTTTAAGTAATACGTTAGGTAATCAGCGGTCGCGCTGCACGCGTACATGACAACCGATATAGAGGGTAGGGCGCTCGTCTTCACGCATTACCTTCGTTGTTGCGATTGTTGCGCAAATCGTTGTCACGTTGAAAACTCATTAAGCTACGCGGCGTCAGTGTGCAAGTTCGCCAGGAGGAGAGCTTTCGATGGATTTAGGGAAAATTGGCATTTGGGCGATGCTAGAAGCGATGACGATGCGTGAGACCCTCGATTTCGCGAAAACGATCGAGAAGCATCGCTACCAAGCTCTCTGGATACCTGAGGGTCCTGGCCGCGATCCTTTTGCCCATTCGTCCTATCTGCTTAGTCATACCGAGAGCCTTGCGATTGCTACCGGAATTGCCAATATCTGGGCGCGCGATGCGGTGGCAATGGCATCGGCGTCGAGAACTGTTGCTGAGATTTCCGACGGACGTTTCATACTGGGAATCGGCGTGAGCCATAAGCCGGTGGTCGCCAACCGCGGTCATACTTATGACAAGCCCTATAGCTATATGAAACAGTACCTTCCGCAATTAAAGGAGGCGCTCCTTAAGAGACCAAGCCAGGCCCAACAGCCGATTCCGCTCCTGATCGCAGCACTTCACCCGAAAATGCTCGAGCTTGCAGCGACTCAAACCGATGGCACACACCCCTATTTTGTGCCGCCCGAACACACAGCTAAGGTTCGGGGGCAAATCGGTCCGGCCCCTTGGATCTGTGTCGAACAGGCTGTGATCCTGGAAGCAGATGCGACCAAGGCTCGCGCGGCGGCGCGCCAATACATGAGCTTCTATGTGACGCATTTGCCGAACTACAGAAACAATCTGAAAGCGCTCGGATGGCAGGACGTGGATTTCGACAACAGATGTAGCGATCGTTTAGTCGACGCGATTGTCGCATGGGGCACTGAGGATAGGATTCGCGATCGCATCCAAGCGCATTTTACAGCCGGTGCCACGCACGTCTGTATTCAACCGCTTCGTGCAGACAACCAGCCGCTTCCCGACCTACGCGCGGTACAGGCGCTCGCTCCTGCATAGTTGGAGATCGGCTCTACATCATTCCGGCGCGGCGGCGACCGGCGCTCAGATCGACGCAGGCAGAACAGCTAATATACTGCCCTGCCCATTTTTGTTACTGAGGCGCTTCACAAAGGGACCCTCTGTGAAACACGGAAGGTAGGCGGTGGTGTCACGGGCTTGGCTCGGTTTGATCTAGAGGCGTGCTCTCAGGCTTAATTTCGATCTTGCTGCTAATGTTTGATAGTAAGGGGTAAAGACCGATCGCTCGGGAAGTTGTCCGGCAACGAATTTGGTCAGGACTTCGAAATGTAGTAGTGAATGCTCGAAGCACTAACAGAGCGAACAGTCATTATCGGCAATAGCGGATCCGGAAAGAGCGTATTCGCGGAACGTTTGGCGGCTTTGAACCACGTTCCTGTCATCGACCTCGACCTCCTGCATTGGCTGGACGATGGATATCGTATCAGGCGTGAAGAAGAGGTCGCGAAGTGCCTGGTGCGTGATGCGGCTGCGGCCCCGCGCTGGATTATAGCGTGTACGGTTGGCTGGCCGAGATTGCGTTGCCGAGGGCTTCTGCACTGGTTTGTCTGGATCTGCCTTGGAGCGTGTGCCGCGAGAGTTTGATTTTAACGCGGTCAACAACGGGGCGGGAAAGAAGCCGGCTTCGCGGACCTTCTGAGTTGGGCCGAGGCTTATTGGGATCGACAGACATCTAGTTCCTTCGGGAGCCATTCGCGCCTCTTCGAGGATTTCGTCGGAAACGATAGAAGTGGACCGGACTTGCCCAACTCGATAATGCTTTCGAGCGCGTCGCTACTCGCAGCGAGCCGATTGAAGGTCTTCACTTTGGTGTCAACTCACTCGTCCGGAATGCTCACGTATTGTGTGGTGCCGTAAAGATTGCCCCCAATCGGGGGCTAAAAGCACGAGCGATAAGAGCGCAGCGGGACGCCTGCTAGGAGAACGATGGCGCTCAAAAGCCGTCTCCTCAATACGCGCTCATTTCCGGTAGTGGGCGGGTTTGATTTTAGGGAACAGCCCCGGAAATTTGGGCCATGCTCATGCACGCATGCGGGTGGTATGATCACAACTTAGGGAGGAGTAATCAATGGCGAGCTGTCGCGGAAAGAGAAAATCAGCGGCAACATGCAACAGCGCGGTCTACCGCTGCAAGCAGTGTGCGAACATTGGATGCGATCAGGTTCAAACTGATGAATGCACGAACCAAGGATTTCGGTGCGGCACTTGTGTGAAGTGCGGAACGATAGAACTTGCACAGGACCTGCTGCGTCAGCAGCGACTCGTGATGACGCCGCAGTTGGAGCAGGCAATTAAGATTCTGCAACTCTCCCTGCCGGAGCTTGCAGCCGTGGTGCAAAATGAATTGGTTGCCAACCCCGAGTCCGCCGCTATAGCGAAGAAAATCAAAAAATCAAAGTAGAGTATGGGGCACGCGGCAAAAGAGTGATGGCAACACTGGGCGGCGATGGGGAGGGAAGGCCGCAACGTTCGTCGATGGAGGGCTGCCGTTGTGCTAGCGTCGCGAGACGGAGGACCTGACGATTGGCATCTGCTCCACGGATAAGATTTCGAGAGGTCTCGCGCCCGCGCTGCCCTTCTCCTCGTTGTTTCGCTTTGTGGTCCCCTCTAATGGGTATTGACGATCGTTTCTCACTGATGGAGCAAACGCTGGCGCTCGCGATGACCGCTCAGAGATTTCGGGTGCGGATTGATCATGAAGTCGTGCCAGACCCGATATTCACGTGCGTCCGGCTGTTGGGATTCGCGCGTGGCTGGAGAGAGCGTCCGCGCCACCGGCATCACCGCGTACTTGAAAATGGCGGTACGCTGGAAAAAGCCGCCGCGATGGCCAATCATGCCAGCACCCCAACTCTACGACCGACACGCCGATAAGAGATCGAACGGGTAGGGATGTGAGCAAAGTCGGTTTGTAGCACAAAGGTCCCAACTTGGAACATCGCGTTTCACCCGAAGAGCGGTTTCCGCCAACATCCAGCGATACGACCCCGGTTTTCGACATCCATTCGCTCTCAATCAACGTATTTTGGTGCGAAGCCAACGAAAGGCAAGGAATCGGGCGGAAAAGTTCGCATCCGGACGTACGAGAGCGCCCGGAGTCGCATCCGATGCCGGACCTGAGTAATTTATTTCAACGATGCCTTCCGAGTTCTTCAGATTGACAATTGCCGAGGCATGCAAGCGGTTAGCGCGCCGCGAGATTTCGGCAGTTGAGTTGACGCGCGCCTGCCTCGATCGTGTGGCAGCGATGGAATCGAGGCTGAACGCGTTTATTACGCTGTGCGCGCGGGAGGCGATGGAGCAGGCCGAAATCGCCGATCAGCGCATCGCCGCCGGCAGCGCGTCATCGCTGACCGGCATTCCACTCGCCATTAAAGATATTTTTGCTACTCGCGGCGTACGGACGACCTGCGCGTCGAAGATTCTCGAGCGCTTCGTACCGCCCTACGATGCCACCGCGATTGCGAAGCTACGCGCGGCCGGCGACGGTTTTTCTCGGCAAAGCCAATATGGACGAATTTGCGATGGGCTCCTCGACCGAAAATTCGGCCTTCGGCGCAACTCGCAATCCCTATGATTTGGCACGCGTCGCCGGCGGTTCCTCGGGTGGCTCGGCGGCTGCGGTCGCAGCCGATGAATGCCTCGGGGCGCTTGGCACTGACACCGGCGGCTCGATTCGCGAGCCTGCCTCATTTTGCGGTGTAGTCGGCCTTAAGCCAACTTACAGTCGAGTCAGCCGCTACGGCGTGATCGCTTACGCATCTTCGCTCGATCAAGTTGGACCCTTCGCCAAAACGGTGCGCGATGCCGCAATCCTGCTGAGAGAGATCGCTGGTGTCGATGCCCGCGACTCGACCTGCTCGGCGCGCTCCGTGCCGGACTATGAGCTTGCGCTGACGGGTGAGGTCGAGGCAATGCGGATCGGTGTGCCGCGTGAATTTTTTGTTGAAGGGATGGAGCCAGAGGTTGAAGCCGCGGTGCAGTCGGCGCTCAAACGGTTCGAGGCATTGGGGGCACGAGTATTCGAAATCTCGTTGCCGCATACTGATTACGCCATTGCGGCTTACTATCTGATTGCGACGGCAGAGGCCAGTGCCAATCTCGCGCGCTACGACGGTATCCGCTACGGGTTGCGCGTTGAGGCCGACAATACACTCGACCTCTACAATCGCACCCGGGATCTAGGTTTCGGCGCCGAGGTGAAGCGTCGAATTATGCTTGGCACGTTCGCGCTGTCGGCCGGCTATTACGACGCCTACTACCTGAAGGCGCAGAAAGTGCGTACGTTGATTCGCCAGGATTTCGAGCGGGCGTTCCAGCATTGCGATATCATCGTCACACCCGTGGCGCCAACCACCGCCTTCAAGCTCGGAGAGAAGACCGCAGATCCGCTGCAGATGTATCTGTCCGACATTTTCACGATCTCGGTCAATCTGGCCGGGTTGCCCGGACTTTCTGTGCCTTGTGGCTATGACAGCGTCGGAATGCCGATTGGGCTCCAATTGATCGGGCCGCCTTTCGGGGAAGAAATAATTCTGCGGGCCGGCGACGCTTACGAGAATTCGGCCGCCCTGGAGCGCCGCCCGCCGAAATTGTAAGTTCAATCAGTACTTTAGGTTCTGCCAGGAGCGCATATGGCCAGCGACGCCTATGAAGCCGTTATCGGACTTGAAGTCCATACTCATCTGCTGACGCGCTCGAAACTATTCTGCGGATGCCCGGCAAGTTTTGGTGCCGGGCCCAACGAAAATGCTTGTCCGGTGTGTATGGGGATGCCTGGAGTTTTGCCGGTGCTTAACCGCAACGCGGTCGAGCTAGCGCTTCGGATGGCTTTCGCAGCGCACTCAGAGATGCAGAATTATTCAGTGTTCGCGCGCAAAAGCTACTTCTATCCTGACCTCCCCAAAGGTTATCAGATAAGCCAGTACGAGTTGCCATTGTGCAAAGGTGGCTACATTGAAATCGGCAATGGTGGTGGCGCACAACGCCGGATTCGTCTGGTCCGTATCCACATGGAAGAGGATGCCGGCAAGAATATTCATGAGGCCGACTCCAGCCTGGTTGATTTCAACCGCTCGGGGGTGCCGCTGGTGGAGATCGTGAGCGAGCCGGACATCCGCTCCGCCGACGAAGCAGGTGCTTACCTTCGTGAATTGCGGGCCATCCTGCGCTACGTTGGCGCCTCCGAAGGACGGATGGAGGAGGGTAACTTCCGCTGTGATGTGAACGTGTCGGTACGGCGCAAAGGCTCTTCCGAATTAGGCACCAAGACCGAAATCAAAAACCTGAACTCGTTCCGCTTCGTCGAAAAAGCTATCGCCTACGAGGTCCCGCGCCAGGTCCAGATACTTGAGGCCGGCGGTAAGATCGTCCAGGAAACGCACCTGTGGGATCCCATACGCGAGGAAACGCGGCCGATGCGTTCCAAAGAATTTGCCAACGACTACCGCTATTTTCCCGAGCCCGACTTGCCACCACTTCGGCTCGAAGCTGAGATGATTGAACGGGTGCGAGCGTCGATGCCCGAATTGCCTGCCCCGCGGCGTCAGCGCTTCCAACGCGAGTTCGGCCTTGGTACTTATGAGGCAACGATCCTTACCGAGGATCGCGAAATCGCTGATTACTTCGAGTCTTTGCTCAGAACAGGACTCAGCAATCCTAAGTCTGCCGCCCATTGGACCATGACCGAAGTTCTGCGGGCGATGAACGAAACCGGCAAACCGCTCGATCAGGCGGTGCCGCCCGCCGCGGAAACCGGCGCTCTGCTAAAGTTGGTGCAGGACGGGAACATCAGTCTTAACGCAGCCAAGACTGTATTCGCGGCGATGTGCAAGTCGGGGCAGGGGGCGAACTCAACGGTTAACGAAATGGGTCTTATCCAGGTTTCGGATGAGGCTGCTATCGCGGCAGCATGCGACAAGGTAATCGCCGCAGAGGCGAGCAAAGTTGCTGAATATCGTACTGGCCGCGACAAGTTGTTTGGCTTTTTTGTCGGTCAGGTGATGAAGGCGATGGGCGGTAAAGGTAATCCGAAGATTGTCAACGAAGTACTGCGTCAGCGGCTCGCTGGTGGATAGCCCGAATACCCTCGCTGCTCCTCCAGCGGACCGCAGAGAGACTGGCTGAAGCGGGCGATGGGGGGTGCAGACGAATTCATCGAACCGCAACAATCTGATTGCAGGCCGGCTGGTATGTTTCATAGTATGAGAACTGGTGCGAAAACACACGCGCAACTCCGTCGGGGGATCCGGAGTCGCCGTGAGGGCCCGGTGCATGGGGATCGGCGCTGGGCTGTTCGCGACACTCCTGCTGATTCCTCTCTACGCTGCGGCCAATCCGTCTGGTGAGGCGTCCGCAGCGGTCGCCGAAGTTACTTCAGCTTAGGGTTCTGAGAGCTCCAGTGCGGCTCCCATCTGGATCGTCAAGATGAACGATGATGATCCGATGTATCGGCCGAGCACAGTCGAGATTTTCGCAGGTCAAACCGTCGAATGGCAAAATGATGGTCAAGTCAGCCATTCGGTGACCGATGATCCGGCGCGCGCTAACAACCCCGCTGACGCGTTGCTGCCGCTAGGCGTATCCCCGTTCAATTCCGGCAACGTGATGCCAACCGGCAGATTTCGCCATACCTTCAGCAAACCAGGGCGCTACCGCTATTTTTGCCTGACTCACGAGGGCGACAGGATGGTTGGCGAGGTAATCGTCCAACCACAGCCCGTGCCGCCTCCGCAGCAGGTCGCCGGATCTCACTCTAGAGTTGGGCGTTCTACGTCTTCCGACGTCCGCAGTGCGGCCCCCATCCAAATCGTCAGGATGAGCGATGATGACCCAATGTATCGGCCGAGCCACATCCAAATCAGCACCGGGCAAACCGTCGAATGGCAAAATGATGGCCAGGTGAGCCATTCGGTGACCGACGATCCGGCGCGCGCCAACAAGCCTGGTGACGCATTGCTGCCATTGGGCGTACCCCCGTTCAATTCCGGCAACGTGATGCCAAGCGGCAGATTCCGCCATACCTTCAGCAAGCCGGGACGCTACCGTTATTTTTGTCTAACCCACGAAGGGGACAAGATGATTGGCGAGGTAGTTGTCGAGCCTTCGGCACCATCGCGACAAGAGCAGCTAGCAGGATCCAGTGCGCGAATCCTTCCTTATAAAAGCGGGCCAGGAGTGCCCCTGAGGGTTGTGAAGATGCGCGACGATGAGCCGATGTATCAGCCGAGTTCAATCCAGATCGTTTCGGGCCAGACCGTCGAGTGGGAAAATGAGGGCTTGGCAAACCATTCGGTGAGCGACGATCCGGCACGAGCACGGGATCCGGTTGATGCCATTCGTCCGCCAGGTGTTCGGCCCTTCAGCTCCGGCAGCATACTGCCGGGGGGGCGGTTTCGTCATACTTTTTCCGAACCTGGCAGCTATCGCTATTTTTGCCCGACTCACGAAGCTGACAGAGTTGGCGAGGTGATTGTTGAGCCGGCCGGCAGCCCGGTAGCTTCGCAGAGCACTTCAAGCGCAGACGGCCTCTCGGCAGCCGCGCAGCCGGCGATTGCGGAGTAGCCGCTAGCTGAAGCTGCTGCATCGCCCCCTCGTCTCTGATGAAACTACCATGCTGATGCCTGGCGCATTCCGAGGTATGCACCAACGTCAGGGACGAGGCCCATGGCTATGTGAGATAAGCGCTGACCTGTCATTCCCGCGCGTTTGTCGTCCGCGCGGCATGCCTGAGGCGCCGGCGGGTTGTGAGTTTCCTCGTGATGATGGCCAAGGCCGGTCTGACGTCTGGGCGGGGACCAAGCGGGTATTGGTCAAAGAAGTCAACTGGCTTGGCGACCTCGTCCTGAGTTTGCCGGCTCTCCGTGTGCTACGTACCGCGTTTGGTGGCGCCACATTATCCGTGTTGATTCGTCAGGAACTGGCCGGGTTCTTTGATGGAATCAACTGGGTTGACGAGGTCATTCCCTACACCATGCGGGCAGGAATCCGTGGATGGGCCGATCAGCGCGAGATAATAGCCGCGGTTCGGGCTCGCCGGTTCGACTTGGCAGTGATTTTTCCCAATAGCTTCCGGTCAGCGCTGTGGACAATGCTCGCGCGCGTACCATGCCGGGCCGGTTACGCCACCGATGGCCGCCGGTTTCTGCTCACCAACCACACGGTACCCAAGGCGTCCGCGAACATCGGCCATCAGAGATTCTATTGGCTGGGAATGGTCAGCGATACGTTGGGGATTTCGCCAGCGATTGCCGATAGCATGTCTTACCGACTCGAGGTCTCGCAACAAAGTGTTGAACGAGCGACAAATTGGCTCGCGTCGCATCGACGGAATCGCGATGCGCCACTCATCGCCATTTCATCGGCCGCAGCCTATGGCCCGGCCAAGGAATGGCCGCCGCCCTATTATGCTGAGCTTATTGATCTGCTCAGGGAGCTAGCGGGGGCCGAATGCGTACTGCTCGGAACTGCGTCGGAGCGGTTTAAATGCGAGCAAGTCGCTTCAATATGCCGCGCTGGCGCGCTGGTCGCCGCAGGCGACACGGATGTCGCCGAATTGAAGGCATTACTTTCGCTTTGTGACGGGTTTGCCGGTAATGACTCGGGCGCGATGCATCTGGCCGCGGCACTCGGCATACCCACGGTAGGAATCTTCGGCTCAACCAACCCCATGCGCACGGGTCCGGTGGGACCGAAGGCTACGACAATTTTTCACCCAGTTGACTGCAGCCCATGCCTCAAGCGAACGTGCCGTTTCGGCCATTATCGATGCTTGCAGGGCATCGCGCCGGCAGAGATTGTAGCGGCCCTGACTCATCTCGGGGCATTCGCGAACGCCTGTTAGAGAAGACCCCGCTGCGATCTCGATCGTTAGCAATCTGCTCGGAAATACGAGAGACCTTTTGGAGCACAAGAATGAAGCTGAGTGAATTGGCCTTGCGGCTAGGACTCGAACTGCGCGGAGACGGCGAGATTGAAATCACGGCGCCGGCTCCGGTCGAGGCCGCCGTCGCGGGAACGATCACATTTGCGGTCGGACCAAAATATGCCGCGGCGTTACGTTCATCGCGCGCTTCAGGAGCGATTGTTCCGGAAGAAATGGCCGGTGGCGCGGAATGCGCAGTGCTGGTGAGCGACGATCCTGCCTTCGATTTTGCCCGGGTACTCGAAATTTTCTTCCCACCTTATCGCCCGCCGCGCGAAATCCACCCTACAGCGATTATCGCCTCCGATGCTCTCGTTGGAGAGGACTCCTCAATCGGCGCCTATTCCGTAATCGGGACTGGTGTGACGATCGGACGCAATGCGGTGATTCATCCCCACGTGATCATCTACCCTGGGGTACACATCGGTGACGACTTTACCTGCCATAGCCAGGTTTCGATTCGCGAAGGGGTCAGGATTGGCAATCGAGTCACTCTATTAAACGGCGCGGTAATCGGCGCCGACGGCTTTGGCTTCATCGAACACAATCGCCAATTGATCAAGATCCCCCAAGTAGGCATCGTGATCATCGAGGACGACGTAGAAATTGGCGCGAACACAACGGTCGACCGCGCCACCATGGGTGCCACCGTTATCGGCAGTGCGGTGAAACTCGATAATTTGATTCAAGTCGGTCACAACTGTGAGGTTGGAACCTCCACGCGGATGGCGGCTCAATCAGGGTTGGCGGGCTCGGTTAGACTCGGCAAATGGTGTCAATTCGGAGGTCAGTCGGGCTGCGCTGACCATGTTCAGGTCGGCGATCGCGCCCGTGTGATTGCGCAGGCTGGAGTCCACAACGATCTGCCGGATGACGCTTTAGTGGGCGGCGCACCTGCAATCGATCTTCGAATGTTTCGCCGGATGGTAGCCGTTGAGCCGCGCCTGCCGGAACTCGCCCGCCGATTGCGAACGCTCGAAAAACGGCTCGGTCTGGATCAGATTCAGCAAAAAGAGCTGCGTGGGCTGAA
>CAVWAA010000029.1:0-65443 GCA_963752805.1 Binataceae bacterium (SeqCode)
TACAAGATCGCGGGTCATGTGCGGAATCTGTTCGAAGTGGGTAGCATCGGGTGAGGAAGATGTAGACAAGGAACAACAACGCGAGCCGGTCCGGCATTCAGGAGCCGCCATGGCCTCAAAATCAAAGTCCAAGTCAGCAACCGTTCGCGCGCATCTGAGCCATCCAGTTATCGATTCGGATGGGCACCACGTTGAGTACTTTCCCCGGCTGCGCGATTACGTCAAGGATCTCGCGGGCCGCGGGGTTGCGGAGCGGGTCGGGCGCGCGTTCGATGGCACTATAGCCAGTACGCGCTGGTATCGAGAGTCGCCGGAGCAACGGCGTGAATTCAGGACCAAGCGGTCGCCATTCTGGGGCTTCCCGACTAAAAATACCCTCGATCTCGCTACATCAATGTTCCCTAAGCTGATGTACGAACGGCTGGACGAGATGGGTTTGGATTTTTGCGTACTGTATCCGAGCCTAGGCCTGGTGAGCGCGCATTTCGAAGAAGAGGAAGTGAGGCGTGCGACCTGCCGTTCACTGAATCGGTACTGTGCTGAAATTTGGGGTGAGTATCGCGACCGGATTACCCCTGTTGCGACAATACCGATGAACACCCCGCAGGAGGCGATTGACGAACTCGATTATGCGGTGAACGTGCTAGGACTGAAGGCTGTGCTGATGGCGAGCTATGTCAAACGGCCGGTTCCCGCGGTGGCGCGCCAATACCCTGAAGCATCCCGCTATGCGTTCTGGCTCGATACTTTCGGCATCGATAGTGAGTACGATTACGATCCGGTGTGGGCCAAGTGCGACGAACTCAAGGTGGTACCGAGCTTTCATAGTCATGGCGAAGGATGGGGTAGCCGCACCTCGATTTCGAACTACGTTTACAACCACGTCGGGCATTTTGCCTCCTCAGCCGATGCGATCTGCAAGTCGCTGTTCCTGGGCGGGGTGACTCGGCGATTTCCGCAGATGAAGTTTTCCTTCCTGGAAGGCGGGGTTGGCTGGGCTCGCAGCCTGTTCGCGGAGCTTATTGGCCATTGGGAAAAGCGAAACCGCGGTGCGCTGGAGAACTACAATCCTGCGAATATCGATCAGGAGCTGTTGGCTGAATTGTCGCGCCGCTATGGTGGAAAGGTGGTCGAGGGCCGTGAATATGTAAAAGGGGGAGAGTTGGTGCGAATCCGCGAGGGTGACCCCACCGACGACTTCGCCAGTTGCGCGATCACGCGCAAGGAGGACTTTCTCGAGCTTTTCCTCAGGCCGTTCTTTTTCGGCTGCGAGGCCGACGATCCGGTTACCGCATCGGCTTTCGACGCCATGCGCAACCCCCTGTCGGCTCGCATCAACGCAATCTATGGCTCCGATATCGGCCATTTTGACGTACCAGACATGAGCGAAGTCACGGCTGAGGCTTATGAACCAGTCGAGCACGGCGCCATGACCGCTGAGGACTTTCGCGATTTCGTGTTCACCAACCCAATCAAGCTGTGGACGGCTCTCAACCCTGACTTCTTCAAGGGCACCGTGGTTGAGGGTGCGGTTTCACGCTACCTCTCGGAAGGCTGAAGTGAGGCTGTCTTTTTTCATTTGAAAGCGTGAGTGATGACTTGGAAATCGACTCAGGACTGCTCCGCTCACGTTTGCGTGTCTTGACTGTCAACTTGGCGAATTCGGCCCTTCGCCCCGCATTATCGCGCCTGCGACTCAAAGAACTAAGTCGCAGCCAGCGCCTCACCGCTAATCGATTGGGGGGTGGGAGCGTATGCCCCGTGTCCTGACAGGGTGATTAGGCGTCGTCAGACTGACCGTTGCTCCTGGATAGGGACACGCGCAGGAACTCATGACCGCAGCCCTGAAACGAGCATCCGGCTTCGTGGTATTTGGGGGAAATCTACAGACTGAGCAATCGGGCAGAGCGTGAGCTGGTTCAAGTGGACAAAAATGATAAGTTGACTCTACCATTAGATGGCATAACACCACGACTATAATAGCGCCACCACCAGGTCCTGCATCGGCAGTCCCGCGATCCACTCATGAGTCGAGGCGTCCAGATGCACCAGCATGCCGACCAGTGGCCGCCGCTCGCGCCGGCGCCGATAGCGGCCGCGTGCGGCTCCTTCTCCACCACCCCGGCTTCCTGCAGCATCAGGCGCAGCCAATTATAAGAGACCTTCACGCCATGCTTCTCGGTGACCTGTTCGTAAAAATGCCGCAGCGAGAAATCGGCATAGACATCGCGCTTGAGCCGGCATAGCAGCTCGATGGTACCGGCCTTGATTCGCTTGCGCCGCGGCCGGCCGCCGCGCTGGTCCATCACTGCCGCCATGCCCCAGCACTCGACCTTGTGCCGTAGCCGTCGCATATGCCGGGCGCTGATTCCCAGGATCTCGCTCGCCTGTACCCACGTCAGCTGCTTGGTGATCGCTTTAGCGATCACTTCCCGCCGGGTCATGGCTCGCGCCTTCCGCCACACCTGCCGCTCGATATCGTGCATCGAGCGGCTCTAGCGCGGTCGGCGGACGTCTTTAAATGTTTATGACTCGGACATCTACAATGTTTACGACACTCTCGCGCCAACTGGCTGGACGGCCCGGCCTGCCGATGCCACTATCGCGCGAGTCCAACCACTGGGAGTCGAGGGGTCACGCCGATGCTCAAGCAGGAGCGGCAGGCTTGGCTGATAGTCGCGGTATTGTTCGCGGCCCTGGCATTTATCTTCGGCGGCACGATAGCGACACCAGGAATATTTTTCGCGCCGCTTATCAGGGAATTCGGCTGGAGCCGCGCACGGGTCTCTTCCCTGGCCAGCTCGGTCACGCTCGGAACCATTCCCGGCAGCATAGCTGTCGGATTCTTGCTCGAAAGAGTTGACACGCGGATCCCGATCGTCGCTGGCGCAGCGCTAACCGCTGGATCGCTGTTGTTCGCCAGTCAGGCTGATTCGTACTTTCCTTTATTAATCTCTAATTTCTTTGCGGGATTCGGCGTCGCGATGGCGACCTTGATCCCCGCCGCGCTGGTGGTCGCTAATTGGTTTCAGGCGAAGCGTGGGATAGCAATGGGAGTGGCGATTGCGGGCGTTGCCGCCGGCGGGATGATAATGGTGCAGGTCGCTACTGTGGTTATTGGGGCCGGCGGCTGGCGCGCAGCGTATGCGTCGTTGGCGCTGCCTGTCTTGCTGATAGTAATTCCACTCGTACTTCTCGTCGTCAGAACTCATCCCCCTGATGCTTCTATTCAAGGTTTGAGCTCAAAAGCTGGGCGGAAAGCTCGCGTCCGCGCGCAGGATCTCGAAGGGTTCAACCTCGCTGCGGCCATCAGGACGCGCTCGTTCTGGCTTATAGCGGTCGCAGGTTTTCTCTTCGCCTTTACCGTTTACGGCATTCTCACGCAGCTCGTAGTCTATCTCCTCGGGATCGGCTACCGCCCTGCCGTAGCGGCGATTGTTCTTAGCCTCACGCTTGGCCTTAACGCCGTGGGCAAGGTTCTCTTTGGAGTCGTCGCTGACCGCATCGGAGCCAGATTGTCGCTGGCACTGTCCTTCGCGATCATCGCCTCCGGAATAATCCCGCTTTTCGGCTCGCGCGAGACCGTTGGTCTAGCGATTTTTCTTCTCGCATACGGGCCCGCGTGGGGGGCTCCGCTGATGCTCCTACCGCTCATCACTATCGAGTCGCTGGGGCTTAAACATTACGCTTCGCTCGGAGGAATGTTGCGGGTCGCCGAGGCTGCCGGAGCGATGATGGGGCCGGTTGCGCTCGGGCGCATCTTCGACCTTACGAGCAGCTATCGCCCGGCTTTCGGGCTATGCATTCTCTGCGCGGCTGTTGGAGCGGCGGCAACGCTCGGATGCGAGAAGTTCAGCACGGATGCCGCCACCAATGAGATTTCGTCGGCAGCGGTCGCGGGAAGTCCTCTTCGAGTTTCCCTCGCCGGCGACGACGTCCACCGCACCGCACATTAGTAGTGGCTTCAACAGCTAGCATCGAATCCTGGACTTGCTAGCGGACTAAGTAAGAGGACCGATTAAAGTTAGGCTACCTGTCGTGGCGAAGGGGCAATCACGATTCCGATCCCGGCCACCACGAGTTCCTCCTTGGCCATGGCGGCGGCGTGTTTGAGCTGATGGCAGGAAACCATTGCCGGTGTGACAATATGACCATATGGGAAACCGCAGATCTTGATCAACGCGAAGACATAGCTAATTTGCGGTGCAAAAGTCATTTGGTTGATGGGCAGGGTGTCTACCGGGCCAAAGACTGAGAATTTTAGTGCGTGTGATTTTCGATAGGCGGCCTAGATCGTCGGCTTCGTCTCACTGAGCTAAGCGCTCGACTTGACCACGCCTAGCGGCCGGGCTCTGGCAGGGATGCTTGCCGTGTTCGCGGAGTTTGAACGTGATATCCTGCGTGATCGGGTCAAAGCCGGCATCGCTCAGGCGCGCAAGGAAGGCGGGCCACACGGGCGACCACCGAGTGTGACAAAGTACATCCAGCAAGTCAGAGCGCTGGCAAGAAAGGGTCTCAACCAAAGCGAGATTTCACGCCGGCTCCGCATCAGCCGGACTTCTGTGCGACGATTCCTCGGCCAGCACGAACCTAAACTGCAAGACGGTCCCTTAGCGTATGAGATTACGTCGATCATCTGCCGACTACCGCAGAAGCGACCGTCGCGCGAGTGTTCGATCCTCTAGCAGATGGCCCCAGATAAATTCTCGGCCCTTCGCAATCATCCGCGCACTTACGACGATATTCACGCTAATCGCCTTGGCTCTCGTGACAACCGCTATAGCTGCTCCATCGAGGGTGGACGGAATTTGGACGGGAACCCTGGGAGCCGGGTGTAGCCGTTTGCGATCACGCTACTCGATCTGGCAACCCAACACTCGGGCCTACCCCGGCTGCCTGACAACTTCAAACCCAGAAACCAGTTCAATCCTTATGCCGACTATAACGCCCCTCAACTCAGTGAATTTCTGACCAAGCACGGTCTGGCGAAACCGGCTGAAACGAAATTCCTATACAGCAATCCTGGATTCGCGCTGCCGGGTTATGCGCTAACTGAGCGGGAAGGCACCTCTTACGCACAGCTCGTTCAAACGGAAATCACGGGCCCGCTGCATATGCATGACACGGTAGTCACGCTGTCATCTGCACAACGAAAGCGCCTCATTCAAGGCTACGACGATTTGTTTAACCTGGGGGATCCCTGGGATTTCGGAGTGTTTGCCGGAGCAGGTGCTCTCAAATCCACAGCTTCGGACAGGCTTACCTATCTTGATGCCAACCTGCACCCGGAGAAATACGCGGCTGGTGCTGCTCCAGGTTCCACTTTGATCGAGGAACCCGCAGAAGTGGCTGCTTTGCACGAGGTTTTTACCTGTTTGCACAAATCGCACACCCGCATTATTGGCGCGCCAGCATCGGCGCTCATCATGGATTGGTAAAAACGCGCAATTCCCGAGATGGCGAGGCGAGGATTCGCCCACAGTCCTCGTCCGGAAAAGAAAGGATGCTAGCCCCGCCAATTGCCATGCGTAGCCGCTATACGACGAGCAGCTGGCTCTCACCAGAGGAATGCTTGTCGCTGCGCTTTCTATTAGGTTGCTTAAAGAGAGGTTTCGGTTGGAATTGTCAGTGCATGTTCGGCACAAATCTGTAATAGATCGTCTGTGTTCGGCTCATTCCCTAGGCTGCTCAGCGAATAGGCGCAATACAATGAGAAGCGATGCCGCTCGGCGAGAGAGTTCCAGAGCTGTTCGAGACGAACTGCCGCCGCCGGCTTATTGGACGCGCAAAGCAGACCCACCATTTCCCCGAAGGCGAAAACAAATCCGTTAGCGCTGTTCTTTTCCGCGCTGCGCAGGACGGACCCGATAGTTTCGTTAAATTTTGCGTTGTCGGGGTTGCCATCAACCATGAATCGCGATAGCGCTTCGGCGGCGTCCACAGCTATGTACTGGCCCGATTCTCGAAAAGCAGCCGCATTTACACCGAAATCACCGAGCCGCTCGTGGATCTGTTCCAGGTGGGGTTCAGTCGCGACGACCACACTCGAATTTCCTGCGGCGAGAGCTTTTGCCGCAAGAAACGCAACGTTTTCGGTTATGAACGAATCGTCCTCATAAAATTGAACAAGATGCTGAGCGCTTTCAGGTTTGTACAAGCGCAGCAATTCTAGACATCTGCTGCCTCGAAACGAAGGCAACCAATCGGCTGCGAGAATGTTGGCCATACTCGACGTCGTTTCGATCCTACATGATAACCAGATTCGTGGGTAGCCGCTGCTGCTTAGCAGTTTTCTCGTAGTGTATTCAAGAGTGCATCAACATCAACCGGTTTCCTGAACACTCTCAGGGCCCCAAGATTCGCGGCTGCCGGGGGCTCGAACGCAGTAACGACAACCACCGGAATGTCTGCCAGCCGGGGGTCCCGCAGCATAGCAGAGCGAAATTGAGTGCCGTCCATCACCGGCATTCGAATGTCGAAAATAATGAGGCATGGGGGCGCAGTTTGCGCCAAGTAATTTAATGCCTCGGCCCCATTCGAGAACGCCACTACCTTAAAGCCTTCGAGTTGCAGCAGTTTAACGAGATAGGTTCGCGATTCCCGCTCGTCCTCTATCACCATCACCTCGTCTTGGTGTGAGACCATCGGTTGAACCTTGCTATCTGTCGAACGGGAGCCGCACGATGAATATTGAACCTTTACCAAGTGCGCTTTCGGCCAACACCGTTCCACCATGCGCTTCCACTATCTGTTTTGTAATCCAAAGGCCCATGCCCAAACCTTCACTTTTCGAGCTTGCAGTGATGCGCTCAAACCTTTCAAAAATACGATTGAGATTTTCGGGAGATATTCCGATCCCCTCGTCCCGAACTGTAATCATTGCATGATCGCCATTTCGAAACGCCCCAATCGCAATCGGATTCTCTAGCCCGTATTTGATTGCGTTAGAAACCAGATTGGTCACCACTTGATCGATTCGAAGCCGATCCCAAGTGCCTTCGATGCGTGGCTCAAGCTGAAGAGATATCGGGATCGCCGAATTCTCGATGGCGAACCTCCTGGTGACCTCCCGAATCAGGGCGCTCAGATCGAAGTTTTCCCGATAAAGGTCAAAGGTGCCGGAACGAATTCGAGTGACGTCTAGCAAGCGGTCCAGCAGCGAGCTGAGGCGTGCCAGCTGCGCCCGCGACTCTTCAAAAAGACTTCGTTCACTCCGAGTGCTTGCACGGTCAAGCGTCCGATCCATCAGCCGCCACAGCAGCGTCAAGACGTTCAGCGGATTGCGCAATTCATGCGCCGCCACCGCAATGAATTCGTCACGTCCGGCAAGAGCCTCTGCTAATTGTTGCCTCGCCGCTTCCCGCTCACGTTCCATTTGTTTTTGGAACGTGATGTCGCGGGCGATTTTGGACGCGCCGACGACCGAACCCTCGGCATCCCTGACGGGCGAAACCGTGAGCGAGATGTTTAGTCTACGACCGTCCTTGGTCTGGCGTATGGTTTCGAAATGGTCAACCTTTTCGCCGGCCGGATTTGACCCAGAACGTAGTCTTCCTCGGCCTGTCGCTCAGGTGGGATGATCAGCCGGATCGATTGACCAATCACCTCAGCCGCCGTATAGCCGAACATCCTCTCGGCGGCGGGGTTCCATGAGGTTATAATGCCGTCGAGCGTTTTGCTGATAATAGCGTCGTCCCACGAATTTACGATCGCCGATAAGAGCGATATGATGCCGTCCATTCCCAGCTTGTACCCGTTGGTGGGATCGCTCGTTTCTAAATCGCTTCCCATCGGTTTACCTCAGCGTGGAACAGGGACGATCTTACCGAAAACTCGTTGCACTAACTAACCTAGAGTCTTACCTCCAAGTTCCAGCCGAAGCTCACGTCCAACTGCCGCCGCGGCTTTGCGCAGTGTGTTCAATGTCACCGCGTCATAGTCCGGATCGAGCAGCCGGTCGAGTGCGGCCCGGCTGGTGTGCATCCGCCGCGCCATCTCCGCCTTCGAAAGTGATTGTCCTTCATGGCCGCTTCGACTTGACGCGCCAGCACGCGCTTCAGTGCGCCCGCCCTCATTTCTTCGTAGATACCTTTCCTGCGGAGCCAGCTATCGATCCTGCGGAGCCAGCTATCGATCCTGCGGAGCCAGCTATCGATCCTGCGGAGCCAGCTATCGAATGATGATCCGATGTTCTTTTTCTTCATGTGCGTTCCCCCCCTCTCCCGTTTGAGTGCCAGGGCCATTCGCTCGTGCTCGACACAGAGAACTCGTGCACAAGCGCCCGCGTCACATCCTGACCGCTCATCCCAAGTTGCCAGCGACCGCTCATCTCTACCTGCACCCCACAAAGACTTCCAATTCAAAGCATTGCTGGGCAGCTTGACAAGCAGGGCAGTGGTCGAGTAGATTCTGAAAATCATTCTCAATTTCAGAAAGGTGGCCATGCTATGCTTCGCAAGCCAACCGTTGTAAAAGCTCTCGCATTCGCACTGGGAACCGGCACAATTCTAGCCTTTGCTGCACCATCCTTCGCAGATGAGGGAGCGATGCCGCAATTACGTTTCGAACACGGTAATTTTGCACCGGCACAACTCTCCGTGCAGGCCAATAAGCCCTTCAAAGTCAAAGTTACCAATGGAAGCGACGCCGCCATCGAATTTGAGAGCTTCGAACTTCATCGCGAACGCGTCGTCCCGCCCGGCGAGACGATCACCGTCCATATGCCCTCGCTGGCACCGGGCAGCTATCAGTTCTTTGACGACTTCCATCACGAAGTGCCAAAAGGACTGATTGTCTCACAGTAAACAATAGGCGCGGGCTTTAGTCCTCGTTTCATCGGCTTCAGCCCCCGTACAAGCAGATGCGGGCGATGAAGGCGGCGCTGGTTTCGTTTGTAACTCTGCTCGCCGCCGTCCAACTGATTCCGGTGTCTCGCTCCAATCCGCCTGAGCAAGGCAATCCGGAAGCGCCTGCCGCAATCGTCAGGCTCCTGAAACGCGCCTGCTATGATTGCCATTCCAATGAAACTCGATGGCCCTGGTACAGTTTCATCGCTCCGGCATCATGGCTGGTCTCGCGCCATGTGGCCGAGGCGCGCCGGCGTCTGAATTTCTCCGAATGGGGAGAATATGCATCAGACCCGGACACTGCGTCTCATAAGCTCGGTGAAATTGCCGATCAGGTGGCAAGTGGCAAGATGGCGCCCTGGTATTATCGGGCGATGCATGCGGACGCGCGGCTGAACCTTGCCGAACGCCAGATGCTAACTAGATGGGCCCGGACGAGTTCGGCTGCGATGAGATCGTCAGATTAAAGCGATGAGGGATCAATTTTATGCGCGCGTCGCGGACTCCTTCGCTCGGCTCTGCTTCGCTCCGCCTAGTTTTTTATGCGCGCGTCGCGGACTCCTTTTGAGTAACGCACCTCGCAGACTCGTTTGCTCGTTTCGCTTTGCTCCACTGGCGTGCTCGGCTCCGCTTCGCTCCGCCTAGTGTTGTCGGCGATCAACGTCCCCACAAAGCCATTGAATTACGGGCTGCGAGAGTCAATGCGATAGCGAATCGGCATGTGTTTGATGCCGCCAACGAAATTGGAGCGCATCCGCTGAATCGGCCCGGCCAGTTCGACGGTGTCAATTCTTTCCGCCAGTTGCCTGAACATCGCCTGCAATTCCAGGCGGGCCAGGTTCGCACCCAGGCAATAATGCTCGCCGATGCCGAAAGCCAAGATGTGGATTGGGCTCGCGCCGTATGTCGAAGCGGTCAGGCTTTTCGAAAACTTCCTCGTCGCGATTGGCGGAAGGATAGAACATAGCGACGATATCGCCTGCGTGGATTGGACGGCCATGCAGCTCCGTATCCGCCGTCGCGACTCGGGTGAATTGGATCACGGGCGACGTCCATCGCAGGATTTCCTCGACCGCTGGCTTGACGAACAGAGGCGGATTTGCTTTGAGCAAGGCCATTTGCTCCGGATGATTGATCAGCGCATAGAGCCCGCCGCTGATTGCGTTGCGGGTAGTCTCATTGCCAGCAATTATCAGCAGGGCAAAGTATGACAACAATTCAAATGGCGGAATCGCGTCGCCGTTGACCAGCCCGTTGGCGAGAGCGCTGGCAACATCGTCGCGCGGCGTTTTGCGGCGGTCCTCGATGAGCTGGGAGAAATACTGAAAGAACTCCATCCGCGCACGTTCCAAGGTTTCCTGGATTGATTCGGTGCCCGCAAACTCAGGGTCCGCGGGCGCGATCATCGAGTTGCTCAACCGGAACATCATTTCCCAGTCTGAGCGCGGTATCCCGAACATCTCGGCGATTACCGCCAGCGGCAGCTTTGCCGCGACCTCGGTAACAAAGTCGCATTCCATACCGCCCACGATTCCCTGGATGACCTCAGCCGTAACCTGATCAACCTGGGCGGCGAGCTTCTGCAGCGCGCGTGGCGTAAAGCGCCGATTGACCACCGCGCGATAGGCGCCGTGCTCCGGCGGGTTCATATTGAGCAATTGCCGCAGGAACACCGCATCGTCGGGGGGCGCTCCCGGCTGCTCGACGGTCACGAACAAGAACTGGCTGCTGCGAAACAAGTCGGGCTGGCGAGAAACCGCGATGATATCGGCGTACCTGGTCACCGCCCAAAACGAGTGGACGCGGGGACGCTCATAGTAGAAAACCGGCGCCTGACGCCTGAGTAACGCCCATTCGTCGTGCGGATAGCCCCGCTCTACGTAAAGGTCGGGGTCGAGGATATCGATCGTTTCCAAGCTGAATTCTGCCATTTTGACCTGTGGATGCACCGCTCGACTACTGAGGAGGCTAACACGCAGGTGATCAGGAGCATATGAATGCGGATGGCCGGTGTACGTCGCAGCCTTGCGCTTTCTGTATATCACGCCAGAAATGCACGGCGGGGATCTTGGTCGCTCGTAATCGCTGTATTTCCGGCTGGCCTGGAAAGCCTGTCCTAATGATCCGCGACTCTTGTATTATCGAGCTATGAGCAACAACAGTTTCGGCGCGCGCACTACTCTTTCCGTCGGCGGTAATGACTACAGCATTCATTCGCTCGAACCGCTGGTTAAAGCGGGCTTTGACCTCGTGCGAATGCCGTTTTCGATCAAGGTAATGCTCGAAAACCTGCTGCGGCGTGAAGATGGTGTGGTAGTAACACGCGCTCAAATTGAGGCGCTGGCGCGATGGACCACTGGACGTGGCCGCGGCGGCGACGAAATTTCATTCATGCCCGCGCGTGTACTGTTGCAGGATTTCACGGGCGTGCCGGTAGTGGCTGACCTTGCGGCGATGCGCGATGCGATTCGGAAACTCGGCGGCGATCCCGCCCGCATCAATCCGCTCCAACCAGCCGACCTCGTTATCGATCATTCGGTGCAGGTTGACGCATTCGGTTCTGCGGGTGCGTTCGCAATTAACGCCGAACTCGAATTCGAGCGCAACCAGGAGCGGTATCTATTTCTCAGATGGGGGCAGCGCGCCTTTAACAACTTTCGGGTAGTACCGCCCGATACTGGAATCGTTCATCAGGTCAATCTCGAATACCTTGCGCCGGTGGTCTTCACCTCATCCGACGGTGAAGCCTATCCCGACACCGTTCTCGGCACCGACTCGCACACCACAATGGTGAATGGTCTCGGCGTCGTTGGTTGGGGGGTTGGCGGAATTGAAGCCGAAGCCGCGATGCTGGGCCGCTCGATGCCAATGCTGATTCCGGAGGTTGTCGGCTTTCACTTAAAGGGCGCCCTCAAACCAGGCGCTACTGCGACCGATTTGGTCCTGACGGTCACGCAGATGCTGCGCAAGAAGGGTGTGGTCAACAAGTTCGTCGAGTATTTCGGCAAGGGTATCGCAAATCTGAGCGTTGCCGACCGCGCGACGCTGGGCAACATGTCGCCTGAATATGGCGCTACCATCGGCTTCTTCCCGGTTGACGAGCAGACACTCGCCTATCTGCGCATGACCGGCCGGTCGGAGCAACAGATCAATTTGATTGAAGCGTATTGCAAGCGTCAGGGGATTTTCCGCTCTGCAAATACGCCTGACCCGGTGTTTTCCGACGTGCTCGAGCTGGATTTGGGCGACGTTGAGCCGAGCCTCGCTGGGCCGCGCCGTCCGCAGGATCGCGTAGCGCTTGGCTCTGCCAAGCGTGAATTCCGCGCTGAACTGGCGAAAGAAGCGGTTGACGGTCACAACGGTCCGGATCCCAAGGTAATCCAGCGCTGGATTTCAGAGGGTGGCAACAAAGATGTTGCGCCGCATGAAACGGTCAGTAGCGGCGACCTCGGCACCTTAGCACTAACGATTGACGTCAAAATGGATGGGGCGAGTTTCACGCTCGGTCACGGGTCATTGGTGATCGCAGCTATCACGAGCTGCACTAATACTTCGAATCCGGCGGTGATGCTGGGGGCGGGCATTCTCGCCAAAAAGGCGGTCGAGCGCGGCCTTACGGTCAAGCCCTGGGTCAAGACCAGTCTTGCCCCCGGTTCCAAAGTCGTAACCGCCTATCTCAAGCGCGCCGGTTTGTTACCCTACCTGGAACAACTGCACTTTAATCTGGTCGGTTACGGATGCACGACCTGTATTGGCAATAGTGGGCCAATTGCGGAACCGATCGCGGCTGCTATCAAGCGCGGTAATCTCGTGGGCTGCGCCATTCTCAGTGGCAATCGTAACTTTGAAGGCCGCATTAATCCGGTGGTACGCTTCAATTATCTGGCATCACCGCCGCTGGTAGTTGCTTATGCGCTCGCCGGCACGATGGATTTCGAACCCGAAGTTGAACCGCTTTCGCGCGACTCCGAGGGTAATCCGGTGTACCTGCGCGATATCTGGCCGACCAGCGAGGAGGTCAACGCGGCGATCGCGCAGTTCGTCGATTCGGCGATGTTCCGCGATGAATACGGGCATGTCTTCGAAGGCGACGAGCGCTGGCAGCAATTGAAGGTGCCGGGCGGGGATTCGTTTCAATGGGACGAACGCTCCACCTACGTCCAAGCGCCACCGTTCTTAAATGGGGTCGGTCCGAATCCGCAACCAGTTAAAGATATCGCCGGTGCGAGAGTGCTGGTGATGCTCGGCGATAGCGTAACAACGGACCATATCTCCCCTGCAGGCTCGATCGCGGCCGACGGTGCCGCGGGTAAGTACCTGATCGGCCTCGGAGTGCAACCCGCCGATTTCAATTCCTATGGCGCGCGCCGCGGCAACCATGAAGTGATGGTGCGCGGGACCTTCGCCAATATTCGTTTGCGCAATTTGCTTGTGCCGGGCGTCGAAGGCGCTTTCACAGTGCATTTGCCCGATGGCGCCCGCACCACCATCTACGAAGCTGCGGAGCAATACCAAAAAGAAAATGTGCCTCTCGTGGTAATTGCGGGCAAAGAATATGGTTCCGGCTCGTCACGCGATTGGGCGGCCAAAGGTACACAACTACTGGGCGTGCGCGCGGTAATCGCCGAGAGCTTTGAGCGAATTCATCGCAGTAACCTGGTCGGAATGGGCGTGCTGGCGCTCCAGTTCATGAACGGCCAGAATCGCGAAAGCCTGGGTCTGAGCGGCCGCGAAGCTTATTCTATCAGCGGACTCGAAGCAGGATTAAAGCCGCGCCAAGTGCTCACGGTGCGCGCTCAGGAGGATGGTAAGACGAAGGAATTTGACGTCCTCGCCCGCATCGACACGCCCGAAGACGTCGAGTACATCCGCCACGGTGGCGTGCTCCCATACGTCTTGCGCCAGCTCCTGCGCGCGTAGGCTTCTGCGAAGTTCCCGCCGCATCTGGTGCGTCTCCACCTGACAGGGGCAAACGCATCAGAGGGGCGGCGGACTTATCGTCCCTGCCAAACGCAGAAACTCCCATGCGCGAGCGTCTTCACTGAAGCCAGATGCGCGTGTCTTCGGCTGCGCCGCCAATTCCTACAAGCTCCCGTACAAAAACTCGTCTGCATCGACCATTCATTGCAGACGTGCTTCGCATTATCACGGGACGTGAGTAAAAGATTCTCGTGAGAGCATCAGAGACATGTTGACAGCGTGTAATCGCTCGCGGATATGCGACACCAGCGGGCTTGCAGCAGTTGATGAAATCGCTGGAGCTGAGTTGATCTAACAACGCGGCGTGCGAGGAACCCTCGCCCTGCGTTTCTTAACCCGTAAACGACTACTCTTGATGGATTTCGTTCGCGCCGTTTTGCCGTCTAAATCCAATGTTGACAGCGCGCGTGACTTCAGGATAAGTCGCGAGATATAGTCGTGGTTTGGCGCGCATATTGAAGGATTTCGAGTAGCCAGGCTGTGCGGGGAAGCGCCATTGAGCTGAAGAGGGAACCTCAAGAACGAGGTGCTTTGCGAAGGATTCAGAAGAGGGAGGAGAAGATCCATGAGTAGTTCGCGCTGGAGATCGGGTCTGCTGCTTGCAATCTGCGTGGGGCTGCTGGCGCCCGCGGCTGGCGCCTTGGCCGATTGTAATGTGTCGCCCGGCACGGTCATCACCAAACAGAACTGGATGCAGTACAAAGATTGCTTCTCTGAAGGCGTCCAGCATTTCTGGCAAGGTGATCTCTTCTGGAAGATGCCGGACGACGTGGCAATAAAGGTGGGCCCCCAACACAACTGGACCCTGCCCAAGCCGTACGTCGAGGCCACCGAGAAATATGGCGGGCAGACCAGGCTGGTGAAACAAGGTGACGGGCGTTACAAGCTCGATAATTACGTCGCAGGCCTTCCGTTCCCGAATCCCAGCGGACCCGATAAGGGAACGGAAATCATGGCCAATGACACCTACAAAATGCAGGGCTACCTTGTAGCAGTCGCAGTCGAGCTTGGTAATCAGGGCGCCTTTTATACCAAGGATCGCTTCGGCAACTACTCGCCGGAAATTGTTGACGCCACTTATCGTCAACTTGCCTACAATTGGGAAACTGATCAGGGTGTGCCGCGGGTCGATCCGCAGGCGAACGGCGCCTGGTATTCGGAATGGATAATGGTCGAGCAGCCTGAGCAATCGCGATACACCGCTGTGCTTGACCTTGTTCTGGCAGGACAACTTGAAGGACGAGGATGACTACGCCTTCGTGCCCGCACTCCGACGTTCGCTGCGGCTTGTCGTCGTCCGCTCGCTGCGCGCCGTTGCTGGGCAGCGACATGGTCAAAGACGATCAACGGGTTGGGTGGAACGGCGGTGTCGGCAAATTTGTCGGCAAATGGCTCCGCGACCAAAAGATCCTCACTTTGGCGCAAATGAATCCGAAGGCTGCCCGGGAATTTCCCCGCCGAATATGACGGCATCCTGGGCTGGCCCAAGCCGGACTGGGGCGAATGGGAGACGCGTGACGCCTACGTGGTGGATGTGCGTCGCATTCCGGAATTGGCGCCCGGGCTACTGTTACGGAAGCCGCGTCGATTATGTTGACAAGCAGTATTACGGAAACATCGCCGAGGACATCTACGACAGCAACATGAAGCTCTGGAAGGTCATGTGGGTGGCGTCCACTCCGGCACAACTCGACAACTATGGTGAGCAAGTCGGTACTTCTGCGGAATCGTCGAAAATTATTGGGACGTTCAAAACGACCACGTGAGCTATATCACGAGCTTCAACCCGAGCCGGGGCATGCAGCTTGTGGGACAAGAAGGTGCCGCAACAGTGGGATAACGTTGTCGAAATACGCGACCCCGGCGGGCTTATCGCAATTGATGCGATAGCAAGGGCTGCAGGTTCTCGCCTCTGCGTGTGGATCTGACACGTCGAAGTAGCCGCGAACAATTAAAAGGCACGGCGGTGTTGCGATCCATCGTGCTTCTTTTTTTCAAGTGCGCCGAGACTATGCGGCGCAGACCGCAGCCAGACTCGATATCGCGACGCCGCGACGTCCCTGGCGAATATCGTTGCGGTCGAATCCGTTAGTGCAGTAGCCCAGCGATATCCCAGTGGCCGGATCGCCCCATCCGAGCTGGCCGCCGGCTCCATTGTGACCAAAGGTTAATGGCGAATTGGTCTTGCCGAAACCGCGATAGTTCGCGAACCCATCATCACCGGCCACCACCACGCCCAACGCACGATTGCATTTGTATTTGAAAATTGGATCGAAGTAGTCAGCGGAACGAACCTGCAACGCTTCGCGCAACGTTTCCGGCTTCCAGATGGGAACGCTATTGGCTACCGGTGGGTTGTGCAACAACCCCTGATAGAAAAGCGCCAGCTCTCCAGCGGTCATGATGCCGCCGCCGCCGGGCACGCCTGATTCGCGGACGATCGGGTCGTTAAAGCCGTTGATCGCGGTTTCGGTCACCTCGGTCTCCGGCATCGGTGGCAGTCCCAGCTTCTTCATTTCTTCCGGCGTAAGTGCATCGCCGACATGGACAATGTCTGCCATGCGGCCGTGTTCGCTGGGCGGAATCCCAAGCCGCAAAGCGGGTAATCCGAGCGGCGTGGCAATGCGATCGCGCACGAACACACGAAAATCCTGGCCCGAGCGCCGCTCGATAATTTCGGCGAGCACCCAGAAGCCGGAAGTCGCGTGATAAACAAACCGCTGGCCGACGGGAAATTCCAAGCGCCAGGCTTTGAAGCGCTCGAGCCGCTTGCTGCGGTCAAGCCATTCAGTTTGTGCATAAGGTGCATTCGGAAAGCCGCCGGTGTGTAGCAGCAAATGTTCTAAGGTGATCGCCTCCTTACCGTTAGTGCCGAATTCCGGAACGATGTCGGCTGCGCGCTCGCTGAGTTCGAGCCTGCCCTCACCCAGCAGGATCCAGATCGCCGACGAGACAATGGCCTTGGTACAACTGAATACGCAGTACAAGGTTTCGTCGGTGGCTGGGTTGTCACTGCCGCCCTGCACCGCATGTCCAAAGGTCTTCATGGCGCCGATTTTTCCGTTACGGGCGATTGCAATCTGGCACGATGGCAGCAATCCCTCGGCGACTTCTCGCTGTACGCGCTTGAATAGTTCGTCAACTTTGGCGGGATCGAGGCCAACTTCGAGCGGGTGCTCTGCAATTTGATGGGCTGCCGGCATTGTCTAATCTCCTGGCTGAATTCCCGCAATTGATAACACGAAAACGCTGCTCAGGGGAGCAGCCCTGAAGGATCAGTTATTCCCGGCGGCTCTGCAGCGCGGTTCTTTGCTTCAACCGACCGGGGCCTCAAGAGCTGGCCTTTTGACTCCTACACTTGCGCGCTCAGACTGACGAGACTCCGAAGTGTCATCCCGAGCGAGCCGGAGCGCCAGCGGAGGTGACGAGGGATCAACGCGAAGCGATTTGTCTGCAGGCGCCGTGATGAAGAGCTACTGGGTCTATATCATGTCGGGGCGTATGAGGACCTTGTACGTGGGGGTCACTAACGACATAGAGCGGCGCGTTTACGAACATAAGAATAAGTCTATTCCAGGCTTTACTAGCAAGTACCGGCTCGATCGGCTGGTGTACTTCGAAGAGCACGCGGATATCCGCGACGCAATCCATCGAGAAAAACAGATCAAGGGTTGGCGGCGGGAAAAGAAGGTGACCCTCCTCGAATCGCTCAATGCCAAATGGAGGGACTTGAGCCTCGACTGGCACCGGGACGATCATTCGTAACCTTCAGACAAATCGCTTCGCGTTGATCCCTCCGCTCCGCCGCAAAAAAGGCGGCTCCGGTCGGGATGACAAAAGGGCGGGCCGAATGTAGAAGCTTGCCAAGGCGGAAAGAGCCGCAGCTGCGTCTTTGGTCAGTTCCTAGGCTTTTCTCGGTGGTCCCTGAGCGGAGATCCAGCCGGCGCGGCCTGGAAGGGTCATGCGTTTCACCTCGCAAACGGGAAGCTCCGCCGTAAACAGACGTTGGGCAATCTCGCTGAGTTGGACGAAGCGCGCGCCAAGCTCCTTCAGCCCGCGGATGATTGCGGCAAATGTATCCAACTGGCTCATGCCTTCGGTCTCGGCGTGAATCGTATGGACATTGAGCGTGCTCTCCGAGAACTGCTTAAGGTAAAAGCGCACGATCGCATCGCGGCGGTCGAGACCCTCGGTACCCATCACTTCGTCCATCGTGGGCAGCGTAGTCGGAATCTCCGGCGTGCGCAGGATCAAGCCATTGACCGCGCAACGGTAGGGGGCCTTGCCACGCGTGTCGCTACGATAAGAGAGACCTTTTGCGTCGAGAATTTTCAAGGCGGCATCGTTGGTGCGCCATCCAGGAGCGGCGAAGCTTCGCGCCGGGGTACCAGTCAGCGCGTGATAAACCTCCAGGCCGTCGTCGATTTCTGCACTGAGTCCGTCGTCGCCGAGATCGTCGAGATGGTCCTGCCAGCGGACATGGTCGTAACCATGAACGCCCAGTTCAAACCCCGTTCGCACGAGGTCGCGCAGAATCTGCGGATAAGCCAGGGCAATTGCCCGGGGCGGCAGGATAGTGCCGGATAGAACAGTGCGCCACCCGTACATCGACGCTGCGCGAGTGCGCCGCATCTTCGAGATAAATCCGGGATTTTTGAAAGCGCGCCAAATAGCGCGCCCGGAATTGTCCGGCCCCATCGCCACGAAGAACGTCGCACTGATTCCTTCGGTTGCTAGCAGTTTGGTCAGCCGCGGCACTCCCTCGCCAAGTCCCTGATGGGTGTCAACGTCAATTTTGAGCGCAACTTCCATTAGCGATTTTCAATTCAACCCAGACGGTAGACCAAAGACAGCGGCCGTGCCGGCCTCGCTGGTATTACTGTGCTTTAAAGTCGCGATATTATAATGCTGGTCTCTATGGAAGAAAGCCTGAAGCGCAGAGAACCTTCCGAGCGCGCCTACCAACGCGATCCTTACTCCTGGGCATTGGAGCAGGCGCGTGTCTTGCGCGAGCGCCGAGCCACGGAGTTGGACTGGGATAATCTTGCCGAAGAGGTTGAAGATTTGGCCCGCCGCGACGCCCACGCGCTGCAGAGTAATTGCGAGGTGTTGATCGCCCACCTGCTGAAACTGACTCATGCCAGTGAATCGCTACGCCGCCGTAACTTGCGTCTGTGGCGGTTGCATATACGCAATGCGCGGCGCCGGATCGCCGATCTCCTCGCCGAAAATCCAGGACTGAAAAACCGCACCAGCGAGTTATTCTCCAAAGCATGGCCTTACGGTCGCGATGAGGCGCTCGCCGCGCTGGACCGCGACGATAGCGCTCTCCCCGATGCTTGTCCGTGGACGTTTGAGCAGGCCTGCGATATGGATTTCTACCCGCAATCTCACGCTATAGAAGCACTCGCTCCCAAATGATCGTATCCTCACGCCTGGGGGAATCGTGATTTGCGAGAGCAGATCACAATTTGCGAGTAGGAAAGACGATGAATTTCGCATCAAGCGAAGAAATCACGAGCCTGACCTAAAAAATCCTTTAAAATCAACGCTACTTGAGAACGGCACGAACCATGCTTAAATTGCCGTCAAGAGTTAGGGAGGCTCTAGCAAATGCTGATTCCTTCGACTTTGGATCTGTTCGTCGGAGCGCTGTTGGTCGCGGTGCTGGCCGCGAGCGATTGGTACCTATGGGGCTTGAACTTGCTATCCAATCCGCGCCAGCCTCGTCATCCGCAGCCCCTCAGCGGCCTCGAACTGGTTGACCTGGGGCTGGGTAGATTGGTTGCTGCCAATCGGGCAGTTCTGCCTAAGGCTGCGTTGGAGACCGGACGGGCCAGCGGTGCACCGCTCGCGACCAATCCGGATGACGGCTTCAAACGGGTTGCTTAATTGCGCGCGCCATCGCCCTTCCAGTCTCGCAATGCTGCTTACCGCCCAATAATTCGATGGCTCGGAGTCTCGTCCCGAGCCATCGGTGCCTGATGGGCAGCCGGCGCATCATATCACTCCTTCAACCACGCACTCTGTCGCATTTCCCATTCGATCTGTCGTGCCGGCGATTCGATGGCCGCGATTTCCCTCAACTCATTTTCTAACGCCAGTAGCAAACGCGACGAATAGTTGGTTCGCACAGATTCGCTGTCCTTCAATGCGTTCAGGTTAGACGCGAACATGCGGGCAGCGTCGCTGTTTCGAACTGGCAGGCCGTGAAGTTCACTGAAGGTGGATTTCAGCCCGCCGGGAGAAGCGAGGCTTGCGACCATGCGGCCGGCGTAAAGTTGGTTCGATTGCTCTGCCAGCATTGCCTCGACGATCCTGAGATAGCGCGTGAACACCGGATTCGCTGTGTGAATCGCCTCTGTCTCCTCGAGCAGCAGAAGCCCTCCACCTTCCAGTTGGGTCGCCCATTTTGTCACCACCGCGGCCGGATCGCGCAGATGGGTCAACAAAAAACGCGAGAAGATAAGATTTGCGTTTCCGCCGGGAAAGGGGGTGGCAGTGATATCGTGCTGGATGAACGACATGCGCCCTCCAGCAGTCGCGCGCGCCAGCTTGATGAAACTAGCCGACGCGTCGAGGCCGATGACACGATCGCATCGCAACGTCTCGGCAATCAGATGGGTCGTTAATCCAAGGCCGCAACCCAGGTCTAAGCCAAGATGGAAACGCGCGGAGCCGGCAGCATTAGTGAGGAAGGCGCGCGTCGACTCTTGGTAGACGCTCGCCAGCAACTTCAGACGCTGTGCCGCGGTATCGCTGTCGCCGAAAAGATATTGGTGACTCACGCCGGCCCGGTCAGGATTTGGCGAACTGCACAGTGGCAGTGCCGATCACCAGTTTTTCGGCGTCTTCATTTTCGATCCAGATATCCATTTCGGCCGTGCGCTCGGCGTCATTGGTATTTGTGATGTAGCCTTGCAGGACGATCGTGTGCTCGGGCAGGACCGGTTGGCGGTAAGTGGTGCCGACGCGTACCAGTTGAGCGTCGCTTGCGCCGATCCAATCGGTTACCAGTTTACTCAGCAACGCGAGACTCATGTTGCCGGGGGTGATCATCCCTGGTAGACCCTCTTTGCGCGCGCCTTCGTCGTCGGTGAAGCGTGGCACCCACATCCCGGTCGTCCGCGCGTAGGCGCGAACCTGGTCTTTGCTCAGGAACATCTCCTCGGGACCGAGCGCATCGCCAATCTTGACGTCGTGATAACTTCTTTGCGGTTGCGGCATGATTATCTAAGGCCGGTTCATAAAGCGATGGTTGACGTGCGCGACCACTTCGTCGTCCTGGTTCTTGAGCGTTGACCGGACGACGACGAAAACCATCGAGCCCGTGCGTCCAGTCTTTTCGTAGATTTCCTTCACGTGCGAGCTGAGCGTAATCGTATCGCCGGGACGAATCGGCGCCGCGAATTCGACATCTTTACCGGCATCGAAACCTTGCCGGCCGAAGCGCGGAATGTGCTCAAAGAACTGGCGCCCGTTGCGGAACGTGACCGCGAACGACGGCGGAGCGACGATGGTGCCGTAAGGACCATGTTTGGCCGCCTCCTCGTCGGTATACAGCGGGCCTGAATCGCCGGTGGCTTGACAGAACTCCGCGACCATTTGCGCGGTCACCGGCACCGGGTCGGTCACCTCAAACACGCGGCCAATTAGGTTGGGATCGTAGTCGACCATGGCTCACTTCACCTCGACGGCGACGGCATGCTGAACCGGTTTACGGCGCGGGCGGAAATCGACCGGCCCGTAGGCGCCGCCTTTCAACTCAGTTACCAGGTCTTCGATAGTGCGGACATCACCCTCGAAGCGCGTGGCGCAGAGTCCAATCAGGCTCACCAGGTGGCTATCTGAACCGCCAATCTCACCATAACCGAAGCGTTCGGCGAGTTGCAGGCTGCGCTCGTCCTCCCCTTTACGCGAGCCGCCGTTGTAAACCTCGACCGCGGCGACGTTCTCCAGTGAAGGCTTCTTTGAATAATGCTCAAACAGCCCGACGTTGGGTCTGCCGGGATGGCACGGAATAACCACGCCGCCCATGTGTGCTATCTCGTCGATCACCACCTGCGCCGGCAGATGAACGTTGGCGAAATCGAAGCGTCGCGTCATTTCGTCGGTCACGCCAAATACAAGCATATGGCCGTAGTCAGTCTCGACTTCGGAAGCCTTGAGCACCAAGATGCTGAATTTATCCTCGAGCGCGCGGTAATCCGCATTCTTATTGAATTGCCGATGCTCCGTCAGCACGATCCCGTTGACCGGCCGTTCGGTGCGGCGTAATTTGAGCCAGTTGAGATAAGCCTCCAGCGGTGCACGGCTGTCTTCGGATGCTTCGCTGTGGCTGTGCAAGTCAAGGATGGTACTCACTCGCCGTCGAACCTCTTCATTATGCGCACGTCGCAGACTCCTTAGCTCGGCTGCGCTACGCTCCGCCTGGTGTTATGCGCACGTCCAAAAGGCCCTTGCGGGCCGTTCGGCAGACTCGCATTCCCTTCGGCTCCGCTCAGGGCTTCGGCTCACCGACTCCACTTCGCTACGCTCGGTGGGTCACCTGGCCGGGCGAAACTTGAGCAGAGTTACCGCGGGCGTAACGTCCTCGAACACTGCCTCGACAGGCATTCCTATTTTAACCTGTTCGGGTGGGCAGTCGACAACGTTGGTCAGCAATTTGACGCCTTCGTCCAGTTCCACCCATGCCATCACATACGGCAGCGATTCGCGAAAACCGGATGCCTGGTTCTGATAGGTAACGGTGAAGGTATAAATTTTCCCGCTGCCCCTAGCTAACACCCATTCCGTGCGCGACGACAAGCAAGTCGGGCAGACTGCGCGGGGATGAAATCGCAGGTCGGCGCAATCGCGGCATTTCTGCACATACAGTTCATGGCGCTGGAGCGCTTCCCACCACGGGCGCATCTCCTCGTCGATGTGGGGCAAGGGCTTACGATATGTTTGTTTATCTCTTTCCTGCGGCATTTTCTTCACCGGCGGGTGGACATGCTCTACCGGTCCGGCCAGCACAGAACTTTTTGCACGGGCGGCTCGGGGGCCGCCTTCTGAGTGTCGCCACGATGGCGCTGAAAGTGGCTCGCTCGCGAACCGTTCCTACGAGACTAGTCCATTGCCATTCATTGATTCGTCATAATCACGGTGGCGCCCGAATGCCTGGTGCCGAGGGCGCCACCCGTGCCATGGGCCAGTGCGATTGTGCAATCTTTGACCTGGCGCGGTCCACATTCGCCGCGTAATTGCTTCACTGCTTCGATCACCAGGAAGATTCCACGCATACCCGGATGGTTCGAAGAAAGTCCGCCCCCATCGGTATTGAGCGGGAGGTCGCCGTCATAACGCAAACGGCCGCCGCTAACGAAAGCGCCGCCCTCGCCGCGTTGACAGAAGCCAAGATTCTCCAAGGTGGTCAGGACGGTGATCGTGAAAGAATCGTAGACCATCGCCATGTCGATATCTTTGTGCGCGACGCCGGCTCGCTCAAAGGCGAGGCGGCCGGATTGATAGGCGGCAATTTCGAGGAAATCGCGCTGGCCGCGCGCGGCGTGCCGCACAGTTTCGCCCACGCCAAGGATATATGCGGGCTTCTTTTTCAAGTCGCGGGCGCGCTCAGCCGAAGTCACCACCAACGCTCCGCCGCCGTCGCTGATGATGCAACAATCGAGTAAATGCAGCGGCGACGAAATGACCCGCGAGGCCAGCACGTCCTCAACCGTAATGGGGTCTCGGTACTTGGCTACTGGGTTCATGGACGCGTGATGGCGCATGGTGACCGCGATTTCGGCCAGCTGCTCGGGCCGGGTGCCATAGTCGTGCATGTGACGTTGGGCAACCATCGCGTATGCGCCGACCGTGGTCGGGCCGTAGGGGAATTCGTACTGGTCGCAGGGATCGCCGCCCCCGCCTCCGCCGCCGGTGCCAATCGCAAAGCGCGCCGACGCCGCAGTCGAGCCGTAGACTATCACCGCCGCGTTGCAGAGTCCGGAATTAATCGCCGCGGCGGCATGCGCGGTATGAGCGACGAACGAGGCACCGCCGATATTAGTGCTGTCCAGGAAGTTGGGTGTCAGATTCATATAATCGCAGAACCCCACCACACCCATGGCTCCCATTCCCATCCCAGCGGTGCATATACCGTCGACGTCCTTGATGGTCAGGCCGGCATCGTCGAGCGCGCCACGGATACTCTCGGCCATTATTTGGTACATGCTTTTGTCAGGCGCGAAGCGGCTTGGATGCTCGTAAACGCCGACGACAGCAGTCTTGTGGCTGAGACTCATTATGCACTCCGTCGAAAAGCTGTGGGACCGGCGATTCGGCGCGGCCCCGAAAGGCTGTCCTATATTCCGCGAATTAACGCAACTCTGCCAGGAATTTCTCAATCGCGGCGTTTGTAAGGTCCGGACGTTCTGTCGTCAGACGGTGGCCCGCATCGGCGACGACCTCGAGACGCGTCCCTTTAATCCGGCTACCGAGAAATTCAGCCTCAGCAATTGGCGTAATGGAGTCATCCGCGCCAGCAAGAATCAAAGTGGGCTTATCCAGCCGGCTTATCCGGTCACGCAAATCAACCTGCGAACAGGCAACCAGATCGGCCCAGCGCACCCGCGGATCGGTTTGGATCTGCTCTCCCCATCCTTCGCGGATTATTTCGGGTTTGGAGGCGATGGTTTTGGGCGAGTAGCCGTCATTATTGAACGGCTGTGACGCTCGTCCCATCGTGACCGCACGCCAGATCTCGATGCGATCCTTCGGAATGTCGAATTTTGCCGCAGTCGCAATCAGCACCAGCGCCTCGACTCTTGCCGGGTGGCGGATAGCGAGTTCCATCGCGATCGCACCACCCATCGAATGGCCTGCGATTACAATGGAATCAAGCCTGAGCGCATCGAGGAACGCCAGCGTGAACGCGGCGTAGTCCTCAACCGTGCGCAATCCTTCCACTCCCGAAGAGCGGCCGTGTCCCGGCAGGTCAAGCGCAATTGGGCTGTGGCGGTTGCCGAGATGCTCGTATTGATAATGCCATGCATGCGCATTAGATCCGGCGCCATGCAGCAATACGAGCGTCCGTCCCCGGGAGAAATCCGGAACGACCCCAGGCAAGGTGGTCTTACCCACGTAATAGTAATGAGTCGCGTAGCCGCTTACGTCAACATACTTAGTCGGCATCGGCACCTCTCAATCGAGCGCGTCCGCGCATGTGTTCGATGCGCGACTTTCGCCCATCCGAGAATCAGACCGGCTGAACCGGCTCACCACGAACTGCCCGTTAGCTATTCGCTTGCAGGGTAATTTGTCAATCGGGGAGACCGAAGTGGAAGAAATGAAATGGATTTGGAAGACCGAATAAAGGGCGAATTCCTAGATCGGCTATGGAGCACAATCGTTCGCCTATTCTCTGCTCACTGGCCTCGTTTCTCACCTTTATGGCGGCCCCGGCCAGCCTGCGGCTGGGGTTCCGAAGCTTGTAATTTCTCCCACTGCTCAATCGCGGCGCGATTAAAACGCCAATTGCTCCCGACGCGAAAACCGGGAAGCCGGCCTTGACGGAGAAGCCGGTAAATGGTGGTCGGATGAACCCGGAGGTGGTCCGACAGTTCCTTGATAGTGAAGATTTCGTCCTCGGAGGCCATTGCATCCCCGCCGCCCACCGACACATAAGCTTCGGCGCTTTTCTCGCGAAAACACAAGGCTATCACTTCAGCTTCCGAGAGTAAAAGCTAAATGAAGTAACCTGAGATAGAAACTTCACTCTTGGAACCGCCGTGGCCAAATCGCGATAAGGTAAGCCGTATGTAGTTCGGACCAGCGCCGCGTTCGCGCAATAAAGATCGCCGGCTCTTGCCCGCATCAGCCGCGGTCTTTGCGCGGCGCAAAGTGTGGCAGCGCGCGCTTGAGGTCTTATTAACGAGGCAATTACTGATTTGACGGGTGCCGGTCTCTCGAAAAAACCGGCACCTGGATGACGGTCAGATCTGACCGCTCACGGCATCTTCGTGCATCAAGGGTTCGGGACGCTCTTCGATCGGCGACCAATGGCGTAGAACTTCACCGGTGTAGACTTGACGAGGCCGGGCGATTTTCTGCTCCGGGTCCCGCACCATTTCCGCCCACTGCGCCATCCATCCGGAAGTCCGTGGAATCGCGAACAGCACCGGGAACATCGTCATAGGGAAACCCATCGCCTGGTAGGTAACACCAGTGTAAAAGTCGACGTTGGGGTAAAGCTTGCGCGTAATGAAATAATCGTCTTCCAGCGCAATCCGTTCGAGCTCAAGCGAAATATCAATCAGTGGGTTGCGACCCATCACATCGAAGACTTCATAGGCAATCCGCTTAACGATTTTCGCGCGCGGATCGTAGCTTTTGTAGACCCGATGTCCGAAGCCCATCAGGCGGCGCTCGCCCTTTTTGACGCCTTTTATGAAATCAGAAACGTTCTTGGGCGAGCCGATCTCCATAAGCATCCGTATAACGGCTTCGTTGGCGCCGCCGTGCAAAGGCCCGTACAGCGCTGCGGTCGCGGACGCAACCGCAGAATATGGATCGACCTGTGAACTGCCAACCGCGCGCATCGCGTTGGCCGAACAGTTCTGTTCATGATCAGCATGCAGAATAAAGAGCACGTCGAGGGCTTTTTCGAGCGTTGGATTCGGCTTGTACTTAAGTTCCGTCATCTTGAACAGCATCGAGAGGAAGTTGCCGGTATAACTCAGCTCGTTGTCGGGATAAACGTAGGGGAACCCCAGCGCATGCCGGTAGGCAAAGGCGGCGATGGTCGGCACCTTGCCGATCAGCCGCCGAGTCTGCAGGCGGCGCGATTCGAGGTCATTTATATTGTTGGCATCGGGGTAGAAGGTCGAAAGCGCGCCGACCGTACCGACCAGCATGCCCATCGGGTGCGCGTCATAGCGGAAGCCCTGCATAAAATTCTTGATGCTCTCGTGCACCATTGTGTGGATTTTGATGTTGTGCTCCCAGGCCGAATAGTGCTTGCGGTCCGGAAGTTCGCCTTTGACAATCAGGTAGGCGACTTCAAGATAATTGCTCCGCTCGGCCAATTCCTCGATTGGGTAACCGCGATAGCGCAGTATCCCGCTTTCGCCGTCGATAAAGGTAATCTTACTGCGGCATGAGGCGGTGTTGGTGAACGCCGGATCATACGACATCAGGCCGAAATCGTCGGGCGAGGCCTTAATGTTGCGCAGATAATTGGCGCGAATCACGCCGCCGTCTTCGACTGGAATCTCATACTGCTTGCCGGTGCGATTGTCGGTAATAGACAGTGAGTTCTTGGCCATTGGTCTCCTTTGCTCCTTACGCCGTTTGTGGCGAGGACAGTGCGGTTGTGGGCTGACAGGATTGGTTGCCCATCGCAAGGACAGGCTTCGCCCTGTCGTTCTCCGCGCACAGGCTGAGGCCTGTGCCACCTTTCTGCAGTGCGCAACACTGCCGGACCTTCCGAATCAACATATATACAGTTATAAAGTTTTCACATTTTGGGTGCGAAACGCAACCGCCCACGGCAATCGAAAATAGCGACGCATGACAGATTGTCCGTCAAAATGGAGCCGATGTGTTCAGGAATTCCCACGATAATCCCGCAAGCGATGAGTAGAAACTGTAACCCCGTGGAATGCTAGTATAAGTCTCATCCACCTTTTAGGACGACACGAGCTATGAGCGAGCGAATCACCAAGACCGATGAAGAATGGCGCCAGATGCTGACACCCGAACAGTTCGCAGTGGCGCGGAGAAAGGGCACCGAACGAGCCTTTACCGGCAAATACTGGGCCCTTCATGATCAAGGCGTCTACCTCTGCATTTGCTGCGGCAACGAACTTTTCAGCTCGGACACTAAGTTCGACTCCGAATGCGGCTGGCCCAGTTTCTACGCGCCGTCGAACGGCGAACATGTTGAAGAAGCATCCGACCATAGCTGGGGGATGAAGCGCACCGAGGTGATGTGTAGCCGCTGCGGCGCCCATCTCGGGCACGTGTTTGATGATGGCCCGCAGCCGACCGGCTTGCGCTACTGCATCAACTCAGCTTCGCTGAACTTCGTCAAAAAGCCTGAATGATTCGGCAATAGGGCGGCGTATGCTGGAGGCGCAGCAATGGATACAGCAAATTCGATCAGGCGTGAGTTTACGATCGGCGCGGACGCCGCTACCGTGTTCGCATTCTTCACCGACCCGGAGCGCCTGATTCGCTGGATGGGCGTCTCTGCCGAACTCGACCCGCGGCCAGGTGGGATATTTTTGGTTGACGTCAATCCCGGTTGGATTGCGCGTGGCGAATTCAAAGAAGTAGTTCCGGTTTCGCGGCTGGCCTATACCTGGGGTTGGGATGGCAATAACCATTATGTAGCGCCCGGTTCCTCTCTGATTGAGATCGATCTGTTGCCCAATAACGGCAATACTCTGGTGCGGTTCACCCATAGCGGTCTACCGGCCGAGGCAGTGCCTGGCCATAGCGAAGGGTGGACTCACTACTTGGGGCGATTGATGATAGCGGCAAGCGGAGGCGATCCCGGACCCGATCCTCGGCTCAATCGCTCGTAAGGCCTCCACCGGAAAATAATTCGAGGAGCGGCGCGAGGGCCTGAAGCCCGCCGCCCCGCAGGACCTCTGACGCCCGAATAAAATTTCTGCGTGGTCGCGAGCGGGAAAGCATGTCTGATCGCGAATCGGTTCCGGGCCCATTGCCGGCCACCGCGGCGATGAACTGGCTCTTGCATAGCGCTGCGGGCGTGGATGCAGCCGGTATCCTGCTGGGCGAGCTGTGCAACCGCCTGATGGCTGAGGCTGTACCAATCAAGGGAACGTTACTCAGGATCGCTAGTTTCGATCCGTTGGTGGCGTCGAGCCGGCTGCGTTGGCAACGCAGCAATGGACGCATCATAGAAGAAGTGCTGCTCCACGGCATGCCGGTCTTGGAAAACGCGCCTGACAGCATCAGGGTTCTTACTGTTACGCTTCCGGGAACCCGCCACGAAATCGATTGGACCGCAGAAGACTCCGCAGGTTTTAGCCTCGAGCAGCGGCTTTACCTCGAGACAATTTCTCTGGTGATGGCGGCGCCGCTCCAGGTGGTGGTCGGACGCGAGGCCACCAGAAGTCTGCTGCGCGCTTATCTCGGCCGGCGCAGCGCCGACAAGGTGCTCGGCGGCACCGTACGTCGGGGTGTCGGTGAGATGATCGAGGCGGTGATCTGGATTTCTGATCTGCGCGATTTCACCCGTTTGTCACAGATGCTGCCGCCAGAGCAGGTCATCATCGCTCTCAATGATTGTTGTACCCGCTTGGTCGGCGCTATTCATCCGTTCGGCGGCGAGGTCTTGAAGTTTATCGGTGACGGGTTGCTGGCGATCTTTCCATTGGCACCACACGGCACTCAAGCAGCCTGCGCAGCGGCGCTATCTGCGGTGCGGGCGGCGCGGCAGGGAATGGCGCGGCTGGATGAGCAGCGCGTCCGCATCGGCCTGCCGCCACTTCCCTTTGGCATGGCACTACATCTGGGCGCTGTGATGTACGGGAACATCGGCGCGCCGGATCGTCTCGATTTCACCGCCATCGGTCCCGCGGTCAACCTGACGAGCCGCATCGAAGGATTATGCCGCAGGCTTGCATGCCCGGTATTAATCTCCGAAGCGGTTTCAGCACAATGCAGTGAAAATCTGGCGCCGATGGGCCGACATTCAATGCGTGGTATTAACGAGCCGGTAACGCTCTTTACACTACCCGAGCTGGCACCGGCCATCTGAGACCGAGGACAGACAGGGGTCGATACCATCTCGCCGAGCCGGCGCCCGCTTCTTAGCTCTTCGCTTGCGCCGACCGAATAAACGTCAGCCGTATCGAAGAAATTAACCCCGATTAGAGTGCGATTGAGAAATTCTCGCGCTCTTCTTCGGCGCTGAGCGCCCGGTTGCGTCGCATGGTCCACGACGCCTGCTCGCCGCCGCTATAGCTCATACAGTCTAAACGCAAGTCCGAGCAACCGTCACACCAGTATCTATAAGCTTGGTTTACTGCATGCTCATATATTTATCCAATCAGGGTTTAAGGGCCCTAATTAGAGTTTAAGGTGAGCCTGACAATTAGGGAATCTCGCACAAGGATTGCGCGCCGTCTTTTCGGACAAAATACTCGTGGCAAGTGCTTGACAGCCGACACCCGGTAAGGCTACTCACCTGACGCACACTGATGAGCTAACCTGGAGAGAAGTACAGATACCTCGGCACCTGCCTCTCGTTGCGAGCGACCTCTGGAATCCGTGATAGATATCTGGAATGCCTCGTCTCCGGCCCGTGAGGCTATCGAGGAAGGCGCTTCTCACGGGAGGGAGTGGAAATGAAAAAAGGCTTCCGCGCCGCGCTTGGCGTCGCACTGATGAATCTTCTGGCCGCGGGTGCATATAGCATCGCGGGCCCTACATTGAGTCTAGCCTCGGCGGTTCCGATTTTGACCTATCACTACAACAACACTCGGACCGGCACGAATGCGAGCGAGACAATCCTGACGCCGGCCAATGTCAACGTGAGCCACTTCGGGAAATTGTTCTCGCGGCCGGTTAACGGCGGCATCTATGCTCAGCCGCTGTACGTTCCTAATCTTTCGATTCCGGGCCACGGTACGCATAACGTAGTCTATATAGCAACTCAGCATAACTGGTTGTATGCATTCGATGCCGATAACGGCGCGACCCTCTGGACCAAAAATCTCGGACCATATCAGCCGAACCCGCAAGGATGCACCGAGCCCGGCGATATCGGAATAATCGGCACTCCGGTAATCAATCGATTGACCAACACCATCTACGCGGTGGCGGCTACGCTACGAAGTGGGACCCCGCGGCAAGAGCTTAACGCACTCGATATCACCACGGGTGCGAGACGGTCATCCAGTCCCGTGGTGATTACGGCAAGCGTGCCGGGAACCGGATTTGGAAGCGTGGGTGGTACTCTAACATTCAATGCGCTCACTGAATTTCAGCGTCCGGCGCTGCTGCTCAATAATGGCGCGATCTACATCGGGTTTGCTGCGCATTGCGACTACCAGCCTTATTCTGCCCAGGGTCATGGCTGGCTGTTCGCATATAACGCTTCGACCTTGCGGCAGAACGGCTCGTTCGTCGTCACTCCGAACGGGTTTGGGGCCGGAATATGGGCGAGCGGCGGCGGGCCCGCAGCGGACGCGAATGGCAATATATATTTTTCGACCGGTGATGGTACTTTTGACGTTGATAAGGGAGGTATTGATTACGGCGACAGTGTCATAAAGCTCTCGCCAGGCCTCTCGTTGCTGGACTACTTCACTCCCTACAACCAGGCGCAACTTGAAGCGAACGCCGCTGACCTCGGCTCGGGAGGGATATTGCTGCTGCCGACCCAATCGACGTCCCCGAATCACTTGCTGGTGACGGCGGGAAAGGCGGGCTTTATCTACCTCATAAATCGGGACAGCTTGGGAAGGTACACGATGAATGGCGTTGTTCAGATAAATGGGAACATCGTTGGCCTTTTCAGCACACCTACCTTCTGGAACAACCATCTGTATTTCGCCGGGTCAGGCTATAACGGAGGAGACGCTCCAAAAGCATTCTCATTTTCGGGCGGACGCATGTCGAATAATCCGACCTCTCAAGCTGCGGTTACCTACCCGTATCCCGGTGCAGTCACGGTTGTCTCGGCCAATGGCGGAACCAATGGCATTCTGTGGGCGCTGCAACATGGCGGGACCGCTTCGGGCAACGAGGTGCTCCACGCGTATAACGCGACGAATCTGGCCAACGAACTCTACAATAGCGATCAGGCTGGCAGTCGTGACTTGCCAGGGCTCGTTGGCTAAGCAATTCGAAAGTATAATTGTCACTAACGGCAAGGTGTACGTTCCGACCGGCCAGCCGCAACTTAACGTATTCGGCTTGCTTGCCCATTAAAGTGCGTCGGTCTTCGGCTGGGCGAACAACCAGCGGGAACTCGCGAGCTTATGCGTCGGGCTTGTTGTCGCGCTCGACGCGCCGGCGGTCATGTCTCCGAAGTTGAACGCTAGTCGCTGCCTGCCTTTGAACGCGGGCAACTGCCCGTCCTTGAGCAGGCGATACACGGTGCTTGGATGTACTTTTCAGATAGTGGGCGAGGTCCTTCACAGTCAAGACTGCAGCGATATCAAACAAAATACGTTTGATGGCTCCTCTGTTGACCGATTTCAGCCAAAAAATCGATACTCCGATCGCCAGCGATGCCAGTGAGCCGTCGTGCTCGCGCCAAGTGCCATTTACCGGTTTGTATGTGCGACGACGATGTCTCTCCTACTGGCGCCCGCACCGAATCGACATAGTGCCGCTGGTCCCCCTTTTCGACGCGGGCAGCGGATTAAACGCCAGCATATCGGAGGTGAAAACCACAACCGGTCTCTGTCGAAATAGCGACCGAAGCTGCGGCCATGTGTCCCCCCCAGCATGGTTGGTGTTCAGGTTGCTTTTCGTTCTTCGTGCGATACAAACTTCTGAGAGTCCGAAGACCATTCGTCGAACATACTGTAGCCCACCGCCAGGAGCGTAGGTCCGAGGAAGAGTCCGATCAGTCCGAAAGCCATCGCACCGCCAAGCACACCGAGTATAACCAGGACCAGCGGCGTGTCACTCCCGCCACGGGCGATCAGAAACGGCCGCACGACATTGTCGAGGTTGCCCACGATCACAATCCATACCGCAATGAAGATTGCCCACTCGGCTGAGCCGCGATGATATAGCCAGATTATGGCCGGCGCCGCCACGAGCAGCGGACCCCCCGGAATCACCGCAATAACGAAAGTGAAGAACCCCAACAGGGCCGCGCCAGGAACTCCGGCGATCATGAAACCGGCACCAGCCAGCACACCCTGAAGAAGCGCTGTGCCGAGAACGCCATAGACCACCGCGCGCATCGTTGTGCCAGCGACGTCCAGCAGATGGCTTCCTTGTGGGCCGCCGATGCGACTAATTGTGGACATCAGCCGGTCGGCTGCCGTTTCCCCGTTACGATAAAAGAGGAACACCATCAACAGGCTGAGAACTATCTGAAAGACCCCCGCGCCTAAGACGCGTCCGCTGCCCAGTACAGCTTTTTGTACGGTGGGCAGCCACTTGACGATTTCCGAGAATCGATTAGCACTGCTCTCGCTTAGCAGATTCCAATAGGCCGCCAGCCGGCCACCTACGAGCGGGAGCGAGGTAACCCAGGCCGGCGGTGCAGCTGGTCCCTCATGAATAAACTTGCGTGTTGCATCGATAATCTCGGCTACGTTGCCCGAGAGTCGGCTCACGAGAATGGCCACGGGAGCGATGATGATTGCCGACAACGTTAGGGTTGCGAGCAATGCCGCCATCGTAGGCCGCCCGCCCAACTTGGCCTTCAGACGGGTAAACAGCGGCCAAGTGGTGAAGCAGAGAATTGCGGCCCACAACGCAGCGGAAATGAACGGACGAAGAATCAGCAGGCAGGCGAGAGCTAATACCGCGACCGCGGCGGCGCCGATCCATCGTTCGACTATGCTGCGAGTTCGTTCGCCGTCGGTCACGTGATCATAAGTCCGATTCGATCTCCTGCAGTCGCCGGTAATGCACTTTTCAAGATCGGCGCGCAGGTGTCGTCCGATTCAGCGATTGCACTCGCCAGCCTGCCGGCACGCGTTATACACTCCTGTTAATTCAGCGGGATGGTTATCAGTTCAGTCCTTTCCGGCCTTCAATTGGTGTCTTGGTCGATCACGGCGTCCTGACTATCTGCCTCCTTCCCGACCTGCGCGCCGGCACGGCGACCACGTTCAGAACAGTCTTGCGATCTTACCTTCGATGTTGTTATCGCCTTCCTTGTAGTCATCAGGCACCAGCGTTACGCGATCTTCGCCAACATCCTCGATCTCATCGGCCGGGCAGGTTGGCGGGTGGTGTCGAGAACTCCGTTGAGAAGCAAGTCTCGTTGGCGGGCGATGCCGCCTTCGGCGTTCATTCCGTTGTCGCCCTCGATATGGATCATTAGTGTGTTCTCATAGACAGTGCGTTCGTTCGGCGGCATGGTTCAACCGCCCGATCTTGTGAGTCCGCGTGCGCCAAGGCCGGCGTAGTTCTCCATCAACCATTCGGCGGGCTCTTCTCGTCAGAAATAGTGCTTGACCCGAGGCGATGACACTGTTGGCGTCGGGTCACAAGCGAGAAACCCACGAGCTATTCATGCAAATCTTCTTCATCGCGCTTCTCTTATTTACTCCGATGACGGTCGCGGGCTCTGTGTTTGGACTATCCCCAAGCGTACTGTTCTTTTTTTCGGCGTTGGCCATTGTACCGCTTGCGAAATTGATCGGCCAAGCCACCGAGGAGCTTTCTTCGCGCAGCGGTCCAGCCTTGGGTGGCCTGCTCAATGCCACCTTCGGAAATGCGACTGAGCTCGTGATCGGGTTCTTCGCGATTCGAGAAAGGCTGGTTGAAGTCGTCAAGGCGTCATTAGCCGGTTCGATCGTTGGTAATCTACTTCTTGTTTTGGGAACGGCGATGTTTGCAGGTGGTGTCCGGTATAAAACGCAGACGTTTAACCGCACTGCCGCGCTGGCAAATGCTTCGACTCTTCTGTTGGCGGTCATCGCGATGACTATACCAACGATATTCTTTCAGACCGATCCCTCAATCAGCCGGAGCGTCACGATTGAATCTCTGAGCCTCCTTGTATCCGTCCTGATGATGATGACGTATCTCGCCGGTGTGTGGTTTGCCCTCCATACCCACGTCCATCTCTTTACTGACGACACAGACAACGATGGGGCGAATTGGACGGTGACGAGAAGTATCACAATATTGTTGATCGCGACGCTTGCAGTCGCTTGGATGAGCGACATTTTAGTGCGCTCGATAGAGCCGGTAGCGCGGGTATTCGGCTGGACGCAGCTTTTTATCGGAGTTGTTGTGGTCGCTGTCGTCGGAAACGTTGCCGAACATACGTCCGCAATTCTTATGGCGGCGAAAAACCAAATGGACCTGGCGCTTCAACTGTCGATAGGGTCGGCAACGCAGATTGCCATGTTCGCAGCGCCGGTATTGGTTCTAGCGAGTATCTGGTTCCCGCAGCCAATGAATTTGGTGTTCAATCCGTTCGAGCTCGCGGCGATCATTCTTTCGGTTCTGATTGTAAATCTCGTGGTCGGGGACGGAGAGAGCAACTGGTTCGAGGGTTTGCAGCTTCTTGTGGCCTATGCCATTATCGCGGCCGCGTTTTTCTTGCATAGCTAGTCATCCGCAGCGCAGTGAAACCGGGCGCATTCGTCACGCTCAACCCACTCCTGGGAAGCCTGGGATGACTTGGTTTCCTTTGCCAACGCCGACGCGATCCTATCATCCCCTAAGGACGTCGCTAGTCGCAATAATTCCGGAGTGGATTAATCTCGGCAGATCGAACGTGATCATAAAACAAGCGGGCTGGGTAAACCGTTTGCGGCGCCAACCGACCGCAGTGTGCCTAAACGTAATTGAAACGAACCAGGATTCCCCAGTTAGTCATGCGCGGCGGTCTCGGTGCGTTTTGGAATCGTGCGTTTCAGTACCAGACAGTAGCAAGTCGTAAAACAGCCAGGGAACGTCGTGACATATTTTCTTTTGCAGGTCGCGCGAAAAAATATCGGTTCTCCGTCACAATAACGAACCAGGCGAACTATACGGCTCAGTACCGTTTTGCCGCCTCCACAACCATGTATGCACAGAGATTGAAATATGCATACCAACCCAGACCTCGCGCCGCCATATCCAAATTTACTCCCGTGCACCAATCCAAAGCGGAATCTCGAAGCGAACCTGCTGCGGCATCTTGCACAGATTATCGTTACATTCCTGAAAACTGAGGGTGCCTCCCAGCCGATGCTCACCGGGCGTCAGTTTCTGCCGCAGAAGAATATCGCCAACCGCTTTGAAGCGCCCCTGGTACACCGGCAGGGTCTCACCGAGCAACTCGAACTTCACTGGCGTCGGCTTAGGGAGGTCGAGATTCTGCCCGGATAGCAAATCGTTATCAAAAATAACGGCAGTGGGCGTGTAGTCTTGTGGCAGCGGCTTCCCGTAAACGTGCCATCCGGGCGCGATGTCAAAGTCGACAACGAGGCCAACTCGTTGGCCGCCGAATGCACGAGCTTCGGAGAGCGCGATGCGAACCTTGACGTCCCCCGCATCAACCACAACTTTGGTCCGGGTATCCGTTGTGTGGCTACCCGGTCTGCTCCGGGTTCGATTGGTAGCAGCAGTTTGGGCGGCGAATAGCGTTGGCGACAATAGTGCCAGGAGCGCCGCGATCGCGGCTACAATGAGGCGTCTTTGACTCCTTTGCCGTGGTTCTCGTGTGGGATGACGATGAAGCAAAGCCTTAATGACCTCGGGTAGGACAGGCACTTGCCTGGCCTTTTAACCGTGCAATCACTGTGCACGAAAGGTAAGAGGACTTAAATGGCTGTTCTGCACTGGAGCCCCGCTTATCAACTGGCCGCGATGATGCGGCATCGCGAACTTAAGCCGAGCGAACTGATGGAGGCCACGCTCGCGCGAATCCATGCGCTGAATCCAAAAATTAGCGCATTTTGTGCGCTTCGTGCCGAGCATGCGCTCGCGGAAGCACGAACCCTGGATGAAATGATCGCGCGGGGTGAAGAAATTGGCCCGCTTGCCGGACTACCCCTTGGAGTTAAAGATCTCGAGGATGTCGCCGGAATGGCGACGACGTTCGGCTCGGTGCCGTTCAAGCACAACATTGCGCAGGAAGATTCGATCCAGGTCGCTCGCCTGAAAAATGCCGGCGCCATCGTTGTCGGCAAAACCAACACGCCCGAATTCGGCCACACCGCATTCACCAAAAACTTGTTGTTTGGTGTAACGCGCAACCCGTGGAATCTGGAACGCACGCCGGGCGGTTCCTCGGGAGGCAGTTCCGCCGCCATCTCATCCGGCATGGTGTCATTGGCGACGGCCTCAGATTGGGGTGGCTCGATCAGAATTCCAGCCTCCTATACCGGTACATTCGGCATCAAACCCACGCAGGGATTAATTCCGGCGGGACCGCGTCTCGGAATGACGCAGTGGGTAGACTTTGCGATGAACGGTCCAATCACGCGGACTGTACGCGACGCGGCCATGTACCTGGACGCGGTGGCGGGGTACCATCCCTCCGACCCGGCGTCACTGCCACGTCGGGAGACTTCGTTAACTGATACTTTGGAGCGCCTGCCAAACAGGCTTCGCATCGCGTTCCATCCTGATTTCGGCCATCCCGTCCAGCCCGACGTGCGGCGAACGGCGGAAACTGCGGCGATGGCATTCGAGCAAATGGGCCATCAACTGACGCTGCTAAGCGGACCGGTGCTCGAAACCCTATACGCCTGGCGGCTAATCGGTTCAGCGCAGACCCTGGCGACTCTGGGCGCTTATATCGAAGGCCATCGCGAAGAATATGGCCGTTCATTTCTCAAGAACGTTGAAAGCGCGGCTCAAATCGGCTGGAGGGATTACGGGGCCGCGTATCGTATGAGAACGCAATTCAATGAATGGCTGCGCGACATCTTTGCGCGATTCGACCTCCTGTTTACCCCAACACTACCGACGGAAGCCTTCGGGGCCGCCGGACCACCTCCTAACGAAATTGACGGACGCCAGCTCACCGATCCGATGGAAGCATTGGTCTTTACTTACCCGTTCAGCTTGAGTGGCCATCCGGCCGCCTCGGTGCGGGCTGGTTTCACCGACAATGGGCTGCCTTGCGGATTGCAGATAATCGCGGAGCGTCATCGCGATGACTTAGTGTTACAGGCAGCTTACGCCTTCGAGCAGGCGCGCCCGTGGAATGATCGCTGGCCGGCGATTTAAGCGCCCTACCGTCATCCACGTGGAGGTCTGCGGGGTAGATCAATGGGCGAAGTTGGTCCGCACGCTGTTCGCTTTGGGCTGCAATTTGCCGATCCGGACAAGCTCTTCTCGCAGACTTGCGCGAGACAGTGGCTTGCACAACACCGCTGCTGCGCCAAGGTCATAGCTCTGTGCGACGTCTTTATCATAAAGCGAGCTGGTTAACACGAATGTCGGCACTTGCGCGCAAGCCTCATGCGAGCGGGCAGCAGATAGCACTTCGAAACCCCCGTTGTCCGGCAAGCGGAGATCAACCAGCATCAGGTCCGGCCGGTCGTACTCAGTAAACTGGCCGATGAGCGTGAGTGCTTCTTGAGCATTTTCAGCGACGATCACTTCGCTGGCTTCGCCTAACAACTGCTGCAGCACCTTCACCGCGATAAAGGAATGCTCGGGATTGTCTTCAACCAAAAACACTCGCATCCCAGAAGCGCTATTATCATTGCTGTCCATTTTGACTCCTACTCGCCAATACTCGCCTACTAAGAGCATACCCTCGCCGGTTGAAGCCGACGTTTTAGCGGCCCAACACATCGCTTGAGTTACTACTCCCTAGTCTAATTATAATCATTAGATGCGATCGCACCTGATCTGCTCGCTTGATTTCATCCTTCCTCTCAGAAAGCCAACCTTTCACTTAAACAATCTCTATGCCACGAATCGGCGCTCCACTTTGAAACACTGCGCTGTGACTTCTCGTCTTCACCGGTGCTGTAATATGTGCCGATAAGCCGGGCTAAAGCGAGCAGAATGTTGGTATAACGCGTACGACCGTTAAAGAAAATCTATTGGGGCCTCGCTGGGAAGTGTGCCTTCACAATGGCCTCTGCAACATTGCGGATACCATCTGGGTGCGTAAATGATACATGAAGCTGCCTCAGTCCGGAAAAGGGGATTGTTGATACGGAAAGATGGGGTTTCGTCAGGTGAGCGTTTTCAGTTTGCTCTTTGAATCGAACATTCTCAACCATCCACGCCTGCGCCGCTATACCGCGCTGGTGCATGAGGATCTCACTCAAACCTATTCTCGTGATGTCCAGAAATGGCTATTGCTGGCGCCAATCGTTGGTATCGCAACAGGGCTGGTGACCTCCGCAATCACCATCATAATTCTGCAAATCTCATGGGCGCAGATTCTACCATTTTACCTGTCTCACCATTGGGCGATCATACCAGGTTTGCTGGTTGGTTTTGTCCTCACTGGTTTGATCATGCAGTTTCGCACACCCGATCCTGACGAGCATTCGACCGAGGAGATCATTCGTTCCTACCACGAAAATCAGGGCGACATCGACACGCGTCCGTTTTTTTGGAAATTGCTCGCCGCAGTAACCACAGTCGGCTGTGGCGGCAGTGCTGCGTTGGAAGGACCGAGCATTTACGGAGGCGCCGCGATCGGATCGTGGTTATGGCTGAGGCTTCGCCGGTTTGGACTTGAGCCGACAGATCGGCGGTTGATGCTCATGTGCGGTGCGGCGGCAGGGATGGCGGCGGTATTTAGAGCACCCTTGACCGGCATCGTATTCAGCGCTCGAGATGCCGTACAAAGACGACCTTGCGCATGAGGCGCTGCTTCCGTCGCTGATTGCGTCAGTAGTCTCGTACAGTACCCTGGCCGCATTAATTGGACCCGAGCCACTGTTTGGATTCGTCGGCAGCATCAGCTTCGCGCCAGTGGACCTCGCTTGGGCGGCGGTGCTGGGACTTGCCTGTGGCATTATTGCGATGCCGTTCACAATCACGTTCCGGCGTTTTCGCGGCTTCATGGTCAATCTTGCTATCCCACACGTGGCGAAACTGGCGGCGGGCGGGCTGCTGACTGGAATTTGCGGATTGGCTTTTGTCACGGCCTGTCCTGGTGGCCTAATCCCTATCGGTCCCAATTATGAAGCGGTCAGGCTGGTCCTGACCCGGCCACATTCGAGCGATCAACTGGCTTGGTTTGCGGTGTTGAAACTCGCAGCGACGTTGTTTTCGCTCGGTTGTGGCGGTGTAAGCGCCATGTTCGTCCCGCTATTTCTAACTGGCGGTGCACTAGGCAGCGCTTTTGCGCAGTCAATCGTGCACACGCCCTCATTCGACCTTTACGCTGCGGTGGGGATGGCTTCCTTTATCGCCGCTGGCTACAAAGCTCCGCTTACCGCGGTCGTCTTCGTCGCTGAGACGACTGGCGGCCACTCATTTATCATCCCGTCTCTAATCGGCGCCGCCTGCGCGTACGCGATTTCCGGCGAGTCATCAGCGTCGCGGGATCAGCGGTTGCATGAAGTGGCGAGGTTCAGTGGCATGATGGGGGTCTCGGTACGAGAGGTGATGTGCCGCGAGGTGGTGTCCGTGCAAGCCAGCGCCTCGCTGCAAGATTTCGCTCGCAGCGTCTCGGCGCACCATTTTCACGCGATCTTCCCAGTTTATGATAGCGACAGCGCGGTAGGGACCGTCGCTGTTTGGATCTTAAGCCGGACGCCACCGGAACGATGGGACCGAGTCAGCGTCGGTGAGGTTTGCGACCGCACGAGCGCTCGCGTACCAGGCTCCTGTGACTTATTGGAAGCGCTGCGGCTACTGCTGCAGCAGGACTCCCAACAGATGCTGCTCGTCGGGCCGCCCAGCGGTGCGCTCGAGGGAATTGTTACCAAGACAGATATTTTAAGGTCACTTCAAGGCGGTACCACGGCTGTCAGCCATCATCGCCGCGAGGATGCAGAGTAGCCAGGCCATGGATCATCCACAGACCGGGCCGTTCGGCTGGTCAAGAGCTGTGGCGTTGCCGACGAAGAAAGCGATTGGGGTGAAAAGACGCCACTGGCCGCAAACTTCGCTTTATCCCCTCTTCGTCAGATCACTACCCCAACGCTCGCGCTGACGCTGATCGAATAACGGCCGCGCTGACGCCGCAGTTTCACCGGCGCGTTGAACGCGTGCGACATGGTACCGGAGGTGAGCACTTTGCTCTTGGGACCAGCGGCGAGCACTTGCCCCTTTCGTAGCAACAACACGTGGGAGAACGCCGGAACGATCTCCTCGACATGGTGAGTTACGAGCACCAACGTCGGTGCATGGCGTGTCTGCGCCAGCCGCTCAAGAAATTGGAGGAAATGCTCTCGCGCGACCGGGTCAAGCCCGGCGCACGGCTCGTCAAGAATCAACAATTGCGGCCGCGCCATCAATGCCCGTCCAATCAGTACACGCTGCCGCTCTCCCTGAGATAGCACTCGCCAGGGCCGCTTGCCGATAGCCTCGGCCTCGATCTGCCGCAAAATTTTCTCGGCTCGGCGGCGCTCTGAGGGCCTGACCTCGCCCCACATCCCGATTATGGCGTGGCGGCCACCGATAATAGTGTCAAGTGGAGTCTGATGACCCTCAACCAACTGATGGATACTGGAACTTACTATGCCAACGCGTTTGCGCAATTCGCGCCAATCGGTTCTTCCATAGGTCTCTCCTAACAAGGAAATCTCGCCTGCGGTGAGCGGCATATATCCGGTGAGGGTGCTCAGCAGCGAGGTTTTCCCAGAGCCGTTTGCGCCGAGTATTGCCCAATGCTGCCCGCGTTCAACGACCCAGTCGATCGATTCGAGGATCACCGCTTCACGTTCGACGCGAAGCTTTGAAACTGCAATTACCGTCCGCACATCACGCGCGGTCGCTTTGCGGCCATTAAGCTGTGCGCCGGTGGCTGCCAAGGAGGCGGGTAGATACGAGCGCCGGGTGAGAATCCTTCCGCGAGCAGGCGCCCCACTTTGCCGTTTCCCCGCTGCTTGCCCGTCCGTCTCCTGCTTTGTTGGTGGAGAGGTGAGGTCGCCGTGATTGCGGGAGAGAATGGGCTGAGGACTCTGTTTCGATTTTCGCACACGAATCGCCAGAGACTTAATTGAGAAATCCGTGCCTGACAAGGAAGGCCTCCATCCCTCGAATGCATTCCTGCGGCTGTTCGATCTGGAGGAAATGGGACGTTCCTGCGATTGGCTCGTATTCGACCGAAGCCTCTGCGGCCAGCGCGCGCCCGATCAAAGCGGGCGGCCCGCCGTCGGCAGGATCGGCGCATATCAGCTTTACCGCCACAGGCATATGGCGCAGGCGCTGCCACGTGCTGGTTTCGCGATTACTGCGAAAGACATGCGCCTCATATTCGCGCGGACACGCCAGCACCCATCGTCCATCGCTCGCATCATAACGGAGCGTTGCCCGCGCCATCAGCTCATACGCTTCGGGCTGCCATCGCGGAAATCGCCGCCGAAACTGCCGCGCCAAATCCATCGGGTCTGCGTAGCTGGGCGTTCGCCGCTCTGCGCGCGAAGCAATATCGTCTTCAGTACCGCGTTGCAACTCACGGATGGGATGGCCGTCAGGAGGATAGAACGGGGGATCGAACAGCACGAGCGGGTCCCATCGCTTACCCATACGCTGCGTTTGCATCACCGAAGTCACCGCCGAGAGCGAGTGAAACACCCCAGCCGTACGCTTCACGCCCAGGTTTTGCTGAACGCATTCGAAGATGCGCTCGAGGTCGTGGATAAACTGCGGCCAGTTATGATGTGTGAAACTGTGCAGCGGGTTTTGGCCGTGATTGCGAAAATCGAACAGGATCAACTCGTAGCGTTCGTGCAGTCGGCCCCAGAAGGATAAGTAGCCATCGATCGCAAGTCCATTGCCATGACTTAGGGCCAGTCGCGGGCCGGCAGGATTGCCATGCTGCCGAACACGGATGATGGCCCCGTCATCCATCGCGAGTTCAATGACACGCCGCGGGGCAGGAAACTCGGTACTCAACTCATGCTCCTTCAGCACAAAACCTCGCGGCTACAGCAGGTCGCCGCGCGTCCGATGCTAGCAGTCTCCAGTTCCGGCGCAAAATTAGTCCGTGTAATAAAGCCCGCGACCTTGCTGATTTACAGCATATTCACCGGGTCGATATCGATGCTGACCCGGACGCCGTCGTGAGCTGAATATGAAGCGAGTTCGGCGAGGGCCGCGCGCAACTCCTGCCGTGCGGGCGCCTTGAGCAGCACCTGCCAGCGGTAGCGCTGTTTTATGCGCTCGATGGGCGCAGGGGCCGGGCCCAGCACCCGCACACTCTCCAGCTTCGCCGCATGGGCAAGCAGTGCTGCAACTTTCCTTGCGGCCTCGCTAACGTGCGCCGATTCATAGCCCTCGATTCGCACCAAAGCCATTCGCGCGAATGGCGGGTACATCAGTTCGCGCCGCAATTCCATCTCGCGCCGGATAAAGCGTGCATAATCCTGGTCGCGTGCGGCGCGGATGCTGTAGTGATGCGGCGCGTAGGTTTGGATCAGTACACGGCCCGGCCGCTCCCCGCGCCCAGCGCGGCCCGCGGCTTGCGTCAGCAATTGAAAAGTACGTTCGGCAGAACGGAAATCGGGCATGTTGAGCGAAAGGTCAGCCAGCACTACCGCGACCAAAGTAACGTTGTGAAAATCGAGCCCTTTCGTGATCATCTGGGTGCCGACCAGGATGTCGACCTCACCACAGCGAACGCCGCGCAAAATCGCGCTGCGCGCCCCGCGTCTGCCGCTCGTATCGCTATCCATCCGCTCAATGCGGGCTGACGGGAAGAGCCGGGCGAGCGCGTGCACCAGGCGTTCGGTGCCAAAACCCTGACCCTCCAAACCGAACCCGCCGCATTCAAAGCATTTCTCGGGGGCCGGCTCGCTCGCCCCGCAGTAATGGCATCGCAGAATGCGGCCGCGTAGATGAAATGTCATGCTCACGCTGCAACTGGTGCAAGTGATGACATTGCCGCAAAGATGACATTGCAGGAAATTGTGGTAGCCGCGCCGGTTCAGAAACACCAGGCTCTGCCCCGCCGTGGCGAGGTTCTCTCGCAGCGCTTCGATCAGCGATTGTGAAAGCGGGACTTGGTCCGCTATGGGGGCAGAACCCGCCGCCTCTACCGCAGCCTCCGATACGTCAAATCTCTCGCAAGAGAGTGGCAGATGGATTGCCGCAACACGAGCGTTGGGCCCAATGGTCTGACAACTCGCTTCGCGCCCTATTGGCGCAGTGGTCCGCGCTCGCCCTAATGCGGCGCGATGCTGCCGAAGATCTATGATCTCGACGCGGGCGAATTCGCGTTCCTTTACACGCCGCGTCATTTGCAGCATGCGATAGCGCGCACGGCGCCCATTGGCGTATGACTCCGCCGACGGCGTCGCGGAGCCGAGTACTACCGGGCAACTGCTTAAACGCCCCAGCACCACCGCGAGGTCGCGGGCATTGTAACGAATCCCTTCCTCTTGTTTGTAGGCACTGTCGTGCTCTTCATCTACGACGATAAGCCCAAGTTCACCGATCGGGGCGAAAATCGCGGAGCGCGGACCTATCATTATCCTGGCGTCACCATTCAAGGCCGCCATCCAGCTCGCCCAACGCTCGGCAACGTTCTGCGCGCTATGCGCGACAGCGACGAGCGGACCGAAGCGATCCCTAAATGAGCCGACCAATTGATCGGCCAACGCGATCTCTGGAACGAGCACGAGAACCTGGCGCTTGACCGAGAGCGCCTCCGAGGCGAGGCGAATATAGACTTCGCTTTTTCCGCTCGCCGTGACACCCCAGAGCAGAAAGGGCTCGAATTGTCGCTGGCGAATTGGCGGCGTGACCGCGGAAACTGCCGCTGCCTGCTCGGAGGTTAATTCCGAGCCGGAACTTCCTGGATAGCCGGAAACGCCTTCAAAAGAGTGGACGAGCGGCTCCACCGGCCCAGTGCCCTTGCTAGCTATGCTTCCTTCCTGATTTCCTGGCGTTCGTTCGCGATGCCTTCCCCGCATTGCGTCGCGCGACGTGATCCACCCATCGGCCATCAAACGCTCAATGATCCTTTTGATCTCAGCGGGCTCGCCCAGACTATCGAGCTGCCGCTGGGTCATTGGGCGCTTCGTGAGCGCGTCGATGATCTCTCGCTCGAGTGGGATAAAAGCAGCTTGCGCCAATAAGTTGGGAGCCCTCGCGAGGCGAAACATTCGGCGTGATTCGACCCGTCCCAGCGACGGCAGCACGTTTCGGAACGCCTCTCCAATCGGCGCCAGATAGTAGCTGGCGAGAAATTCAATAAGCTGAAGGTGCGCCGGGTCGAAGAGCGGGCGCCGCTCAAGCAACTCGATGATTGCTTTGGGAATTGCCCCGCCGCGGTCGAGATCATCGCCGACTTCGGTTACGATCGCAGTCACGCGCCGGGAACGAAGCGGCACGAGGACGCGATGACCCGGGGCCAGCAGCTCCGCGATCGTGGCGGGCACGGCGTAGGTCAGCCGCTCCAGCGTTCCGACCGCCCCGACAATCACCACCCGCGCCATCATGTTTTTACAGAAAGCAGTCTCCTAGAACGTCAATAGCCGCAAGAGACCTTGCAAGTCATAGCGCGCCGCATTCAACAGCGCGAACAAACAGCCTAGCAGCGCTCCGAAAACTCCCCCATTGACGCGGATCCAGTCGAGATGGGTTCGAGTGCGGCTCTCGATTTGTTCGCGAATCTCCTCGTCCCTGAGACGGCTAAGGTTTTCACGCACCATCCGTGCAATCTCACCGCGACTCCTTAGCATGACTTCCCCGACAATCGCATCCATCCAATGATCGGCGGTCTTGCGAAGCACGTTATCTTCGTCAAACAGGGCGGCACCGATATCGTGAATGGCGGAATCCGCAATCGCGATTAGCTGCTCATCATGGGGTAAGTTGCGAATCTTTTCGCGCAAACGCTCGCATTCTCGGCGTGCGAATGCCTTTACAAGCGCCATTTTCAACCGATCTAAAGCCCTCGCCGGCCTTACCCGAGAAGTTAATTGCTCGAAAAATCGGATTACGGTCTCAGGTTCCAGGTAGTGCGCGGCCTCAGCGCAAATTCGCTCGAGCTGTTCCTCACGCACCAATGTTTTGAGCGATGCCGTCCTGAGATGGCCGGCAAGCCTGTCGAGGGGTTTTAGTTCATGCAGTTTCTTGCCGATCATGTCTGGCGTAAGCCATTTTCGCTCAATCTGGTCGGCAATTCCGTCGATGAACTTGTGTTTATTTCGTTGCAGCACGCCGGAATTGGGTAAGTACCAGTGCTGTTCGAAGATCATTCTCAGCGCGATCAGATCGCATATTCCGCCCACGAGCGATGCTTCGCCGGCCGCCCGTATAATTTGAGCGGCAGCGCGATCCAGCATGGCCACCGGCCAGCTGACGAGGTAAAGCAGTACGGACAGAGACAGCGCCACATTGCCCTTGTGATTCTCGAGAAAACGCACGAAACCGCTTTGTCTCCAGTTGCTCACGCCAGCAAGTTTAGCAAGGGCCGGTGTGCAAAGCCGCTTATACGCGGGCCTGATTGCCTCTGCCGCACATATCGGAGCACCGGTATTTGACATGCCGGCAGGAGACCCCTAGGTTTGAGTTGCCGGTCAAGACTCGACGAATTCAGTGAACACGCACGGCGTCCCTCATCTCAGCGTGCCACGTCCGCAACCCAAGCAGATCCGCGACATGTTCGCCTCGATCGTGCCGCGCTACGACACGATCAATTCATTGATGACGCTCGGCCTCGACCATCGATGGCGACGTGAGACCGTATCGATGGCCGAACCGCGCGGTGCCATTGGGCTCGATATCGCCTCCGGTACCGGTGAACTGGCGTTCGAGATGATGCGGCAGGGAGCGCGTACTGTGATTGGAGCCGATTTTTGTGTCGAGATGCTGCAAGCCGCTACTCGAAAGGCGGCGCGGACAAGAATGCGCCGCAGCGTTGCTCTGATCGCTGCTGATGCGATGCGGTTGCCGTTCGCGGACGGCACGTTCGATTGCATTGTTAACGGCTTTATGCTCCGCAATGTCGGCAATCTCCAAGAGACCTTCGCTGAATTGTGCCGCGTATTGAGAACTGGCGGACGCCTGGTATGTCTCGACTTGACTCCGCCGCATGGGCCCCTGAGACGCTTCTTCGCTTTCTACATGGCTGCCTTCGTCCCACTCCTGGGCATAGTTGTCGCCCGCAATTATGGCGCTTACCGTTACCTGTTCGATTCCCTGAGCATTCACCCTGATGCCGACCAGGTCGCCGCAATGATGCGTGAGGCGGGCTTTGCCGACGTCAGCTACAAGCTCACCGGGTTCGGTATGGTCGCCTTGCATCGGGCGCTTAAATAGCCGTTGTCGCCAGTTCAGCGGAGCCGGACCGCTTCTCTGTGAAAACGTTGGTCAGGCGACGCATCGATTGTACTTGTCTCTCATGCAGCACCACTGCCGCCGCCGTCTGTTGCCTAGCTCGAGTGTGAAGCGAAGAATTGAATGGATGGACGCGCAGCTCTTCGAATGGTGCCAGCGCCTGCTTGCCTGCCGGAGTGTGACCGGCGAAGGTACACGAGAGATCGTCGAATTATGCGCGCACGAATTGCTTCAGCCTCATGGACTTGAGGCGCGCGTGATCCCATCGCAATCTGAAGGTGCTTCGCAGGCGAATCTTGTCTGCATGGCGCGCGGCCGCCAGCACGACTGCGCTCCCCTGATACTTAATACGCATCTGGATACAGTGCCGCCAGGGGATGCCGCATCCTGGACGGAATGTCCCCACGGCCCATTCGTCCCCACGTTCAATGGCGAACGTATCTACGGACTCGGCGCGGCGGACACCAAGCTCGATTTCGTCGCCAAGGCGCTGGCGCTGATCGAATGCGGTACGCCGCACCGCGATGTCTATCTGATTGCCACGTTTGGCGAAGAGCACGGCCTGGTCGGCGCCAAAGAACTCGCCGCTGCCGGTATACTGCCCAGAGGAGCGCTGGCATTCATCGGCGAACCGTCGCATCTCCAGGTTATCACCGCGCACAAAGGGCTGATGGTCTTTGAGCTCGAGATTGAATTTTATCCGCACATCGACGACCACGAAGCTCAGCAGAGACTTCCCGTTTATTACTTGATTTTCGAGGGACGCGCGGCGCATTCGAGTACGCCCGCGCTCGGCGTGAACGCGATTCAACTCGCCGTCGATGTTTTGGAGCGGCGGCCGGATCTACGTATCGCCAGCATCAATGGTGGTGACGCTGTAAACAAGGTGCCGGCCCGATGCGAGGTCGCGATCTGCGGCGAACCGGGGCAGGCGGTTGAGAGAACGGCGCGAGTGGAGCAGGGCCGCCGCACATGCGCTGAATTCGCACCCAGCGACGTTTTTTCCGTGCTGTCCGTGCTCCTAAGGGAGCTCGCCAAGTTCGCCAACCGCGCGGGCAGACCCGAACCTGATTATGCGGCGCCTACCCTGACCTTTAACCCCGGCGTGATCCGATCGAGCCGGCAATCGATTTTGCTCGAATTCGAATTCAGGCCGCCGCCGTCTCTTCCACTCGACGAAATCAGGCAGGGGGTCGCTGAGATCGTCGAATTGCTATCGCGTTTGTACCCGGATCACAAGATCAGAGTCACTGAACGCCGCGCGAATCCGGCCTTTCGAAGCTCTTTAGAAGGTGAGACGGTAAAGTTGGCGATGGCTGCCCTGGCCGCGGCGGATCTGCCGCTTGAAACCGGCGTCAAAGCAGGATGTACCGAAGCCGGGATCTATGCGAGCAAGGGAATCGTTCCGGTGGTGTTTGGACCGGGTCCATCGACCGGCGTGATTCATGCCCCCAACGAATATAATCTGCTGTCAGAAGTTGAGGGTGCTCTACGCTTTTATCGCGAATTGCTGCGCCTCTAATCTCGCTGGCGCCTTATCGAGCAGAATCTTGGCGCGGTTTCCTTGCACAATGTGCGGACGACTCGAGTTGTGTGGATCTGATAAGGCACCTCACGCTCGTCGCTCTTACCTCCACTCTGATGCTTTGGGCGCCGGCCGAACCATCCGCGGGAGGACAGGCACGCGGAGTCCGGACGGCGCCGTTCATCTTGCTTGCCGCGTTCGGGGGATCGCAGCGAAGCCAAGAATAACCGAGCAAAGCTGAGGCCAGTGGAAAAACCTGAAGAGCTCTAAGGCTGAACGAAGATCAGTGCTGCAAGATCTTTGCGGCGTCAAGCACAACTGCTAAGCATCCTTTACAGCTCACCATGCTCGGCGCCTCTTAGACGAGCGTTCCACCTTCAACAGCATGGAGCGGTTTATCGGCGAGCGGTGTCTTACTGCGGTCTTCTGTGCCTGCGGGCGGAACGTCTGCTGACCGTTCCTGGTCTTCTTGCATTGACCTTGCCCCAAGCAGAAGAGTGTCTGGGGGTGCGAGCGTATCAAGTTTTGATCGAGGCTCAACCAGACGACCGCTGAGGAGCAGTCGAATGCCGCAACATTTTGTGCTGAGCAAAAAAGACCACATCGCGACCCTGACGTTTAATCGTCCGGAAAAACGTAATCCGCTAAACGAGGAGATCTTGCTGGAACTGGAGGACATGCTGCACGGGATGCGCGATGATCCCGAGGTGCGGGTGATGATTTTTACTGGTTCGGGCAACACTTTCTCCGCTGGCGCCGATCTGTCACAGATCCGCGGTATCAGCGACGAGCAGGAGCGGCAACGCATCTTCGCCCAATACCGTAAACGGCGCGGACGTCTGGTCGGACGCGTACTCGAGGTGTTGGTGAACCTGGAACCAATCACCATCGCGGCGATCAATGGATACGCGGTCGGCGGCGGATGGGCGCTGGCATTGGGATGCGACCTCAAAATTGCGGTCGAGGAGGCACAGTTCTGGTTCCCGGAAGTCAACCTCGGCGTTCCACTCAGTGCCGGTTCCACCGCTCTACTGGCTGCGCATGTTGGACCCACGCGGGCGAAGGAGATCATCATCACCTGCCGCCGTTATACGGCCGCTGAGCTGCTCGCGATGGGACTGTTGAATCGAGTGGTAAAAAAAGATGAGCTTCATCCGGCGGTAAACGAACTGGCACAAAGCCTCATTGCCAAAAACCAGACCGCGGTAATGGCCTCCAAGCTGATTGTCAACGCCGTCACGAGCGGCAAGGATCCCGTGCAGAACGATCTTCTGCTCGATCGTTCCTGACCCGACACAAGCATTGATCGGTCATCTTTTAGGAAGTTCCAATGGCGGGCAGCGGTGCTTTTGATCCGGCGTACTACAGCGCCGAAGAGATCCTGCGCGACGGCGGGTCGATTCATGTGCGCGCGATTCGGGCTGACGATCGCGAACGGCTGCTCCGTCATTTCAAAGAACTCAGCGAAGATTCGCGATATCACCGCTTCTTTGGCGTAAAACGCTCACTCAGCGAGGCGGAGCTGACACGGTTCACGCAGCTGGATTTTATCGATCATGTCGGGTTGGTGGCGACGCTATGGCATGGGGAAGAAGAGCGCTTTATCGGTGTCGCCCGGTATGTGCGCAGCACCGCTCCGGCGCGCGCCGAAGTCGCCTTTGCGGTGGTTGATGAACATCAAGGGAGGGGCATCGCGACCGTGCTGTTGGAGCATCTGGGCCGCATTGCGCGCGTGGCCGGCATCAGCGAATTCGAGGCTGATGTGCTGGGCGACAACAACCGGATGCTCGAAGTCTTCGCTAAGAGCGGATTTCGAGTGAAGCGCGCGAGTGCCGCCGGCGTGATCCATTTGGCTTTTCCAACTGCTGAAACCGAAGAATTTGTCGCTGCCAGCGATGCACGCGAACGCGAGGCGGCGGCCCGCAGCGTCGCATGGATACTACGGCCGAAATCGGTCGCGATCATCGGCGCGTCGCGCGACCGCACGAAAATCGGTGGCGCGATCCTCGCTAATCTGCGCGATGGCGGCTTTACGGGCGCGCTCTATCCGGTCAACCACGCCGCCGTTGAAGTCCAGGGAATCAGATCGGTCGCTTCGCTCTCCGCTATCGGTGAGCCTATCGACCTTGCGGTTATCGCCGTACCGGCGGCGGCAGTCGAGCAGGAGATCGACCGATGTGCGCGCGCCGGTGTTCATGCCGTGGTCGTGATTACCGCGGGCTTCGGCGAAACGGGCGCGGCCGGACGCGAGGCCGAAATGCGCATCCGCGACCTCGCGCGTCACAGCGGGATGCGGCTGGTTGGACCCAATTGCATGGGCGTGGTCAACACAGAAGAGACAGTGCATCTCAATGCCACGTTTTCCCCCGTGCAGCCGCCGGCTGGAAATATCGGATTTTTCTCGCAAAGCGGTGCGCTCGGAATCATGATTTTTGAGCATCTCCGCAACCGTCATCTCGGCATTTCCAGCTTCGTCGCGGCGGGCAATCGCGCCGACGTATCGAATAACGACTTGATTGCCTACTGGGCCCGCGACGCTGGCACCACGGTCATCGCGCTTTACCTCGAGAGTGTCGGTAATCCGCGGAATTTCGCCAGAGCGGCGCGCGATGCCGCACTGATCAAGCCTATCGTCGCGGTAAAGTCGGGACGGTCCGCTGCCGGTAGGCGGGTCGCGTCTGCCCACTCGGCCGCCCTCGCCAATCGCGATATCGCAGTCGATGCGTTATTCGCTCAGGCAGGTGTGATACGTACAGATACGCTCGAAGCACTCTTCGACGTCGTCGCGGTACTCTCGACCCAACCGCTGCCGATGGGCCCCGGCGTCGGTGTCGTCAGCAACGCCGGTGGTCCCGCTGTGCTCTTCACTGATGCCTGCGACGCACAAGGGTTGATGTTGCCTGAATTGCAGCCGGCGACGATTGAGAAACTAGGCTTGCGACTGAAAACAACGTCCAATATTAGCAATCCGGTGGATATGACTGCCTCCGCCAGTTCGAGCGATCTCGGAGATGCAATGGCTATAGTCGGGAATGATCCCAACGTTGATTCGGTCGTGGCGATTTACGCTCCGCCGATCGCAGGACATCCGTCTGAAGCGGCGGCTGCAATAGCACGCGGTGCCGCTCAAATTCCTGCGCATAAGCCTGTCTTGGCGGTATTTCAGTCGCCTGGAAAGATGCGGACTGGGCTAGATTGCGCTGCACGCGGGACTATCCCCACCTATTCGTTCCCCGAAAATCCCGCGATCGCGCTCGGCGCGGCTTGGCGCTACTCGCAATGGCGCAGTCGTCCGCGCGGCAGTGTCCATGCCCTCAGCGGCTTTGCCCGCGATACGATTCGCGCAGTGGTTAACCGAGCGCTGTCGCATGCCGGTGGCGCATGCGCTTTGTCGCGTGAAGAAATAACGACTATACTCCGCGCCGCCGGAATCGCCATCGCGCAATCGGAAGACTCCGCTTCGACACCTGACCTGCCGGCCGGTCCTGAGGAGTCCCCTTCGGGCATCGCAATGTTCGCCGGTATCACCACGGATCCGATCTTCGGTGTGTTGATATCGTGCGGGTTTGGCGGCCCCATCGCCGAGTTAATGGGCGCGGCGGAGTGCAGCGGAGCTGAGGAGCCGAGGCCGGAAGTAGCCGGCCGAAGCCCTGAGCCCACTCGAAGGGTCAGGAGTCTGCGACGCGCACCAAAAGATGATGCCGCGTTTCGGTTACACCCTGTAACCGACGTGGATGCGGCCGAGATGATCGCATCGCTCAGATCGAACCGGCTGCTCGACGGCTATCGCGATACGCGTCCAGGTGGCGGCGAAGCGTTGGCCGCTCTGCTCACGCGCATCTCGGCGTTGGTCGAGGCGATTCCTGAGATGGTCGAATTGGAGCTGCACCCGATAAGCGTACAGCCGTCAGGCCAGGGCACAATTGTACTCGATGCACGGATGCGGCTCGAACCCCCGCGCTGACTGCAGACCTAATCTCTCGAATCATGGCAGATCGAAGGATGTCACGGCGCCATTGAGCAGGCCGCGGCCGGCGCGAGTATCCCGCGCTTTGATCGCCTCGATCAATTCTTGAGCGCTGCATACGGGGCCGGAAAAGAGCGTTGTCACTACACCGACCGAATTGGCCGAGTGAGAATCCGAACCGGCTACTTCGGCCTTATTAAGGGCGCGTGCAACCTTCAGGGCGAACAGGTTTTCCTCCTCTGAGCAGGCTCCGTTCAGCACCTCGATCGCATCGCACGACTGAATAATCTCGAGTTTCGTTGCGCGCTCCGGATGCTCGATATCGATTGGCTCATGGTCGGGGTTGATAAATGAGAAGCGCGGGTCGAGTTTGTAGCGGAATGGGTGATTGGCGATCATGAGCCCGCCCACACGGTCCACTACTTTCCGCAGTTCGGCCAGCTTGTAGATGCCACCAACGTACTCACCGAGTCCGAACACGCCGACATGCCCCATCTCGGTTGTCACTTCCATTCCGCGTAGGCAAATAACGCCTTTCTCGGCGGCTAACAACGAGATCTCATCGAGATCCCATATGTTGTCATGCTCGGTCACGCAAATAGCCCCGATTCCAATCGCTTGAGCACGCTCGATCAACTCGCGCGGCGACAAGTTCGAATCGGCGCTGCCACGGTTCGTGTGCAGGTGAAGATCAACGGTGAAGTAGGGCCCCATACGCGGCTCCCTTCCTTAGTTCCTTCGCCCGCTTTTTTGCAGGGAAAAGGGTGGCGACTCCCGCGCCGGGGAGGGGGTGCCTAGACGCCCGCTTTTGGGTGAACCGGCCATGACCGCTTCAGCTCGGGAGCGTCGAGCTTAACGTGACCTTTTTAATGTGGTCACCGACTTTGATCTTATCGACGACGTTCATTCCCTCGACTACACCGCCAAAGACGGTGTACTGGCCGTCGAGGAATGGCGCCGGCTCGAGGCAGATATAGAATTGGCTGCCGCTCGACTTGCGATCGGGATTGACCTGATCACCACGCCGCGCCATCGCCAATGTGCCTCGAACGTGCTTTTCGGTCGGACTGATTTCCGCCGGCAAATCGTACCCGGGGCCGCCAGTACCGTCACCGGCCGGGTCACCGCCTTGAACGACGAAGCCAGGCTCGACTCGATGAAACGTCAGCTTATTGTAAAAGCCGTCTTTGGAGAGCTTCTCAAAATTTGCAACCGTCTTGGGTGCCTCGGCCGCGTAGAGCTCGAGCACGACCTCGCCACGGTCGGTATCAATAACTGCGTAATGTCCGGTATTTCGCACAGGAACTCCGTCCAATTTGGAATTGTTAGCCGCGCCTGATGCGGACCCGGCCGTCACAGCCAGTACGAACACGAGGCACGTTGTGAGCAGGCTCGAAACCCACGGACTCGGAGCCGAGTGGCACAGGCGTCTCCGCCTGTTCCTCACCAACCATGGACTGTTGTACACCCTATCTCACCTATTCGAGCAGGCGCTCGCGCGCAAGGGTTATGTATCGACCGACAGCGACCGTGGATATCTTGAGCGGAATTGGGACCATGACTTTTACTCTCGATTACTCTCGATTTCGCTCAGCAATTGAAAAGGACCACGTGTACCTTTGTCCGGCGGTGAGCGCAACTACATAGCGACCCGCTGACAAAGGTCGGCGCGGCACAATTATGATCGCACCGAAGTGGCTCAGGATGGCGCGAGCGGCACTTTGTGCGGCTGGATCCGAATTGACGTAAGTATTGGTGTCAAACGCGCACGCCTCAACCGCTGCGCGGTTGGCGTCAACCGCTCTGATCGAGTAATCAGACAACCCTGGCTCAATTAAGTTTCCCAATTCCAGGCTAATCGGCAGGCCGGCGGGCGGCGTGTAGCCTGGGCAACTAGTCAACGGATCGGGCCATTCGCCGCTGAACGCCCCTGCTTCCATCACCGAGCCGTCAGGGGGGAAGACCAGCGGCTGGGGCCATGGCGACGGAATCGACTGCGGCGAGTCAACGTCCGTGCCCGTGTTCAGCGCTGCGAAGCAAACTGCGCCCTGGCAATCAGTGCCATAGCCGACTTTGTGGAGGTAGGGGTTAATAATTTGAATGCGGTGGAAAGGCACCTGCATCCAATTGTGGATCGCCCACGAAGGCTTCGGCCGGCCCCGGGGATCCCACATCCAGTCAACGTCGCTGACTCGCGCCGTTGCCGCTCCTTCGGCGGTAAACCCCGGTTTGGTTGGATCCTCGGTATGCGCGTCGGCACCCAGGTGGAGCTCAGGCAGTCGAGAGGTATAATTCACGGCAAGGTAATGCGAATGGAGGAAATCGCCGCGGCTGAGCTGGGCGTCCGCAGTGACTGGAGCAAGCCCCACCATCGCTCGATAGCGATTGAGCGGAGCGAGCCACGCCGCTACTTCAGCCGGCTCCGCGGCGCGCGATGCGGTCGTCGCACGTGGCGAGTCAGTCGCTTCTGGACCGGATGCCTCAGTGGAGGAGTTTGCTTCGACAGTGCCGGTGCTGCTGTCCTCCTCTGCAACGCGTTGCAGTTGATCGAAGTTGAGCAGGAATTTGACGATGGTGAAGCCTGCCAGCAGCAGTAACGCGCCCGCAATGATTACCGTCGCGCGCTGATTTATGTTAGCCGCGCCGTTTGAACCTTGTGACAGCCGGAAAGTGTTTCTTAAATTCATTTCGTTCTGACGCGTCTATCTGAACCCCCGTTGATAAATTTGCACCTAGTCAGGGGGGAGATCGATGCCCGATCGAGACGCGTGGCATCACGGTCAATGCAACACGAAGGAGGGTATCCGAGCGTATCCGAGGCATCAGAGCGGATGAGTAAATTCTTTTGCGCCTCTCTACGAATCTTTTCTGCCATCATGCTTTTGTATTAGTTGCTGTTGAACAACGCGGGAACTTGCCCGCTCGTTCGCAAAAAGCGCGCTGATGCGACACCCGGATGCTCCGAACGCACGTGCCGGGGCGCAGGTTTATGACGATTTGGCCCAAAACCCGGCTCACGCGAATCGCGCTAGTGCTCGCATCCGTTTTCCTTTTCTACAGTGCAACCACCTACTTCGGCGCGCCGGCGGTGATTCGATACCTGGCGCAAAATCAGGCTGCCACAATACTGCATAGGCGAGTCTCGGTAGGCCGCATTAAATTCAATCCTTACCGGCTACGGCTGGTCATTGCTGATCTGCGTGTAGCCGGCCGCGACGGCTCTCAGCATTTCATTGACGTTGGACGTATCGACCTGCGGCTCTCCTGGACGTCGCTGTCTCACCTGGCAGTAGTGATTAAGGAGCTTACTGTCGAGCGGCCCTCGATTAGCGTCGCACGGCTGGGGCCGCAGACGTTCGATTTTTCGGATCTGCTCTCCTCCTTGGGTCAAAGGCGGACTTCAAGCAGCTCGTCATTGCGGTTTGCGGTATCAAATATAGAAGTCAAGAACGGGGTGATTTTGTTCGACGACCATGTGCTCAAAAAGGTGCATCGGCTCGCAAACATCCGGCTTGCAATTCCGTTCATCGCCAACCTGCCAACCGACGCCGACATTTACGTGCAGCCGATGCTGCAGATGATGGTCAACGGCTCCCCGTTCACCCTGACCGGGAAAACCAAACCCTTTCGTGGCAATCTGGAGTCGATAATCGAGCTCAGTTTCCAAAAAGTGGACATCATCCCTTTCGCCGGATACGTACCCTACAAGCTGCCATTCAAACTGAAGCAGGCCCAATTATCAGCGGCGCTCCAGCTTCATTTTATCCAGGCGAGCGGGCACCCGCAGCTTCAAATCGGCGGCACGGCAGCGCTGGAGAACGTCGCGATTAGCAATCTCACTAATTCACCTCTCGCCGAACTGAAACAACTGCGGGTCGTGATGGCGCAGGTCGAGCCGCTGGCGGCGAAGGTGCACCTTTTCTCGATCGGCATTGATTCGCTGTCGCCTCATCTAGTCGTCAATCATGACGGCACGACCAATCTGGCCTCGCTGCTTGGCGCACCTTGGGCACAGCCTTCTGCCTCTTCCCAAACGCGGGGAGCAAAGCCTATGGCGACTCAGTCAACCAAAACCATGAAGGTCAACCCCGCTGTGGTGCAAGCTCCAGCATTGTTGAATCCAATGGCGGTGGCTCCTTCAAGCGCAGCCTTTGAGAGTCCGTCGCCGACCAGCGGTTTGGGCAAGAATACCAACGCAACGGCCAGCTCTCATTTTTCGCTGACGGTAGATTCGCTGGAACTCAACAACAGTACACTTGATATTACAAACAGAAGCCAAGCGGTGCCCACTTTCACGAAGTTGCAAGCGATCCATCTCGGACTGAAAAACTTTGCTAATGTTGGCGAAACTCCCGCCTCCTACAATTTCAATGCAAGCCTCAATAGCGGCGGCCGGCTGGCAGCCAATGGGAGCTTCAACCTCTCGTCCTCGCAGGCAACCAGCAAGCTGGCTTGCGTCAATGTTGATCTCCCCTCACTCCAGGGATTTATGGCGCCGGTGCTGGCCGCATCAATCGTGTCGGGAAAGTTTTCAGCGCAAGTAACCGTTCGAGCTGCGTTTGGAGGTCGTTTCAACGTCCACGCGGAACCCGCCCAGCTCACGATTGACCAAGTCGAATTACGGCCGCCGGGGCAGGCGCAAAGCATAGTCGGATGGAAGCATTTCACTACAAATATCGACCAGTTCGACCTGGCATCGCATCGGGTTGTCGTTCGCGAATTGCGCGGCGAAGGGATGCACGTAACCGCACTCCGAGACTCGCATAACAATTTGAACCTGGCCTCCCTATTTCGCGGGCAGCTGCCGTTTAGCAAGGGCGCGTCTGCGCAGGCGACCGCCGGCGCCAGCTCATTGCCCTGGCAATACCGGATCGAATCGCTCGTGCTCGAAAGCGCCGACGCCGCGATTGAGGATGATGCACAACGGCAGCAATTCTCGGTGCGCATCGTGCCGCTCAATATTCGCGTGAATGGGATGACGAACGATTTCGCCAAACCATTCGGGGTCGAGGCGGACGGTAGTCTGGCTGGCAAGGGCTCATTCAAGTTGGCCGGTGAAACCGCGATCAATCCGTTCCAAGGCCGGTTTCACATCAATACGAAGCGCATCGATCTGGCCTGGGTCGATCCGCTTATCGTCAGTGCGCTTGGCACCAGTAAGCTGAATGCAAAAATCACTAAGGCCGAACTCGCCATGAACGGTGACGCGGGGGCACAGTTCCGTGACGGCAAATTCGATGCTCTATATCGCGGCGATGTCACGTTCCGCAACCTGCGGATGGTCGATCGGTTGACTGGCGTCAGCTTTCTGAGAGCGTATGCGCTCAGCCTTAACGGCCTCCAGATGCGCTACGGTCCATCGAAGCCGCGCATACAGATTGCGGCGTTGGCCGTATCGAATTTTTACGCCCGCTTGATCCTCAATGCTGACGGCCGGCTCAATCTACGCGACATTGTAACCAGCCCAGAGGAGCCTTCCACACCGATCACGCAGCCCTCGGTCAGGCCATCAAGGAAAGCGTCGGCGACGGGATTCCCGGCAAATATCACGGTCGGAAGCTTCACCCTTCAGAACGGCGAGATCAATTACCTCGACAATTTCATAAAGCCCAATTATTCGGCGGTTGTGACACACCTGGATGGAAAGATCGGAGCTTTTGGCACCAACGGCACAGAAGCAGCGGGCATCGTGCTGGCGGGAAAAGTCAACGGAACTTCACCAGTCAGTATCAGCGGTTCGATTAATCCACTGGCGCCGATGGCTTCACTGGACCTCCAGGCCAATGCAAGCCGGATCGAGCTGACGCCGCTGACGCCGTACGCCACCAGATACACGGGATATCCGATCACCGGCGGCACACTCACGGGTAACGTGCATTATATTCTCGCGAATCGGCACCTTACCGCTACCAACGAAATCATTCTCGATCAGCTTAGCTTCGGCGACCGCGTGGAGAGTTCGAGCGTACGCAATCTGCCGGTGCGGTTGGCGGTCGCGGTGCTCAAAGACTCTCAGGGACGAATCGATTTGAGAATCCCGGTTTCCGGCTCGCTGGCGGATCCGGATTTCGACCTCGGCCGAATAATCTGGCAGGGATTGCTGAATGTGATAATGAAGGCGGCTGCCTCTCCGTTTACGGCTCTCGCTTCGGCGATCGGCGGCGAACACAAAACCCTCGCATATGTGGAGTTCGCTCCGGGCTATTCGACGCTGACTCAGCCAGAGCGCAATAAACTCGAAACATTAGCGGCATTGCTGGAACAACGGCCCGGGCTGAAATTGCAAATCAGCGGACGCGTCGATCCGAGAGTGGACACTCAGGGTTTGCGCGAAGCCCTACTTGAGGACGAAATCAAACGGCGGAAGGCCGAAGATAGCCACCAAAACACGGCACTCGTTGCAATCGAGCAAGTGGAAGTCACGCCCGACGAATACAACAAGTACCTCCGGCAGGTTTACAAAGCCGCCGATTTCGCCAAGCCTCGCGACCTCGTAGGGATGGTCAAAAGGCTGCCACCCGATGAAATGAAGAAATTGCTGCTCGCCAACATCAAAGTTAGCGATGAGGACTTGCGTCATCTGGCAGAGGCGCGCGCTGCGGCAGTATACCAGGCGCTGAAGGCCAGGATTGCTCAGTCGCGTTTGCTGGTGGAGGCGCCGAAACTTAACGCTGAGGGTGTGACCGAAGGTCCGACGACGCGCGCCGATTTTTCACTGAATTAGTGGCTAATCCCTTTATTGAGTCCTGTGCGCTTCCGCCGGGGCTTTCACCGCACAGATGAATACTATCGGGTGATGGCGTTGAGCTCGGCCAAGAAATCAGCAACCGGCGCCCGCGCTTAGGGAGAATTGCAAAAAGCGCCCGATGAATTGGAATTGAGGGGACGGCGCACGGCCGAACTCGCCAGAGCGAACGAAGAACTGCGAGCGAAATCGCCCAACGCCAGACTCATTTTGGCCGCTAGCCTACGGCCGCTCATAGGTGACGTTTATGACCGTTTTTGCTCCCGGTTGTGTAAGAAAACCCATAGACCCGCGACCAGGAGAAAGATTCCTAGCGCCACCCAATGGCTGGCCGTATGCACCACATGCGCAACCCATTCAAGCTCATCCCCGACGAGATATCCGACGGTAATTACCAATGAGCACCAGATTAGGGCGCCGGACACGTTCCATCCAAGAAAGCTCAGAAAAGACATCCCTGCGGCCCCGGCCATCGGACCGGCCATAAAGCGAGCCCCTGCGACAAAGCGTGCCATAAACACCGCTTTGGGCCCGTGTGTCTTGAAAAACTCCTGCAGCCGCTCATAGCGGGTTCGCACAAACGCGAACCTTTGCGCGAGACGCTGAAACAGCCGTTGCCCGCCGGTCCGGCCGAAGAGGAAACCGCAACAATCGCCGGTTACCGCGCTTCCTATCCCCACCAGGTATAACGGTTCTAAAGATAGATCCCCGCGGCCGGCCAAAAATCCGGCTGCCAGAAGCACGGTTTCCTCCGGCACCGGGATCCCCAGATTGCCGATGAAGACGCAGATGAAAACCCCGAGATAGCCCCACGTCGAGAGCCAGTCGCTCAGTTCGGACGGATTTGGCACGTGGGGCATCGGACAAGGTCCGCTGGGAGGCGCCTTACGCTCTCGAGAGCGTCGGCAATCAGCTTGCCGGATAATGCGGTCAAAAGTAAGAGCCCCCTAACCGGTCGCTTAGAGTTGATAGATTCGCTGAAATGCCTCGCAGAGTCATTGTTTGAAAATTTTATTAACAAACCACTAAAGGGAGCACCCAACAACGTTCGGCTAGTGCGTTGGGTATCGCGGGAAAAATGCGCTATGCAAGAAGCTGAACGGAGGTGCGATCACGAGGCGGAACGGTAGCAGAGCCGGTGAGCCGACGCAGGGTGAAGCCCCGGAAGCCCTGAAATCGCAGGGGCACTAGGCGGAATACAAGCGGGCCCGGTGGGCAAAGCCCGAGGGAAAACGAGTCTGCGAAGGGTCTTAAAAGGCGGTCAACGTGAGTACAGGAATGGAAGCGCTTGAAGCGAGATTCCGCAAGCTGGCCGATATCGACGAAATCAGGCTGCTAAAGGCGCGTTATGCCGCTGCCTGCGACAGTAATTACGATGCTGACGCTATTGCCGACCTCTTTACCGAAGACGCAGTCTGGGATGGCGGCAAGTTTGGCAAGGCGGAAGGGCGCGAAAATATCCGCCGTTTTTTCCGCCGCGCCCGGGAAGTGTTTTCCTTTGCCATTCACAACGTAATGAATCCTCGGATAGACGTGGACGGCGACCGCGCAACCGGGCAATGGTATCTGGTGCAACCGGCCACGCGCGAGCCGGGAACTCAGGCGGTTTGGCTCGCCGCGGTCTATCACGACGAGTACGTTCGCGTCAGCGGCAAATGGCTGTTCAAGCATCTGCAGCTCACCTCAAATTTCCTGACACCCTACGAGGACGGGTGGGCCAAAAAGCGTTTTGTATGACACGGCTAGCTATTCAGGTCGGCCGGAAAGAAATGGATGACTCCGGTCGTCACGACCGAAGCAGATTCGAGTCAGAGGCAGGAGGTAGGCGTTTATGGCTCTAGCGGGTGAAGTGAAAAATCCCGAAACCCTGGACACGCGCGATGTCACTTTTACCAGTGACGGGGCGCAAATGCAGGGTTATCTGGCACGGCCCAAAGCACCCGGGACCTATCCCGGTCTGATCGTGCTGCATGAGGCCTTCGGCCTGGTCGAGCACGAGCGCGACGTCGCCCGGCGCTTTGCGAATGCGGGCTTTATCACGCTCGCACCCAACGTCTATTCGCGTATCGGCGCGCCTAAGAGCCCGCCGGAGATGGCCGAAGTGATGAGCAAGATGTTCGGGCTTAAGGACTCGCAGCTGGTGCGTGACTTCGAGTCCGCAGCAGCCTTGGTGCGCGCGCAACCCGGCTGCAACGGTAAGGTCGGCTGTGTCGGTTTCTGCGTAGGCGGCCGTTGGACGCTGCTCTTTGCCTGCAGCAGCGACAAAGTGAATGCTGCGATTGACTGCTGGGGCGGTTTCGTGACGCGGGCAACGCCGGAAGCGGCTACAACGACTGAGCGGCCAACACCGGTTATTGAGCTTGTCTCACAGGCGCACTGCCCAATTTACGTCGTTGGCGGTGAAGAGGATCAGAACCCTTCGCCTGCCGATTGCGCCGAAATTCAACGGCGCTTGCAGCAAGCCGGTAAAAGCGTACAGTGCGAAATCTTCAAGAACGCCGGCCACGCCTTCTTCGCTGACTATCGCCCCAGTTATCGCGAAAAGGCAGCGTTTGACTTATGGCCGAAGATGGTCGCGTTCTTTCAGTCACACCTGAAATAACGGAGAACCAGTGGGAGCTGGCGAATAGTGGTGGTCGCGGCCGAGCAAAACAGAGCCGCGACCGCAGAGCGGCGGCAGATGCCAGGTCGGTGAAAAACAATGAGCAAAAACGAACCTGAAAATCCTCTTCTGGTCGAGCACGAAGCGCCGCTCGGGTGGATGATTGTCAACCGTCCCCATAAGCGGAATTCACTCAACTATCAGGCGTGGCAACGAATCGTCGAGGCGGTTGAGGAACTCAATGCAGACCCAGACGTGCGCGTAATTGTCATGCGCGGGGTCACACCCGAAGCCTTCATCTCGGGTGCCGACATTTCAGAATTCCCCAGCCATCGGGCCAATGCTGACCAGGCGCGCATGTATCGCTCCGCACCGGGCAACGCGACCAACGCGCTGATGAGCAGTCCCAAACCTGTTATCGCAATGATCTCCGGCATTTGCATCGGTGGCGGCCTGCAGGTGGCGCTCTGCTGTGATATCCGGATTGCGGCGCACGGTACCCGGTTCGGAATTCCCGCGGCGCGGCTCGGATTGGCGTATCCGCTGGACGGTATCCTATCCTTATCGCAAATCGCGGGGCCGGCTAATGCGCGTGACATCCTGATGTCGGCCCGGATCTTCGATGCCGAGGAAGCGTTTCATATGGGACTGATTCATCGGCTGGTTGAACCGGCCGAACTCGAGTCAGCAGTGCGTCAGTACGCCACTCGGATGGCCGCCAACGCGCCGCTGACGATGGCGGCGGCCAAGGCCACCATCCGCGAGGCGGTCAAGGAGGCTGCTGACCGCGACACGCAGAAAATCACGGCGATGGTCGCTCAATGTTTCGATAGTGAAGACTACAAGGAAGGAGTGCACGCCTTTCTCGAGAAGCGTCAGCCACGCTTTCAGGGCCGTTGACTCTCGTCATTGCAGGTGGCGCGCGTCTTCATCACGCGTCACCTGTCTGGCCGCGCGCGACAACTGAACATAATCTTCAAGCCTATCTTGCCGCGCCCTCTGGCGCGCGATATCGACCGATCGTCGCGAACGGTACGGTCGATGCCGAAGTTTCACTGCGGTTCCGTACACATGCTAACGTGACACAAGCTTCGAATCATTGCGCGGCGCTTCTGAGCCGCAAGAGGTGACTCGATGGGGGCGGAACACGCAGCACAAGTTTATTTCAACCCCTGGGATGAGGCGTATCGGGCCAATCCATATCCCCATTACAAGCCACTGTATGGACGCCCGCCCTACCTGCTGAACCTGTTTACCCCTATGGCGTTAGTGGGACGCTACCAGGATGCTGCTCGAATCTTGCGCGACCACGAGCGCTTCTCTAGCGTGCCACCGATGTCGCCGTTCATACAGGAGCGCCTGGACGTGTTCGGCGCGGCGCCGCGCGTGGTGTTTTCTGACCCCCCGGTCCATACGCGGCTGCGGCGCCTGGTGAGTCGTGCGTTCACTCCCAAGCGGATTCGGGATCTCGAAACACGAATTTGTGAATTAACCAAAATTCTGCTCGACCGGGTGGCAGCGAAGGGCACATTCGAGGTGATGGGCGACCTCGCTAATCCATTGCCGGTGATGGTGATTGCCGAGATGTTGGGAGTGCCGCCCGACGACTATCTAACCTTCAAACAATGGTCTGACCGGGTTATCGAATCCGACAATACGCTTCCAGGGACGCCATTGCCGAATATAGTAAAGAACGCGTTCCGCTCGCTGCGGGAATACTTTGTTAGCGAAATCGAAAAGCGCCGCCGCTCTCCCGGGCAGGACCTCGTCAGCGCTCTGGTTGCCTCCCGCGACGAGGCGGAAGCGCTAACCGAGGAAGAGTTGATTACGTTTGTAGTGCTGCTTTTGTTAGCCGGCAATGAAACCACTACCAACTTGATCGGCAACGGAATGCTCGCCCTGGGACGTAATCCCGAACAGATGCAGAAGTTGATGCATGAGCCTCACTTGATGCCGCACGCGATTGAGGAGATGCTGCGCTATGACTGCCCGGTCCAATCCACTGCGCGTTATCCCAAAATTGATGTCACAATTGACGGCATCGAGTTGAAGGCAAATACAGTCACTTTTGTCATGGTTGCCGCGGCCAATCGCGATCCAGAGCAGTTTCACAGTCCTGACACCTTCGATGTAACTAGAGAACCTAATGACCATCTGGCCTTTGGCGAAGGTATCCATTATTGTCTCGGCGCGCCGTTGGCGCGAATGGAGGGTGCGATCGCGATTGCGGCTGCGCTGGCGCGATTACCAGGTCTGCATCTACTGAATCCGGAGCAACAGTTTACCTATAAGGGATCATACTTCCTGCGGGGATTAGCGGAATTGCCGATGGCGCTCGACTAGCGGCGTCCTGAAAGTCAGCGCAGTCTGCACTTCGGCTGATGCAAATCCCGGTTGGCGATACCCCACCTGGAGGGCCAGCGAGCCTGATGGACGGGCCTGCTACCGCATTACCGCGTCGCCCGCGCCTGCCATTCATCGCCCGCCAATTTCCGCCGTTCAGCCCGCGACAATGGCGTGTTTTTGCCATCTCGACCACCGCCGGATTTTTCGACAACTACGACAGCGCCCTGTTGAGCCTTGCGCTTAGGCAGATTCAGCGCACACTGCGAATCGCCGACGCGCGCTTGGGCGCGACCCTGTCATTGATTCGCCTGGGCTACGTGGCATCACTCGCGCTCTCGCCCCTCGCCGACGTTTTCGGCCGCCGCCAGTTGCTGCTTTACACGATTGTTGGCTACACCATCTTCACCGGAATGAGCGCAGTCGCGCCTCACACCGCTAGTTTCGTCGGAGCTCAATTCGTTGCGCGCGCGTTCTCCGGGGCCGAAGCTACTGTATCGCTCGTAATTCTGGCTGAAGAAGTCGATGCGGCCGTGCGTGGATGGGCGCTCGGGATGCAAGGGGCATTGTCGATCTCGGGGTACGGACTCGCCGCCATCGTGTTTGGCATGATTCGGATAATCCCCTTCGGATGGCGCGGACTGTACGCGTTGGCGCTCTTCCCGCTTGCTTTGATAATTCCCTTGCGCCGAATACTCCCGGAAAGCCGCCGATTCGAGCGCGCGCATCAGACTCAAATCAGGCAGCCCAGCGTCTTGGCGCCGCTGCGCGCTTTGTTCAGCAATTACCCAAACCGGCTGCTTTCAATTTTCGCTGTCGTCTTCGTGGGCTCGATGGCGGGGGGAGCAGTTGGTTTTTTTGTGCCGAAATATCTTCAAGAGGTGCATCATTGGTCGCCGGCACGAGTGTCATCGCTATATGTTTTTGGTGGAGCGCTGGGAATTATCGGTAATATCGTCGCCGGCAGGATTAGCGACCGCTTTGGAAGGCGCGTCACTGGCCCATTATTTATCGCGATGGAAGCGGTACTGGCCTATCAGCTTTACACGATCCATACCGGCGCAGTCGTACTTCTATGGATTGGCTGGCTGTTCTGTGATCAGGCAGGAGTGACGGTGATCAGCGCCTATAGCGCCGAACTCTTCCCGACTTCGTTCCGCTCCGCGGCAGCCGGCGCGCTATATGTCGCCCGCTATGCGGGCGGCGCGCTCGGCCTTCTCTGCGAAGGAATGCTATATGGGCTAATGGGTTCGCATTGGGGGGCGATTAGGATTCTGACGCTGTGTTGGCTGTTCACTGCCGCCTTGATGTATCTACTATTCCCCGAAACCGCCCGCCGCGAACTGGAAGAAAT
>CAVWAA010000030.1:0-104568 GCA_963752805.1 Binataceae bacterium (SeqCode)
CCTTGAGTCGTTTGGCGATTTCGGCCACATGACGACCCTGGAAGCGGGCGATTTCAAGCTCGTTCTCCGAGGGCCGCCGGGAACCGTCGCTGCCGGCCAGAGTTGAGGCCCCATAGGGAGTCCCGCCCGTGATTTCCTTCATGTGGTTCAGACCTGCGGCAGTGTAGGGCACGCCGACGATGATCATTCCCTGATGAAGGAGGGTGCTGTGAAAGCTCGTGATTGTGGTTTCCTGCCCGCCGTGTTGCGTCGCGGTGCTGATGAAAACGCTTCCGACTTTTCCGACCAGGGCTCCGCCAGCCCACAGGCCCCCGGTCTGGTCGAGCAAATTGCGCATCTGCGCCGCCATGTTGCCGAAGCGAGTGGGCGTGCCGAAGATTATCGCGTCGGCGTCGGGCAACTGCTCGACGCGAGCCAGCGGAACATGCGCAAACGCCTTGCGCGCCGCTTTGGCTCCGCTCTTTTCCAAAATCTCGTCGGGAACCAGTTCCGGCACCTGGAGCAGCGTCACCTCGACGCCCGGGACCTCGCGAGCACCGGCAGCGACCGCTTCGGCCATCCGGTAGACGTGCCCGTACATGCTGTAGAAGATCACCTGTACCTTTACTGACATTTTCTGAATCTCCTTGCTGTCATCGCGAAATGCGCTTGGCAAGCGGCACTGGCGAGCGCCGAATCTTCATTCGCGGCTTCTCGCCGGAAAGCTCCTTCTCTTTCCACCGCACCAGCTCCTTTCGAATAGCTTCGGGGTCGATCTCCAACGCGTCACACACCGCTTTGAAGGAGAACACGCCGTTATCTTCGTCGGAGAAAATCCACGACCGCACCTCCGCAAACTCCTGACGTCTGGCTTGCTGACGCGCCTCGAACTTAGTCTGAAAACAACGGACAGCATCGACCAGCATGGCGACCATCAGGCGCCGCAGTGGTTCAATCGTCGCTGCTCCCCTACGCGCGCCGTAGAACTGCAACGGCAGCACCGCCTCAGCCTGTGAGAACTTGTCCAACTGATCTGTCTCGTTAACCATCGCGAGCACTTCGGCCATTACTCACCTTCCTTTCCCTAATCAGCCGCCGGCGCCCCGGCGGCTGTGTGGGGGAGCACAGTGCGATGCCAGGTGAAACACTGGCAAAAACGCTAAGCTACCTGGATTCGGTCCAATCAGGCTGGCTGCGGATAAGCTCGTCGGCTCTGCGCAGATGCTGCAGCGCGCCGGCGTATTTACCATCCTGGAAATTCTGGCGGCCCGCCAGGTATTCCTGCTGATACTGTTCGACCTTCGTGAAGTTGGGCCCGACGCCGTTGTCGGCCGGTGAATACATGATATTGGCCCGGTCAACGTCAACCGTGACGGTCGTCAGCTCGGCTTGAGCTTTGGCTCTTAGAGCATTCTGGCCGGGACTGGCGCCGGCGGAGACCGACACGCCACCGGCCACGAGACTCGATACCAATGCCACTGTCATTAATCGACGAGATTTCATTCTCTCACCTGCCGAAAATAACTCAGGGCGACTATCGTGTTTTTCATGCCCTCTGTGCTGAAGGCGTGAAATATCGGGTCCCGAGCCGGTGCCGGCGTGTTTCACATTGCGAGGTAATGCCGATGGCTAATTGGCAATCTGCCGGCAACGATCAGCAAATAGCTCTACGAGTTTTCAAATGGCGAGCTTCTGAATCTGATCATAGAAGTTGCTGCGTTTGTAGTTGCGGATGAATTGCGCGCAGATATCCTCGTTGCAGGTGCCCTCTGTTGTCCGCGTCTTGTACTCGAAGCCACTCAGAAAGGCACTCGCAATATCCTGTTTGAAGTTGATCCGAGGATACCGATAGACCACCTTCTTTCGCACATCTTCCGGAAAATCCTCATAACCGATTCCCAGGACGTCCAGTGCGATAGCGTTGTACAGAAGTTCGACCTCGATTGCTTTGTACTTTGCGATACCCGGAGTCGTGTGTAAGGCGATTGCGTCCCAGGCGACCTGAATGCGGTCAACGGGGACGTCGTGACCCTCAAGGAACTGCCGAACGGCGTTTGCACTATCTACCTCGAACCTGTCGTCGGCACTACTGAATCTCTTGAGGAGCCCGAGATCATGAAATGCTGCACAGATGAACAGCAGCTCAACGTCGAACGCCTGTCCCGTCCGCCGCACGAGTTCACTGGCCCAAAAGAAGACACGATGAGAGTGGTTGAAGAGCAGGGGGGTGCTGAACTCGCAAAGAAGACCGGTTGCCTCGCGAGTCAATTGCGTGTCGGGCACTCCCGGTTGCACTTGCTGAAACTTTAATGCCGGAGTTGGAAGAGGTCGAGCGATTGTCGGCCGCCTGAAAGTATCTTTGTTATTGATGTTCATGGATCCCTTCGTCCTTCGCTTCTTACGCCGCTTTCAATTGTGATTTGGGTTCGGTATCTCGTTGCGCCCATCGATGCGGCGCAGCACAATCTGACGGCTGCGCGGCAGTCCATATAGCAACAACAACACGGCGTCCTCATCTGGCGACGCGAGACTCGGTCATGAGCTGATTCATTCACGACCCGAGTCTCGTGCTGGCAATTACTCAGCCGAGGTGGGCTTCGACGAACCACAAATACTTGTCGACGCCCCGAGAGATCTCCGTAAAAATATCGGCGGTATCCTTGTCGCCGAGCTCATCGGTTTGGTCGATCGCGTGGCGCGCGCTCTTACCATAAGAGGCGAGGGCCGACGAGAGCGTCTCGACGTGATCACGCTCGGCCGAGATGCTGAGCGGATACTCTTTCAGCATCGAACGTTTCGCCGCGTTCTGAATCGTGCCCTCGGCCGTTCCTCCGAGTTGGACAACTCGCTCCGCGATCAGATCCATGTACTCTTCGGCCGCATCGACGATTTCGTCGAAGAGCTTATGCAGCGCGATGAAGGTCGGACCCTTCACGTTCCAATGCGCCTGCTTTGCCTGATGCATCAGGTCGATGCTGTTTGCGAGGTGTGCGTTCAGGATCGCCGATAACCTCGGTGCGGGTCTTCTCGGGAAGATCGTTTTTAGTTTTGTGCATTATCGTTGCCTCCTCATTTTGGAACTGAATCCATTGGATTGCCGTGCCCACAGGGTGTCTGCGGGCGGCGCGCTCATAGGTGTCTCGGCAATCGGGATGCCCATTGAAAGAGGAGTCCTGCGTCAGCAGCGAATCAAGCGGCGAGCTCTGCCCGCGCCGGCGGAGCCATGAACTCGGGTCCGACCGGATTCTTCACGTTCGCTCGCACGATGCGATCGATCTCCCGCATGGCGTCATTGCCCAGTGTCCATCCCGTCACTTGGCTTAGCGGGCCGAGCTGCGAAGGGCGGCGCGCACCCCATAGTGCGGCACTCACTCCCGGCTGATCGAGTACCCAGCGCAAGGCCAGGTGAATTACGCGCTTGCCATAATTTTCTCGGGCGAAGCGGTCGAGCTCAGCAACTGCCCGCAGATATTGTCCATAACGCGGCGGCTGAAATTTCGGATCACTTTTGCGCTGATCGTCGCCACTGAAGATGGTTTCGGGTCTCATCCGGCCGCTCAGCAAACCCCGGCAGAGCGGGCCGTAGGCCAGGGCCGCCATCCCGTGCCAGAAACAATAAGGCAGCACGTCTTCTTCGCTTTCGCGTTCAAATAAGTTGTAGGGAGGCTGCACGGTATGGATTCTGCAGACCCGCTGGAACTCGCGCATCTGCAGCCGCGAGAAATTGCTGACCCCGATCGCTCGAATCTTCCCCTGCTGCAAGAGCGCCAGCATCGCTTGGGCGCATTCTTCTATGGGGGTGGAAGGGTCGGGCCAATGAACCTGATAAATGTCGATGTAGTCCGTGCGCAGCCGCTTCAAGGATGCTTCCACCTCGGCAAAAATCCGTTCGCGGCTCGCATGGCGAAAAGGATGTCCATCGCTCCAGTCGAGACCAGCCTTGGTCGCGATCACGACGCGCTGGCGGAGGCCATTTGAGGCAAGCGCCTTTCCAAGGATCTCCTCAGAACGGCCGAAGCCGTAGACAGGCGCCGTATCGATTAAATTAATGTCTTGGTCGATTGCGGCATGGATGGTCGCTATCGAGTCCGCTTCGTCTGAGCCGCCCCACATCCATCCGCCGATCGCCCAGGTCCCCAGTGCGATCCTCGAAACCGTAAGCCCGGTCCCGGCAATTTTGGTAAATTCCATCGCAATCCTCCATTTCGATATTCAATTGCTGTCGGCGCGGTGCATATCGCGCTGGGAGCGCGTTGCGCCGTAACCCTTTGCTGACATTTTCTGAAGCTCCTTGCTGTTATCGCGAATGCGCTTGGCAAGCGGCACTGGCGAGCGCCGAATCTTCAGCGGCTTCTCGCCGGAAAGCTCCTTCTCTTTCCACCGCACCAGCTCCTTTCGAATAGCTTCGGGGTCGATCTCCAACGCGTCACACACCGCTTTGAAGGAGAACACGCCGTTATCTTCGTCCGAGAAAATCCACGACCGCACTTCCGCAAACTCCTGACGTCTGGCTTGCTGACGCGTCTCGAACTTAGTCTGAAAACAACGGACAGCATCGACCAGCATGGCGACCATCAGGCGCCGCAGTGGTTCGATCGTCGCTGCTCCCCTCCGCGCGCCGTAGAACTGCAACGGCAGCACAGCCTCAGCCGCTGAGAACTTGTCCAACTGATCTGTCTCGTTAACCATCGCGAGCATATCGGCCATGACTCACCTTCCTTTCCCTGATCGGCGCCGGTGCCCTGGCGGCTCCGGGCAGCACAGTGCAATGCCAGGTGAAACGCTGGCAAAAAAACGGTAAGCTACTTGGATTCGGTCCAATCAGGCTGGCTGCGGATAAGCTCGTCGGCTCTGCGCAGATGCTGCAGCGCGCCAGCATATTTACCATCCTGGAAATTCTGGCGGCCCGCCAGGTATTCCTGCTGATACTGTTCGACCTTTGTGAAGTTGGGACCGACGCCGTTGTCGGCCGGTGAATACATGATATTGGCCCTGTCAACGTCAACCGTGACGGTCGTCAGCTCGGCTTGAGCGTTGGCTCTTAGAGCATTCGGGTCGGCACCGGCGGCGCCGGCGGAGACCGACATGCCACCGGCCATGAGACTCGATATCAATGCCACTGTCACCAATCGACGAGATTTCATTCTCTCACCTGCCGAAAATAACCTTAGGGCGACTATCGTGTTTTTCATGCCCTCACTACTGAAGGCGTGAAATATCGGGTCCCGAGCCGGTGCCGACGTATTTCACATTGCGAGGTAATGCTGATGGCTAATTGGCGATCCGCAAGGATCAGCAAATTGGTCCTGATAGCCCGCTGCTGAAAACCGACGGGCGGTTGATAAAGAAGCGCCGCTGCTACTGGTTTGCTGGCGGAGAGCCACCTCACACGACGGTGTTCACCGGTATGCTGCGGAAATTGCGATGCTGCCGCTACCGACGATAGCGGGGTTGTTGGGTCCTGGACAAAATCGCCTCGCGGAGGCAGCAAAGCAGGGAGCAGTGGGTGACGAATTGGCTCCAAGGGCAACGGATTCGGCCTGCTGCGTGGTCGAGCGCCTCGAGTTTGGCCATCTATGGCTACCGGGCCCCGGTCGCGATCGAGATCGGGCGAGGAGTTGACGCTGGCGCCGCCACAGGGCTAAGAAAATCGCGTAGTCGGAGAGATAAAACGGAAATCACATTCAAAGCGGAATTCCGGTTCAGATCGTGCTGCAGCAGGCCGAGTCTTTTCCCTATCGGCTCGAACAGACGGAGACCCGCCGCTTTCTTGCGATCATGCCGCGGATGACTCAGGCCCCTCGACTAGGCCGGCGATAAAACTTGTGGGAGCGCGATTAAAGGAGAATCGTATGAGGTTTCCAGCAGGCAAAAGGCTCTGGGCATTGATGTCGATCGCTGCTGCAATTATGGCTCTAAACCTCGCCGGCGCCCAGCAGGACTCCCAGACGGGCGCTCCGAACCCGTACCTGAGGGGGAACGAGGGCTACGACAAGGGGCCACGCGGGTTGACAAGCTATCAGCCTGTTGCCATCGACCAGCCGTTCGCGGCCAGAATGGCCCATGATGTGGCGGCCAAGCCGGGCATCGAACGCGCACATCAGGCGCTGCTCGAGGAGCGCTACGACCTGGGCGATCACCCCGCCCAGGGCGTCACGATGGAACACGGAAAACCGTTGCAGGAAGGTGTGCGCGTCAAGCTACCACCCGGCGTAACGTGGGAGCAGCTCGGCGGCGATGAGCCCGGACGAGATCCGTCAGCGGGACCTATGGCCGAAAGGGTTCCTCCCCCTGCCGCATCCCTTCCAACCTACCGGCGGCCAGGTGTTTCCGAAGGAGGAGATCGACGCGATAAAGCGACAGGACGGGCGGGACCTGACCCGCTTCGACGTCGATTTCGATCTGCCCGAACGCTTCCTGGCTGCATTTCCGCCAGCCATGTACCTGACTCCGCGCCCGGATCTGGGCGATGTCTCGCAGGGCAAGCTGATCTCGCTCACCAACTACTACGAAATGTTCAACGGCATTCTCACGCCACGGCAGTTGGAAGGGCTGCGCCTGTTGCTGACGCCATTTCCGGAACAGCAGTTCAACGCAACCGATGATCGCAAATCGGCGATTCCCAGCCAAGGCGTGGCCTGTTTCGATTGCCATTCGAACGGACACCAGAACGGCGCCTTGCACCTCACTCCCGATACGCGCCCGGAATGGTTCCGTCACCGCACCAAGACGTTGTCGCTCCGCGGCTTGAACATTCAGCGGCTGTTCGGTACGCAGCGTGCCCTGAAGACGGTCGAGGATTTCACCGAGTTCGAGCAGCGCACCGCCTATTTCGATGGCGACATCGTCATCGCTGTGAAGAAGGGCGTGAACCCGCTTGAGCGCGGCAGCCAGGTGGACTTCATGGCCGACTTCCAGGAGATGCTGGACTTCCCGCCGGCACCCAAGCTCGACGTCTTCGGCAAGCTCGATCCCGCCAAGGCGACGCCAGCCGAAATGCGCGGTCAGGCGGTCTTCTTCGGCAAGGGCCAATGCGCGAGCTGCCATCAGCCACCCTTCTACACCGACAATCTGATGCACGACCTCCACACCGAGCGCTTCTTCAAGCCGGTGATGATCAACAACATGATGGCGATCGGGGACGGCCCGAACAAAACCTTCGCGCTGCGCGGCGTCAAAGACAACCCGCCCTACCTGCATGACGAGCGCCTGCTGACGCTGGAGGATACGGTCGAGTTTTTTAACCTGATCGACGGCACAAAACTTACAGCAGCGGAAAAGCAAGACTTGGTTGCGTTCCTGCGCGCCCTCTAGCGGCAGACCCAGCGAGCCGGACCTGAGCAAGATTGCAAGCCTCGTTGCGGTTCATGACCCGAATCATGGCCGAAAGCAAGACTCTCGAACGAGAGCTTGATCCGCGCGAAATCTGATGGATGAGGACCGTTCTAAAGCACATCGTAACCACCGCTGTCGAGGGCAACGGCTTGAGCCACCCCTGCGTTGTTCGTCGGCGCTATGCATGCCATCCTGCCCTCCCCTTGCTCCACCAACACTCTGCTGCTGCGCGAGTGCGAGCGATTCCCGCGAGACGCAGGTCTCGGCGGAATTGGACTGGGCACGAGCGCGGTTCGAAAAGGTGTCATTTTGGGAATTGATAGCGCCCGGGTCGCAGCACATGATCGAACTCGCCTGGTTGATATGCGGTAGGCCAGAGTGCATGGCCCAGCTCGTGCGCGGCGACGTCGAACAGCACCTGGCGAACGTCGGTCCTGCCACGTGGTTTCGGCGGGCTGAGATTGATTTTTATCGGCAAACGAATAATGCCGCGCTCATCAGCGTGGAGGTCGGTTCGCCCATCTCATGACGCACGCTTGATTCCTTGGCGAATCGAATCAGGACCTCAGCGCCGGCTTGGTTGTCACTCCAGGTAAAGGCGGCCAGGTGGAATACTTGCTCGAAGACCTCGTTCCATTGCGCAACCGCATCCTGGATGGCAGAGCTTAAGGACTTTGAAGGTGCGGGCTCGGCGTAAATTGTCAGCGGGAAGCGCTCTTTGGGATGACCGATCAGACGATGTTCAATACCGGGAATATCACTCGACGACATCGCCTTGGCTATACCAACGACTGTCAGCACAACCAAAGATACTGTCTGCCAAACAGCAGGGCAACGGGCGCCCTACCGTGTCTGGCTGCCCGGCGCAGACTTTACGGGCAGCCATAGGGGACCTGCTCTACTGCTACGGGACGGCGCACATTGCGATTTCTGCCCCGCTGACGTCAATCCTCGCCCAATCACTAGTTGCACCACATCAGCGCTTAATAGTAACCATTGCGGTAATTTTGCTGGTTCTGTTCATTCTGCATATGGTTGCCAATAGCGTAACCAGTAACGGCTCCGCCAACGCCTCCAATCGCTGCGCCAGCTCCCGGGGCCCCGACGGCGCTACCTATTAATGCCCCTGCCCCTAATCCGGCCGCACCGCCCAGCAAAGTACCCTTCTCACGAGTGCTAAGTGGTTCTCCACTACACCCGATTACCGCGAGCATCATCAGCATCGAGAGTACGAGAGCAATTAGCCGCTTCAATTGCATTTTTGATCTCCCAGTCGTGTGACGCCGTGTGGCAGGGGCGATTCGCAATCACCCAGCCGGTAAACAACCGCGTCCTGACTCAGTATGTGGTACGAAGTGCTTTCAAGCACGTTACGTGCCTCTGCCGGGCGTCAAATAACGTCGAGACTTCTGACTGGATGCTTTCGAGGTGGGAGAAAACGAATGCTGCAAATCGTCACAATCAGAGCCCAAACCGGGGCTACGATGAAAACGTTCGCCAGGTTCGAAAGTCAACGCCTCCCGCGATTGGGGCACATCCGCAACGCAATCTAAATGGGGCGGAGTCCTAGGAATCTGTTCAAAGATAGCATCGCCGGTAGCGCATTGCCATGTCTTTATCGTTAGACTTCGAGATGTTGACTGTCGCTGCGTTCAGTCCCGGGCTCGCGGCTTGCCGTAATCGGCCGCCGGAACGGCACCGCGGCCGGCCGACCGCCTCTTTGCGCCAAGCCCGTACCGAGCGCTGGCATGTACCGTAATGAAGCCAATCAGGGGAAAGCGTCGCATGACTTCTCGGAGTAGCTCACCGCCGCCCAAAAGCCCGCTCAGCTACGATGCGGTTGGCGTCAACAGCGCCCACGAAGAAGCCGCCCTGAAGCAACTCAGCGTATGGATTAATCAAACTTTCCGCTTTAACCCGGCGAAGCCTCTGCTTCCGCTGGGATACTTCGCTAATGTCCTGCAGCTTTCCAGTGACATGGGTTTAGCGATTTCCACTGATGGAGTGGGAACCAAGCTGCTGGTGGCTCAAGCGCTCCGAAAATACGACACGGTCGGCATCGATTGTGTCGCTATGAATGTAAACGACGTACTGTGTGTCGGCGCGGCGCCAGTTTCGATGGTCGATTACATCGCGGTGGCGGCGATGGACCCCGGTGTCCTGGGCGAAATCGCTAAAGGTTTGCACGACGGTGCTCAGCTCGGAGGGATTAGTATCCCGGGCGGCGAGATTGCACAGATTCGAGAGTTGCTGCGGGAAGGCACCGATCACGGCTATTCTTTCGACCTCGTGGGCACGTGCGTCGGCACGGTTCACCCGCAGCGTCTGATTGTCGGACAAAACATCGAACCCGGAGACTTGGTGATCGGCATCGAAAGCAGCGGAATCCACAGTAATGGCTTCACTCTAGCTAGAAAGGCATTGGGGCTGCGCGAAGATATTGAATCCAGCTTACTACGATACAGCAGCGAACTGGGCCGCACGCTTGGCGAAGAACTGCTCGCGCCGACCACCATCTATGTGCGTGAGGTTCTGGCGATGCTCGCGGCAGAAGTTGCGGTCAAGGCGCTAATTCATATTACCAGCGACGGACTTTTGAATTTGCAACGGGTCGCATCTGAAACCGGCTTCGTGATTGAAAGTCTGCTCCCACCACAACCGATTTTTTCGATGATCCAGGAGCGTGGGAACGTGGATGATGCCGAAATGTTCCGGGTCTTCAATATGGGTACCGGCTTTTGCGTGATTAGCGCTCCGGACGACGCATCTCGCGTCGAGCAGATCGGGCGCGACCACAATCGCCGCACGGCAATAATCGGCTATACGGTACATGATCGCGATCGTCGGGTTTGGCTCCCGTCACAGGGTCTCATTGGTTCAAATGGGGCATTTCGCGTTACCAGTGAAAAGCCACCCGCTTATCCTAGCCGCTGACGACGGCTGGCTCTGTCCGTGCGGTGAGTATCCGGACGCCGGCACCCTGCGCCGCTAACGACGCAATCTCCGTTACATCCTGGTAGAGCCGCACTCCGGCCGCCGCGAAGAACGCGGCGGTTACGTAGGTGATCGCGGTGATAACCAGGTCAACCACGAAAATTGTCGCCCACAAATAACCGGTCAGGGCGCCGACAGGCCCCAGCACCACGCTGACGAAAATAAACGCCGCCGCCGCCCACGAGTTGTAGCCGGACCATACTGCGAGAAAGACTACGATTCGGGTTGCCACACGGAAGAACCGTTTGCGCATCAAATCGCGGCTGAACAACAGCCCGTGGAAGCTCCGCCGGCCGTCGAACACCAGGGCGTATCGCGCGAAATAGAGCCACAAATAAGCCAGCGCAGCCAACGCCGTCACCGCAACTTCGGCCATATAGACCAGCGCCAGCATCAGCGCATCGGGTACCTCAAAACTCACTCGCAGCAGCACGAAGGCAACCAGCGGCGCCAAAATTTGCAAGAAAACAATCCAGTAAAACCCGAATGCCAGGCGCCCCGCCTCCTGGTAAATCGCTATCGCCTCGTCCACAATGCGCGTGTGTTGGACCCTGGCGCGATCGCGGCGAATCGTGCAGAGCACGACCAGATTGGCCCCGAACGACACCATCAGCAGGAGCAGGTGAAACAGCGGCAACGTCCACCACGGCAAAAGCGGGGCTTGTTCTGCCGACGGCACGAACGGCTCCTGCACCAACCGCCATCCAACGTTATGAGTGCCGGGCGTGAACTTTTCCGCAAGTTGATGCTGCAAATTGAGCGCGTCAGGTAGCAGGCAGAGCGCACCTAACAGCACCACGGGGGCAAGCACCAGAGCGAACGTCCGCCAATTGCCGCGTAAATCGTTAACCGCGTTAGCCAGGTAAATGAAGCTGCTCTTGAGCCGCGTCTCTGATCCCACAAGAATGACCACAATGCCACCGGTAAGCGGCTAAGACAAGGCGCTCGTTCCAATGAGCGCGACAAGCCCCGCGGCAATCCGCTATAATCGCGTGGCGCCGCGAGGACCATTATCATTTAACCGCTGGTACGCGGGTATTTGCACGACTCAAGGCCTCGAGTTCGCGCCTGCGATCCAAAGGCCGGAAGGTTGCGCCACGGGGCCATCGGGGCGACACCATATTCGCAGAACTTATTTCTATGAGCGACGAAGATCGGGCAGCCCTTATTGCCCACGAAAATAAGATGATTCGTCGACTGCGGTTCCTCGTCGAACTCACCTTCGCGACGATCGCGCAGGACCATTCGATGACGCTCGAACAAGCGTGGGAACACGTGCGAGCGCTCAAGACCACAGCCGTAACGATGTTTCCGGGAAAGGAGCAAACCTTCGATCTGATTTACCTGCCACGCTTCTCGCGGCTCTTGGCTGAACGCTTTCGGGCAAATTGAGTTCTTCGGCGCCCGCAGACGAGGACCGATGGGCAGCACGCGAGTAATGAGAATAAAGAAGAGCGCCGTCGCCTCTGCCGTCTGACGTGGAATTTAATTTGCCGTCGTTCTGATCTGGACGGTGAGATGATCGTGGATGGCGCCTGCTCAGTGCTCCAGTGGTGACGACACGACGATTATTCGGACTCGACCCCAGCGGCGTATCCGGTCTCTTTACCTTCGGACCCCGCATCGTCAGCTTCGAGCCGCGGCACCAGGCGTCTGATGAGTACGTCGTGCCGGGTTTTATCGATTTGCAAATCAACGGCGCCTTCGGCATCGACGTAATGTCTGCTTCGGCCGCCGATCTTCGCGAAATCTCGCGACGGCTGGTCACGGAGGGCACCACCGCCTGGCTTCCAACTGTGATAACAGCTCCGCTCGACCAGATTGAGGGAGTCGATCGGGTGATCGCTGAGGCAATGGCGGCACAGGAAGAAGCTCGGCGCGCCGCACGCGCCGCAGGTACTCGATACGCCGAGTCCGCTATTCTCGGCATGCATCTCGAAGGGCCGTTTCTTTCGCCGCATCGTCTCGGTATCCATCCGTCTCTGAGGCTGTCGCCGAAAGTCGAAGCACTCCAGCAAGTGGTGCGCCTCAATACGCTCAGGTTGATAACGATCGCACCCGAGCTCGACGGTGCGCTCGAGGCTATACGGACACTTGCGGAGAAACGAATTGCCGTTTCAATCGGTCATACCAACGCCAGCTATGAACAGGCAATGGCCGGAGTAGCAGCGGGGGCGCGCATGTTCACGCATGTTTTCAACGCGATGCCGCCGATACATCACCGTGCGCCAGGCGCTGCCGGGGCGGCGCTGTCGGATTCCAGCGCGATGGCGGCGTTGATTGCCGATGGCGTTCACCTGCATCCAACTATGCTACAAATTGCATGGCGTGCTCGCGGTCCCGGCGGGACAATCTTCACCTCTGATCGGGTTTCGCTGGCCGGAAGCACCAGAGCAAATGCCGCGCTCTTTGGCGGCAGGGTGAGCGCAAGGATTCTCCACGGCGCCGCCCGCGGTGCCGATGGTACCTTGGCCGGAAGCATCATCACCATGCTCGACGCCGTGCGCATCATGCGCCGATACACGGATATCGACGCGCGCGGAATTATGGATGCCGGCTCTTATAACGCAGCGCGCGTGCTCAGACTGGACGATCGGGGGAACCTGCTGCCGCGCTCGCGTGCTGATCTGCTCTTATTCGACCGCCAACTGGACTTGAAGGCGGTGTTTATCGACGGCCAGGAAATCCAGTAATGAATGGAGAGCGAACCCCTCGCCGGCAACGGCTAACGAACAATCCCTGCACAGCGCATTTCATCCGCAAGCGATGGCACTGAATCGATCTCTGGTCGGCAAGACTTACCCGCCGGTCACTACCGAGGTCACCCTTGAGGCGCTGCAGAAATACGCTCGCGCTTACAACGACGACAACCCGTTTTACTTCGAGCCGTCAGCGACGGGCGGGATAGTCGCGCCGCCGATGTTCAACGCGGTGGTCACCTGGCTCGCGCTAATTACCGCGATCAGTGATCCAGAATTACGGGTTGATCTTATGCGTCTGCTTCATCGGAGCCAGGATATGCAATTCTTCGCTCTTATCCGGCCCGATGACCAGATATCAGCAAGCGCCTCGATCGTGTCAATCGAAAGCGGCGGGGCCGGCGAACTCATCGCCCTCAATCTCGATGCTTCGAATCATCTTCGCCAGATGGTGAGCCGCACACGCTTCACCGCATTGATTCGTGGACGCCGCGAGCGTGACACCGCGGCGCAAACACGCGCCTCCGGCAATGGGACGACGTCAGCCGGCCCGGTATTTACATTCACGCAAACGATCGACCACGATCAGACGGTGCGGTATGCAGACGCTTCGGGTGATCGGAATCCGATTCATCTCGACGATGCCGTCGCGAAGATGGCGGGTTTGCCGGGAATCATCGTGCATGGCCTCTGCACGATGGCCTTTACTTCCAAACTCATGATCGACCATCTTTGCGGCGGTAATCCTGCGCGGCTCCGGCGTCTAGCGGCGAGCTTCTCACGCCCGGTTTTCCCAGGCGACATAATCACGACGATGATCCGGCGTGAGACGGACAGCCCTGGTCTGAAGTGCTTTTCGTACGAAACCTGTAACGGGGCAGGCGTCGCGGTGATTCGAGAGGGCATCGCCGAAATCAGCCCGGAATAGGGTCGTGCATGATACGGGTGGTCGCGGAAAGCCAAAACAAGGCTGCAAGTAACAGCCGCGCGCCGGATGCGAGTAGTGGAGAGAGCTGCGAAAGGGTAGCATGAGTTTTGGCTTCAATGACGCTTGCCTGAATCGCATTTAATGGCCGACAGGTTGAAAATAAAGGCAAAACCACCGCTCACCCTCTGCGGGCCGCAAGCGCTTGCTGCCTGTGGGAATTATCTCGCCGTTCAAAAATGGAAATTGCAAATTACAATCTCGTTAGGAGAATGGCGTGGAAGAAGGACAACCGAGCGTCACGGCCATAGCAGCCGCGATGCTGCGCGCCGCCCACCTGCTTTGGGACGACGCGCCTAAAATCTTCGAGGATCCACTCGCTCTGCGGCTCTCCGGTTGCGAAAACGAAACCGCCCTTCGTGCGCAGCTAGACAAGCTAGAGGCGGAAGTCGCGAGGAGCACCAGTCTCGACTTCGCTCGGAGCATGCGTCGAAGTATCACAGCTTCGCTAGTCATGCGAAGCCGTTACCTCGAGGAGGAAGTCGAGCAGGCGATTGGACAAGGAGTTTGGCAGTACGTGGTCCTCGGCGCCGGGCTGGACTCTTTCGCATACCGCCGAACGGACCTGGCGAAAGTTCTGCGCGTCTTTGAAGTCGACCATCCCGCCACACAAGCATGGAAGCGGACTCGCCTTCAGCAGGTGGGTATGGAGTTGCCCGCTAACCTGAGTCTCGTGCCAGTCGATTTTGAAAAACAGTCTCTAATCGATAATTTGCGGATGAACGGTTACCGCACGGATGCACCAGCCCTATTCTCTTGGCTTGGCGTCACGGTGTATCTCACGCCTGATGCAATATTCAGCACATTGCGGGCGATAGCTGCACTCGCACCGGGAACCGAGATCATCTTTCACTACACGGTCCCCAAAGAATCGGTTGACGAGGAGACCCAACTGATGCTCGCCGCTGTTATGGGCTTCGCAGCTGCTCGCGGCGAACCATACCGGAGCGTCTTCGAACCAGCCCAGCTGGCGGACCAGGTGCGGAAGCTCGGCTTCGACGAGGTTTCGGATTTGGGTCCTGATGAGGCGAGGGCGCGTTATTTTGCCAACCGCAATGATGCCCTTCGCCCGCTGGCATCCGAGCATTTTATGCGCGCGCGGGTCAGCCCGCGATCTAATTAACCCGGCTCCACACAAGGGGAACTGGGTGTGAAGGCTCAGGAGGAAGAAGATTTATGTCCGCCGCGATTTACGATATTCCGCTCCGCCGCATCGACGGCAGCACGGCTTCGCTGGGCGATCATAAAGGCACTGTGCTGCTGGTCGTGAATGTTGCGTCGCAGTGCGGGTTGACTCCGCAATACGCCGAACTCGAAGAAATTTACGAAACCTATCGCGACCGTGGATTTGCAGTGCTGGGCTTTCCTGCCAACGAATTCGCCGGCCAGGAGCCCGGGTCGAACGCCGAGATCCAACAGTTTTGCCAGACCAAATTCGGCGTGAAGTTCCCGATGTTCGAAAAAATCGTCGTTAAAGGGGATGGGCAGCATCCGCTCTACCGCCAGTTGATTGCGGAGTGGGCGACTGCTCAGCAAAAACCCAACGGCAGTTTGCGCAAGACGCTGGAACAGCACGGACTCGGACCCAGCAACGATACCGACATCATGTGGAATTTTGAAAAATTTCTGGTGAATCGCCATGGTCAGGTGGTTGGACGGTTCGCGCCCGATATCGCACCGAAGGACCCGGCGATCACAACTGCAATCGAAGCCGAGTTGAGCAAGCCAGCATAGCGGGAAACCCGCTCTGCTGAGCGAGTCATTTACCAGACGGCTGCGGGGCAGTTGGTCCCGCTCCACAGTTCGAATGTCGATGGTATTTGCCGCAACGGCTGTCGAGGCATGCCCGGACATGTCAGTATGCCCCTCAGCCGGGAGCAGGTGGCCGGGCGATTGCGCGCCGACTACATTGCGGATGTAGACCCGACTCGAAGAGGTAGGCAGAACAAGAAAATGCCAAGCGGCCAACTTCGCGATAAGACCGCGATCGTTACCGGCGGAGGTCGCGGGCTGGGGCGCGCAATGGCGTTGGGCTTAGCGCGCGCGGGCGCCAGCGTGATGATTACCGCCGCGCGCAGCCGCCATGAAATCGAAGCGGTCGCAAAAGAAGCCGCAAGCAGCGGGCATGCAGGAGCGGTCCATGCGATGGTGGCCGATGCGGGCAGCGAAGAGGACAGCCTGCTCGTAGTGAACAGAACCATTCGCGACTTCGGCGCAGTTCACATCCTGGTGAACAACGCGGGCCGTGGCATGCGCTTCGTCAGCGACCGGTTCTTCGATAATCCCACAAGCTTTTGGCTGACAGATCCGGCAGTGTGGCGAATGATAATCGACACCAACGTCAATGGGCCCTTCATGATGGCTCGTGCGGCCGTACCGCAGATGCTCAAACAGCACTGGGGTCGCATCGTTAACATCTCGATGAACCACGAGACGATGCGCCGGGCCGGCTTTTCGCCGTACGGGCCGTCCAAAGCTGCGCTCGAATCGGAAACCATCATCTGGGCGCAGGACCTCGCCGGGACTGGCGTGACCGTCAATTCATTGCTGCCGGGCGGCGCGAGCGACACGGGGATGGTGCCTCAGAGTATCGCGGCCAGCGAGCGCCGCCGCCTGCTCGATCCGGAGATTATGGTGCCGCCGATGCTGTGGCTGGTGTCACAGGAGGCCGGCGAGGTGACCGGCGCCCGCTTTGTCGCAAAGCTCTGGGATTCATCGCTGCCGCCGAAGCAGGCCGCGGAGAAAGCGCGCGCCATGGCCGGCTGGATTGTCCCGATGCCGTGACATGCTCGGACAAGCTCGGGACCGTGAGTAAAGCTCTGCGCGCGGCGATGATGCACCGTGATGGTGCGTTGGGTCGCTCACAATTCTCTCGCACTGGTTCAAAGAGAAAGACCTCTCTAACGGGCGTCCCGCTTGGCTGCTCATCGAGCATAGGGACAAGTTCGCGAGCAAAAGCAGGCATTTACCCTGGAAGAGCCGCGCTCGAGCGATTCGTGGCGCACGTCGACTATAACTGCATGATATTTGTTGATCGCTAGGCTTCTTTCAGAGGAGGAGGAAATGGCTGGACCATGCGATGGACTTGCCGTTTTGGATTTCAGTTGGGGCATGGCTGGCGGACTTGCCACGGCAGTCCTGGCCGATTTCGGCTCTGACGTTATCAAGATCGAACCGCCTGCCGGCGACCCCTTCCGCAGCCATCCGGCGTGGCTTGCCTGGAACCGGGGTAAGAAGAGCGCCGTTGTGGATTTGAAAACCGCTGAAGGGCGCAGCCAGGCGCAGCAATTGGCGGAGCAGGCCGACGTCGTGATCGAATCGTTTCGCCCCGGCGTTGCGCATCGGCTTGGAATCGATTACGCCACGCTTTCGGCGATCAATCCGCACCTGGTCTATGCGTCGATCAGCGGATGGGGCCAGCAAGGTCCGCTTAGCCAGATCGCCGGTTACGAAGGCGTCATCGCGGCGAAGTCTGGCCGGATGGCGAGTTTCGAGGGTCAAATGAATCGCGCGGGGCCCGCTTACGCTGCGGTGCAGGTCGGTACCTGGGCAGCAAGCCAGGCAGCCGTCCGCGGTATTCTCGCAGCGTTGCTCGCGCGCGATGCGCACGGTCGCGGCCAATGGGTCCAGACCAGCCTTCTTCAGAATATGATTCCCTACGATTTAGCGGGTCTTATGATGCGCCAGCTCTCCCGCCAGGACCCGAAGACCTTTCCGCCCGACTCCTTGGGAGCGCAGCTGCGCCTGCCGATGCTGCAATACATCCCGGTTCGGACCAAAGACGGACACTGGCTACAGCACGCTAACCTGATGGACCGCTTGTTCCGCGCTTATCTCAAGGCTGTCGGCCTGGGGTGGGTCCTGCAGGAAGAACTGTTCAAGAATGCGCCCATAATGAACCATGAGAGCCGCGAAGCTCTGCGCGAGTTAATCCTCAACAAAATGCAGGAGCGGACCCTGGGCGAATGGATGGACCTTTACATGGCTGACGGCAACATCGCGGCGGAACCATTCCTGTATGCCGCTGACGGGATGAAGCATGAGCAGTTCGTGCACAATTCTCACGCGGTCGAGATTGCCGATCCGCGAGTCGGACGGCTTACAACTGTGGGCTTGCTCGCGCGCCTGAACGACACGCCGGGTGAAGTCGGCGGCCCCGCCCCTAAACTCGGACAGCACACCGCCGAGATCTTACAGCGAATAGCATCGAGACCGCACAGAGCTTCCCCGGCCACGGTCGAGAAGACCAACGGCGATACTCGCAGTCGGGCGCCGGTGAAGCCGCTGCTCGACGGCATCACGATGCTGGACTTCTCGATGGTGATCGCTGGTCCCTACGCGGCAGCGATGCTGGCAGAAATGGGCGCGCGGGTAATCAAAGTCGACGCCACACCGGAGCGGGAGCAGACGATCAACGTCGGCGGTGGCATGGCACCGCTCAATCTCAAAAATTACGCCGGCAAGGAAGCTATTCAGGTCAACCTGCAGAGCCCGGAAGGCCAGAAGATCATTCATCAGCTGATTGCGCGATCCGACGTGCTGCTGCACAACTTCCGCCCGGGCGTCCCTGAGCGGCTGGCGATCGACTGGGAAACTTGCCGCCGGATCAATCCGCGCCTTATTCACGTCTATGTCGGAGCCTATGGCGCAACCGGACCGCACCGTCGGCGGCCGGGCGCTCATCCCATACCCGGCGCGCTCCTGGGCGGGGCCCTTCGCCAGGCCGGCCGTGCGAACCCTCCGCCGCCCGACAAGACGATGAATCTGGAAGAAGTTAAGGAAGTATCCCGGCTGCTGATGAGGGCGAACGAATCGAATCCTGATCCCAATACCTCACAGGCAGTCGCAACCAGCATCTTGCTGGCCTTGCTGGCGCGCACTCGCACCGGTAGCGGACAGGCGGTAGAGGTCACGATGCTGCAGGCGAACGCCTGGGCCAACGCCGACGAGGCTTATGATTATAACGGCCGGCCCCCTTGCGCATTGCCCGACGAGCAATGCTACGGGCTCAATGCGCTCTATCGTCTGTACCAAGCCAGCGAAGGCTGGGTCTTTCTCGCCTGTGTGTTAGATCGCGAATGGAAGGCTTTCTGCATTGCGGCGAACCGCGCGGACCTGCTCGCGGATGCCCGGTTCGCAAGCGCAAACGCCCGCACAGAGCACGACACTGAGCTCGCCACTGAAATCGGAAAAGTTTTTGCGATGCGCCCGGCGGACCTGTGGGAACAACTTTTGACGGCCGCGGGCATTGCCTGTGTACGGGCCGACATCGACGTCGGCACTTTTTTCGAGCAGCATCCGCAGGCTGCCACCCGCCGGATGGCGGTGGAGGTCGATAGTCCGCGCTTCGGGAAGTATCTGCGCCACGGCGCCATCATCGACTTTTCCGACGCGCCGGGGCGCTTGGAGTATGGCTCATTCGCTGGCGAGCATACTGTGCGCGTGATGCGGGAATTGAATTACAGCGACGCGCAGATTGCCGAATTGCATTCGCGCCGCGTCATCCACTGGGAGGAGGTCAGGCGACTGCCCTCCGCGCGATGACTGCTGATATCAGTTATCGAGCACAACATGTCTAACGAGGGCGCAAACAAATTCGCATCTCCACGCCTTCGCTGAGTGCCGTTCAACCGTCAGCCGGTCGTGCAGACCGTCGCCCGCCGCTCCCACCATCCGGCTGAGGATCCCTTCCGGGATAGCTAGCTAATCCTAAAGTGGATCGAGTCTCACACGTGCGTGCTGTGTTCGGACCTCTTGATTTTTACCAGCCGCAAGAAATTTCGCACCGGCCTGGACGGCTTGAGCCTGTTGCCGAGAATACTCCAAGAGACTTCCGCCACCAGGATGTCGCCCTCGGGAGTAACCGCCATCCCATGCGGAGCGATTAGCTGGCCGCGGCCTTCGCCCTGGCCGTTGTCACACAGCCGCGCCTGCAACGTGCCATCGAGCGAGTAGATGCTGACGCGCGGACCCATGCCTGGGCGGTTCCATGCCTCCCAGAAGTCGCCTAAGCCCTGTGTCCACCAGACCGAGCTGAGCTCGCCGATATAGCACAACTGCTCGGGACTGCGCGTGTCAATGCACATCCCACACGGCATCGCCATCCCGGTCCAGATGTGTTCGAGCTTGCCGTTGGGCGTAAACACCTGCACGCGGTTATTGTGGCGGTCGGCGACGTAGACGAAGCCGTCGCGATCGGTAGCGATATTGTGCGGAAGATTGAACTCGCCCGGGCCGTTGCCCGGCTGCCCCCACGAGTAGAGCAGGCGGCCGTCGGGCGCATACTTGTGCACTTTCGGGTTGAGGTAACCGTCGGAGACGAACAGGTCACCGGTAAGCGGATTGATAGCGACGTGCGTGCACTGGTTGAAGGGCTCGCCGCTCATCGCTTTGGCCGGCTGGCCGCTGACCCCGATGGTCAGCAGGATTCTTCCGTCGGCGGTGCACTTTCTCACAGTGTGGTCGTAAACATCCGTGAGCCAGATGCTGTCGTCGGGAGCGATCGTGATGCCGTGGGCGCGGGGAAAAATCTTCTTGTCGCCCCAGCTGTGAAGAAATTTGCCGCGGTCATCCAGGATGACGACCGGGGTGTCGCCGCGGTTGAACATGTAGACGTCGCCCTTGGAGTCGACGGCGACGCCGGCGATATCGTAGGTCCATCTGTTGGGCATCTCGCCCCATTCTTCAACTATCTCGTAGAGATAATTACCACCACCGGTTTGTAGAGACATTTGCCGCCCTCCGTGCTAACGGGTCATCTCCTAAAGACCAATAATAGGTTGCCATTTCCGGGCAGAGTCTGTGGAGCAAAGACGTCATACGTAATACAGCCGATGCGAATGGCCGGCCCGGGCCTGAAAAATTCGACTACCTGACGGCCGCCTGCTCCCGAGTGCAACCGCGCTACCCGGTAGAGGCCCGCAATGTTTCTCGTTGCCGTATAGTATCTTGCCATTGACGATGCTGCAGTTGATCCACGGTTCCGAGAAGCCCGACCAACAGAACCGATGATGGCAGCGTATGCTGGTTTACGTTGAGCAACGCGATCTTGTCTCAATTTCTCTCTATGTCAGTGCAGTCAAGGAATCGGCCCGTCTCGGTCTATTCTCTATGCACCTCGGCAACGACGTTTCCCCTTTGTACAGTGTAATTGGGACACCCACAACAAGCAGGCTGTTGAATCCCATCCAGTATCCCGACTAGCGCAAAAGCGTGACCGTGCTCTTCGCCCATCAACGGTTCAACCGAGTTGATGGAAGATCTTGACCAAGAGGTGCGAGCCATCATCGATCCGATAGGTCGTGCGCGACGGCGGCTAGCGTGTCAGTGAACGTGGACAGACCCTCAGCTCCTTCCGCAGCGGTTCTCATAGCTGATCTCTCAATCATGCGCTCTATGACTTCCTCGCATGGTGCGGGATCGGGCCGCGCGTCGGGAACAATTCGATAACGAAGATCGGAAGATTGTCGATTTGCGGCCTCATCCAGCAGATCGAGCAAAGCCCAGATCGGGGTGTTGTCGAACAGCCCGCCGCCCAGCACGGCATGTCACCGATGTCTGTCATTGGGAAACCAGGCGGCAGACTAGCGCTTGCGAGGATATGCTCGGAGTTAGTCGGCTCTTCCGAAACCTTCGCTGTAACGCGCAAGCGCGCACAGACGGTCGCCACGTGATTGGAAATGGAGACTTGATCGCCAGCCACAACATTCGTGGCGGTGACCGATATCCGAACGTGGGACGAATCATTGACCTGATCGAAGTCGCAGATGGTTGCCAGCGTCTCCCGCACGGGAGCTAACTCGTAGACACTCGTCCGAGACAACGGGTTGAACACGTCGGTGCGTACTCGATAGAAACGCGGATTGGCTCCAGATTGACAGCACCTGCTGCTGGGCTGGACCGCTGGCCAGAACGGGATTTGCTTGAGGGTGATCGCATCCCACCTGCGTTTCAAGCTCGTGCGAATGTTTCCGTTTCGGGCACCGTCAACGGCCGATAGCATTTATGGCACCAATCGAGACTCCGGTTACCGCGACCGGCTGCCATTGGAGTCTCAATTAGCCGTGTCACCGCACCGAACTCGTAAGCTTCAAGCGCACCTCCACCCTGCGGAACTAGTCCCATCTTGTTCATAAAGAAATCCCCGATCGGAAAAGGCACAACCCCAAATGCCTTCAAGAGCTTATTGGAGGACCTCTCTTGGGGTACATACGCTATCCGTGCTGGTCGTCCTTCCCGGTCGGAAGCAGGGTTGAAGTGTCTCTACCCGCAGCCGGACCATTATAATATCTGGCTGCCAGACTCAAAAGCACCGAACGTTAGCATCATTCGAACCACAGTTTGTCCTGCGAACGACATCCTGAATGCCCCCTCTCCGGCGATATGGCACGGAGCTGGCGATTACAGTGACCTGCGTTTATGTGGTGGGCGAAGGCGAGAGCAACAAGCGACAAAACAAGGCTCTTTCGGCGCTCTGACCCAGGGCGGCCGTGCCTACAACGGAGGCAAGTGCACGGCAGATAGACGTGACAGCCTCGCCGCACTTTCTTCGACGGCAGAAAGCCGTTCCCGCGGTCACCTCCGAATCTGGAGATTTTAGCCATGCAATGGGTTGCTAGAAGAGCATGTCGGTTAAGGAGGAAATCATGCATCTCCATCTGTGTAGACAATGCACAGCCGTTATCACGGTTGATGAAGGTCGAACATGCCCGCGCAATAGCGATCACGAGGAAGGGCTGTGTGAAGCGTGCGCACAGGCGCAACCCGGCCCGGACGAAATTGTCCAGCAGGTTTGCGGAAAGCGATTTTGAAACCAGAAAACATCGAACGACAGTGAGTTTAGCAATGGGTCAGAGCTCCAACTCGTGCCGCGCATCGAGTCTGTCCGCATCCTGCTAGACACTGTTCCTTGCACGGACCGCGTAGCCAATTGACTACCGTGAGCGAGCCAGGCGCAATCGAAACGGCCCAAGGATTTCTCCCGTCCTCTGCGCGACGCGGCATCGAGAAATCTTTGATGCATACAAGCTTATGGATATCCCTACGTAGCCCAATTGGCCGATTGCGCAATGGTTTGCATCTTTGATGCAGACGGTGCCATGGCTTACTGTGCCTGACGAAATCGAGGACCTAGCGGAGCTGCAAGGCTGAATCGGTTTGATGGGTTCCCGATAACAGCGGCGCACGCCACTAGACTGCATGTCGTCGCTCCGGCTGCGCTCACTCCGGAGCGCGGTTGATATCATGGCGATCACAAGTTCGAACGTTGCTCACGTGTTATCACCGAAACCAGATGCTCCAACGAGGCATTTTCACAGTTGCTGCGACGGTTGCCCTCGCTCGTTGAGACCGGGCGTCTGATCATTGGTGGCGGCTTCGACTAGCCCGGAAGATCGTGTGAAATGAAAATATCTCGGCGGGAATTTGTGCGGTGGGCCGGCATTTTAGGCGGCGCCGGCGCCGCTCACGTCGCAATGGAGGCCCTCGGCCTCGCACCTGTGCCGGGCTCGTACGCAGGGCCGCCGCCGTTGCCGCTCGAGTCCGGCAAGGGAGTCAAAATCGTGATTCTCGGAGCGGGAATCGCGGGACTCACGGCGGGCTATGAACTGCGAAAGGCGGGTTACGACGTCATAATTCTGGAAGCTCGTGATCGAGTCGGCGGACGGAACTGGACAATCCGGCGCGGCACACGCGTCAAGCTGAACGACGGCACCGAGCAGCGGTGCAGATTCGACGATGGCCTCTACTTCAATGCAGGCCCTGCTCGTATTCCGAGCCACCATCAGGCGGTCCTCGGCTACTGCCGTGAATTCGGAGTCGAGCTGCAAGTCGAGGTCAACAGCAACCGCAGTGCGCTACTCCTCAACAAGGGGGTGAACCATGGCCGGCCACTCCAGCAGCGTCAGGTAATCAACGATACGCGCGGTCACGTCTCTGAATTGCTCGCGAAAGCGATCAAGCGCGGAGCGCTCGATCGGGATATGACGGCCGCCGACAAAGAGCGCGTCGTGGAGTTCCTGCGGGTCTATGGTGATCTGTCTCCGGATCTTTTTTACAAAGGTTCGACCCGCTCGGGCTTTCGTACTCTTCCCGGCGCCGGCTTCGACGCGGGTGTGCCGCGCGATCCGATCGACTTGCGGTTGCTGCTGGACGAGAATTTGTGGACTGGCATTATGTTCGAGGACATGTTCGTGATGCAAGCGACCATGCTGCAGCCGGTCGGCGGCATGGATCGGATTCCTGCGGCATTCGAGAAACGGCTCCATTCCCAAATCCGGCTCGGCGCACAGGTTAGCGAGATTCGCAAAGTGCCCAATGGAGTGCGGATTGTCTACGATGGTGCCGGCGGAGCCACTTCCATAACGGCCGCCTACGCGATCGTAACGATTCCGCTGCCGGTGCTTGCCGGGATCGAAAACGACTTCTCTCCACCTTTCAGACAGGCGATCGCAAATACTGCGTATGACAAGGCAGTCAAGATCGCATGGCAGTCTCCTCGCTTCTGGGAGACCGAAGCTCGCATCTACGGCGGCATCTCGTTCGTCAATAGCGAAACCAGGCTGGTCTGGTACCCGAGCGATGGCTTTCAAAAACCGAACGGGATACTACTCGGATGCTACAACACTGGCGATGACGCAAAGAAGATCGGCGCGCTGCCGCTTGCCGACCAATGCGCTCGCTCACGGGTTGCTGTAAATGACCTCCATCCGGGGCACGGCTCCGACCTTTGCCATCCGGTAGCGGTATCCTGGCAGAACATGCCCTTCAGTATGGGCCCTTGGGTTCATTGGCCGGAAGGCCCGAGTGCGGAATACAGGTTACTCAACCAGCCTGACGACCACATTTATCTAGCAGGCGAACATCTAAGCCATGTCAATGGTTGGCAGGAGGGTGCGATGCTTTCAGCCCATCGCGTCGTGTCTGAGATCTGCCAGCGCGTTCGTATTACGAGGCCACCGCGCCCGAATCTGTAGCCCGGTTCGACGAAAAGCCGCTTTTCGATGCGGCGCCTGTAATCGCTTCGCACGAAGGCCAGTCAGGTGACGGTGAAACGGTATCCGCCCGCACCATCCCGCGGCTACTACGCGGCTGTTCGACTGAATTTAGTTTAGTAGGGTCGAGAACTGGCGCGCGCACGGTAGGTGGAGGGTTTCCAGCCACGCTCTTTCGATTGCAGGGTGGGGTCACAGTTCCATCGTGGTCACGTTTCCCGTTGGCGCAGATTCGACTTACTGCAGATGATCGAGGCTCGCGAACGTGCACGCCGTAAGGGCCATCTAGGACTGGTGAACGCGAGACCCTCGCGGTCGACATTGGGGAACCCAGCGGAGTATGCAGAATCCCCGGCCTGAAGAATTTCATGTCCGAAGGAATCCTGGCTTGAGTCACGACCACGACGAAGATCTCGGCTTTCCTCCGGGGCCGCTATAGGTCGCGGTAAATCCGGGTTCCCTTTCGAAGCTTATCGCTGGCATCTTCTCGCAAAGCGACTTCCATGCAGAAATAATTTCGTCTTCGGCCGGATAGTCGAACGGGTCCTGCAGAATTCTCTCGCCAGCACCGCCGTGCTCCAGCGGATGCTCGCGAAGCCATCGAGCCGTAAGTGCCAGTCCGCGTTCCGGGATTACCACATCGGCGTAACCAAGTTGCATTTTGATCTTCGCGAGATCCAACACTCGATGTGTGCTCCAGGGCTGCGCCATCATCGGGCGGGCCGGTATCGCGAACCGCCACGGCATCGATACGATCTCGAGTGGGTGTCCCAGCGACTCCGCGATAATTTCCACGATCTGGCGCAAGGTCAGCAGACGCTCGTCTCCACAATTGTAAATCTGACCTTTCGCCGCATCGGGTTTGTCTATTGCCAGCAACACCGCATGCGCCGCGTTCTCGACGTACCCTGAATGGTTCAACGACAGGCCGTCTTCGGGCAGAATGAGCGCCTTGCGGCCGTCGATGATCCGCCGCACGACACACCATTCGCGTGGCGCTATCTGATACGGGCCGTAGAGAAACGGATAACGAAAATGCACTGCATCCGGATGGTGCCCAAAGACCGCTTCTTCGGTCTGCGCAACGCGCCACCCTTTCGGGTCTTCGCTCTCGACCGGCACTACCGGCGCGCCCTCGGACGTAGGCACGGGCATGCCCTGTGGACGCAGGACCGTCGGATTCATGTATCCGCGGTAGGCAGGTACGCCGCCAATCGAAATAAATCGCCCCGTCCGACCCACCATAAGTTCCGCGATCCGCCGCAGACGCCCATACGCAGCAACTGTGAGATCGAACGTACGTTTGCCCAACGCACTGCGCAGTGCCTCTTCGGAAAACGGGTCAGTGTGAATATGTTCGACCGTGGGCGGAATTTCTTCGAGTTCGTGACGGCCTGTATGAAGCATCGCGACGTGGTAACCGCGCCGCACCAGCCCGTTGACGATAAAGTGACCGGTCGGCCCGGTCCCTCCGATGACAAGCGCCTTCAAAATGGTTCCCTCTCACGATCAACAAGTATCCACCCTATTATAGGTCGCCCAGCGGCCGAACTCTGCGCGGTTCTTTTGAGCCGCTAATTTCATCATTCAATTCCGGGCGGCAGAATCTCCTTCTGCCCCAGCACCTCGAATCGATAGAGCTCCGAGATGGACGCCCATCGCAATTCGCAGATCTCCTGCGCAACTTCAAGGGCCCGCGCTTCGAGCGCGGGCGTGTCCAGGTACTTAGCGCAAAGGTCACTTTGTCGGCGGCTATGCTCAACGTCAGCGGAATCGTGCTCGGTAAAGAATTCGATTTCGCGCGCGCCGCGCTTGAACCCATAATGCTTCTCGAAAGCAGGGAGCAGCACCTCGCCGATGAGCCCTGGCATCTGTCCTTCCTGCGTCGCCTGCATTGCCAGCACCACGCCGACCGGTTCGGTCGCAACCGTGTGGTAGTAGAAAAGCGAGCGCGCCCACCAAGCCGGAGGCATCTTCGTCTCGCGGACATCTTCGTCGCTCAGGCCTGCGGCGCGACAGAACCGCAATATCAGCTCATTGTGATCATGGGGCTGGTGTCCGGGCTGGGGAATTGCCTTGAACCCCTCTTCCTCCGCGAGATTCTCGGCCATCATCTTGCGTACGTCATCGAGGTGATAGAAGCGTGTATAGAACAGGCCGAAACTCCGCAGTGCGTAGGCGACGAAGTGGTAATGCAGCGCCTGGTAGCGACCGAGTACCTTGAGCGGCAGCTTGCCTTCGCTGAACGCGCGAAAGAAAGGATGTTGCTTGGTGTGCCAGCGGTCGCGAACGGCGAGAATCTGCTCAGTTATCGGAACCGACGACAAATCATTCAGCTTCGTGGCCATTTGTGCCCTCCGTGATGTGGCCAGCGCCGCGCGTTTAACGTTACGTGCTTTGCGGCTATTATTCAGCCTTGCTCAACAGACCCCCGGTTCATTTAGGTTGCTTGGTCTGCTTTTGCAACGATGGGCTGTAAACTGTCGGATATCCGGGTCCAATTGAGGTGAGCCGCCATTGGGAGTTCCCGCGCGAGCTTGAGTAAGCGTGCATGCCCGGGTCAGGCGACGCCATGTTGCTTGAACCATCCGAGCATCCGCTTCCAGCCGTCCCTGGCCTGTTGGGGCCGATAGCTCGGACGGTAATCGGCGTTGAAGCCGTGGGGAGTATCAGGATAGATGATAATCTCCGAGGGCTTGCCCGCCGCCTTCAGTGCGGTCTGCATTGCGTCGATCTGAGCAACGGGGATGCCGGGATCCGCACCGCCGTAGAGACCGAGGATCGGCGCGTTGATACGCTGCACAAGATCAATCGGATTGTCCGGAGCCATATCGTTTTTCGGCCGCTGTAGGACTCCATACCACGAGACGCCCGCCTTGAGCTTCGGGTTGTGTGCGGCATAGAGCCAAACCTGGCGGCCGCCCCAGCAGAAGCCGACGATGCCGAGCTTCGATGTGTCAGCTCTTCCGGTGCTCTTGGCCCAGGCCGCAGTCGCATCGAGGTCGGAAGCCACCTGGCGTTCGGGTACCTTCGCGACGACTTGCATAATTTGCTTGATGTCGCTCATGCCTGCGACGTCGCCTTCGCGCGCGTAGAGCGCCGGGGCAACCGCGAAGTAGCCGACCTTGGCGAGGCGGCGGCAGATATCCTTGATGTGTTCATGGACGCCGAACACTTCCTGAACCACGAGAATGGTCGGAAACGGACCACCTGCATTCGGCATCGCGCGATAGCCGGGAATGCTCCCGCCTTCGACCGGGATCTTAACTTCACCGACGGTCAGACCGCTGGCATCGGTCGTAATCGTTTCCGCTGACACCGGCAGCACCGCGAGCGCGAAGCCGGCGGCGAGACTCCCCACAATGAAAGCGCGCCGCGAGAATTGAGATGGTGCGTTATAGATGTTGTCGGCCGGTGCGTCCATCATTCCGTTTCTCCATATATTATGAGTTTAATCTTCCGGGGACAGCGGAGGGTCGCCATTCGCATTCATCCCAAGAAATCGCCTTCCACAAAATCGCCTTCCGGTGTCGTGTACGCTTGAAAACGACCAACGATTCCCTCCCGAAAACATCGCCACTTAAGAGCCAAAGTGAAATACGGGTCGGCCGATATGATCTAACGTATTTTGTCACGCTGGTAGCTCAACGCCAGTGATAACCGGCTAATCGGCATTCATGGCTTCGTCGTACGCGATGACAATCGGGCCACGATAGGACCAGCATTGCGATTCGGATAGATTGGCGGCCGTGGATCCAAACTCTCCTGAGCAGCGCACTGCCGAGATCCTCGCCGCGCTGCGGCGCTATTGGGGGTTCGACACTCTCCGGCCGTTGCAGGCTGATGCTATCCGCGCAGGGCTGGAGCAGCGTGATTCGCTGGTGGTGATGCCGACCGGGGGCGGCAAGTCACTCTGTTATCAGGTGCCGCCGGCCGTTGCCGGACGCACCGACATAGTGATATCGCCGCTGATCGCGCTGATGAAGGATCAGGTCGATGCGCTTCGTGCGTGCGGTTATCCTGCCGCCGCATTGCACAGCGGGATGGAGCTGGCTGAGCTGCGTAGGGTCGAGCGCGAGATTATAGCCAGCCATCATCATCTGATTTTTGTCGCGCCGGAGCGGATGTTGACTTCGCGCTTTCTCGAACTCGCGGCGAGCCTCGGTGTCTCTACTTTCGCGATCGACGAGGCGCATTGCATAAGTCATTGGGGACATGACTTCCGGCCAGAATACCGCGAATTGGCTGAGCTCAGGACCCGTTTCCAGAACGCGAGCCTGCACGCCTATACGGCAACCGCAACGCCGCGCGTTCGCAGTGACATTGTCGAGCAGCTTCGGCTTAAAAATCCGTCGGTGCTCGTCGGCTCCTTCGATCGGCCGAATCTTGTATATCGAGTAGTACCAAGGCAAGACATCAAAACGCAGGTGGCGGGGGTGCTGCGGCGGCATCCGGCCGAGGCAGCGATCGTCTACTGCATCACCCGCAAAGAGACCGAGCAGATGGCTCGATACCTGGGATCGGCCGGCATCCGCGCTGCCTGTTATCATGCCGGAATGCAGGCGGAGGACCGCCGGCGCACGCAGGATCGCTTTGCTGCCGAGGATATCGACGTAGTCGTTGCTACGGTCGCTTTCGGCATGGGAATCGACCGCAGCGATATCCGCTGCGTGGTTCACGCAGCGATGCCCAAATCGATAGAGCATTACCAGCAGGAAACCGGGCGCGCCGGCCGGGACGGCCTGCCGGCGGAATGCGTCTTGTTTTATTCGGCCGCTGACGTCATTCGGTGGCAGGAGCTGCTGCAATGGAGTGCCAAACTGGCTAACGCTCCGCCCGAAGTAGTCGAGAGTGGCAAGCAGTTGCTCGAAGGCATCCGCCGTTTCGCCACGGTCATGCGCTGCCGGCATGCCGCGCTGTCGTCCTACTTCGGCGAAAACTATCAGCCGCCGAGTTGCGGCGCTTGTGACCTTTGCCTCGGCGAGGTAGAGGGCATCGCTGATGCGACCCTGGTGGCGAAAAAGGTGCTTTCCTGTGTGGCGCGGGTTGAGCAACGCTTTGGGGTTGAACACGTGGTCGACGTGCTCACGGGCGCTGACAGCGCGCGGATATGGCGCTGGCATCACCAAAAGCTTTCCACCTATGCCCTGCTCGAAGACATGCCGCGCGAGCGAGTGACTAATGTTATTTATCAGCTCGTCGATGCCGGGGTACTCGAACGAACGCGGGACGATCGCCCGGTGCTGAAGCTGAACTCGCTGTCATGGGAAGTGATGCGGGGACAGCGCGCAGTAAAACTGTTGGAGGCGAAGAAGACCAGGCCGGTAAGGACTCGGCTTGAAGAAACCAGCTGGCAGAATGTTGACGAGGAGCTGTTTGAAAAATTACGCGAACTGCGGCGGGAGATTGCTGGGGGGCGGGGTGTCGCTGCGTTCGTTATTCTTCACGACTCGAGCCTCCGCGAGCTGGCGCGACTGCAGCCGACGACTCTGGACGCGCTCCGCTCGATTCACGGCATTGGCGAGCGGAAGATCGCCGATTTCGGCGCGCGATTTGTCGAGCGTATCGTCAGTTATCAGCGCGAGCGACAAGATGCGGCCAAGCCGAATGCCGGCAGCGACGATGCTCTAGATTAAGAATGGCTGCCGTTTCAAAATCCGGCAAGCCGGCCGGAAAGGTGGAACAGGCTTCCAGTATGTCATGTGCTCAGACAGGAAGATCGAAGGGCTGGAAGCGTGTGCGACCGAATAACCGAGCGCGGCGACGGAATTGCCTTTCACTTTCTCTAAGCTAATCCCGCGCGACCTTACTGCCGAGACTGGCGAGGAAAGGGTCACTGTCCTCGTCACCGGTGACCAAAAATTGTCAGTGGGTAAGATCAGCGTGTGGACTTTTTTGGATATCTCTAGCGTAGACACTGGCGCATATATTGCTTCATAGGAGCTTTACTGCTCAAGGGGGTGAGGAATGTTCGATCAAAACAGAATGGCAGGATTTGCCACCTTGTTCGGCGCGATGCTGCTAGCGATAGCAGTGACGATGGCCTTTTTCCTCGTTAGAGGGTTTGTGCCGCCTTTTATTCTGGTAGTTCTGCCAGCAATAGTTGGTGCAGGCCTGGTAGCCGCCGGGGTGTTAGCTAAGCGGGACAATGGCTGGCATGGCAATCACGCTCCGCCTGAACGCGGAGTCTGAATCCAGACACACCATCGTTGGCGGTCGGTCGCGTCGAGGGTAGTCGTTAGCGACAAGCGGCGCATATTCCTGGAGCGCAAATTTTGGCCCCCCGCAGGTTGCTCATTGGTTCCGTATCAGGCCCGCTTATGCGCCCGGGTGAGCTCGCTGTGAGATTTGTCAGTAGAACGGGGCCGGGTGGTTTTTTCAGGTGATTTGGAAACGCCGTCCGTAGCTCGTCTTGGCGGTGGGATAGGTTGCAACAGTCCGATCACGGTTGCGCGCAAGTGATCGGCCAGCTTACGGTAGGCACCGGCGCCTTCTACATCCTGGGCCAGCAGTCGCAGGTCGGCGTTAGTGACTACGGCGCCGATGCGCAGTTCCACCGGGGCGCGTCGTGGGAACAGGCTGCCCTTGCCTAATACGGCGTGGGTGCCATCGATTCGAATCGGCAGCACATCGCAGCCGCTGTTGAGCGCCAGATAACCGACTCCGCTCTTGAAGTCATGAATGCCGCCGTCGGACGAGCGCGTCCCCTCGGGGAACATCAGCACGCTGCGGCCCGCCGCGAGTTCGGCCATCGCCTCGTCGAGCGATTCAAGTTGAGCTCGTTCGCGGTCGAAAGGAATCAGCCGGGTGAAATTCGTGGCGATAAAGCGGCGAACGCTGTTGTTGAAAAAATAATCCTTGGCGGCGAGCACCACGAGGTCACGGCCCATGGCACCTAGTGCATAGCTGACCAGGCCAAAATCCGCGTGACTGGCGTGATTGGCGACCACCAGCAGGTTGCGGTTCGCGGGCACGTTCCCGCGGCCCATGATCCGCGGCCTGAGCACCCGCTCGAAGGCGGCTTCGAGCGAACGCCGCATCGCGTACTGACCCAAACGCCGCAGCGGGCCGGGTAATTCAACCACGTACGGCCGCGCGATTTGCGCGTATGAGGGCAGGCGCGGGCGATTCCGCCCTTCGCCGATAACGCGCTGCAAATCAGCGACCGTGCTGACATTCGACAATTGTTCGGGACTCAATTCTCTACCCGACTTCATCGCGATATGCTCAGCGAGTTCAGCTAGCGCCAGAGAGTCGAGCCCCAGATCCTCGATCAGGTGCGTCCCAGGGGATATCGATTCAACATCGAGCGCGACCTGAGCCAGTGCATGCAGCAGCCACGGCTCAATTTCGGTGCTGGGAGTGACGCGTTCGGCGCCATGGCTTCCGAGCATGCGCTGCAGGAGTGCGGCGACTTCGGCCCGTTTGATCTTGCGGGTGCGCGTGCGCGGCAACTCGGCATCAGTAAAGCGCAGGATGCGGATGCGCTTATGGGAGCTAAGGCCGGCACTGACCTGCTCGAAATGTTCTCGCAGCCGATCTTCAACCGCGCGGCGGCTTTCACCGCGGGCGTAAGCCGGCACGACCAGCGCGGCGACCTGCTCGCCCCGCCCGACTTTGAGCCCCGCCACTGCGATCTCCTTGACAAAATGTGAGCGGCCGTAAACCTGCTCGACTTCGTCGATGTAAATATTGTTGCCGCCGGAATCGACGATGACGTCCTTGGCCCGGCCGACGATATAAAGACGGCCCTCCTGGTCGAAACGGCCGAGGTCTCCGGTATGCAGCCAGCCGTCCTTCAGCACTTCCCCGGTGGCCGCCTGATTGCGGAAATAGCCGGCCATTATATTCGGGCCGCGCACTACGATCTCGCCGACCTCGCCGCCCGGCGCCGTCTCAAGTCTGACTTCGACTCCGGCCAGCGGTTTGCCGACCGAACCGCCCAGCAAAGGCTCGTCCGGCCTGGCGACGCTCAAGACTGGCGCGGATTCGGTGAGGCCATAACCTTCCAGCAGTTTAATGCCGAGATCATTGAAAAACTGCGCTACACGCGGCGGCAGCGCCGCCCCGCCGCTTACGGCTAGTTTCAGGCGTCCGCCGAGGGCGGTATGCGCCGGACGAAAGATCAGGCGCCCCAGGTTGAGGTGGTAGTCGGAGTCGAGTCTGCGGTTCAAGTCCCGCAGCCGGTCGAAGGCCGCCATATAGAAAGGGCCGCCTGCTTCGACCTGATCCAGAATCCGCCGATGAACCGCCTCCCACAACGCCGGCACGCCGATGACCGCGGTTGGGCGCACGGCGGCCAGTGTGCGCGAAAGGCTTGCCGCATCGAGGCCGAGTGGATACACGATGCGCGCCCCGCTCGCCAGCGGCAGCAGCATTCCGCAAGTGAATTCAAACGTATGGTGGAGCGGCAGCAGCGACAAGACCACATCGCTGCTATCAAGCGCGAACACACGCCCCAGCATCATTATCTCTGCGGTGAAATTGCCATGCGTCAGCATCACGCCCTTGGGCGCTCCGGTCGTGCCAGAGGTGAAGACGATCGATGCCAGCGTTTTGCGATCGACGTCAGGTGGCGTGTGCGCCTTGCCGCGCAGCAAAAACGGCCGGCGGAGTTCGTCGAGTTCGAGTTCAAGAACGCCAGGTACGTTCTCGCGCAAGGCATCGCCCAGCCGCTTGGCGCATGCAGCGGAGGCCAGCACCGCTCGCGGCTCGGCGATGCGGCAGACCGCCCGGAGCTCTTCGGCGGAAATCAGATGATCGAGCGGAACCGCAACCGCGCCGGCATACAAAATTGCGAAATAGGCCAACACCCAATCAGGCGAATTTTCCGCGACCAGCAGCACACGCTCTCCGGCTTTGACCCCGCGCGTGGCCAGCAGCAGACCGGCGCGATGCGCCCCGTCGCGCAATTCACGGTAAGAAAGCGAGCTCTGTTGGCCCGACGGTTTACGGGCGTCAAGCGCTGCCCGCGAGCCGCAACGTTCGGCGGCCCGCTCAAGCAGCTCCAGCAGTGTCTTATGCCGCAGCAGTGGACGCGGCCGGCCACGAGTATGCAAATCAAGCTGAGGGAATATGTGGCGGCGCAACCCCGGCAAATGAGTATTCAGCCAATAGTCATTCCAGCCGATCTTGTCCGGATGGAACGGATGCTGCGCAACGTCAGAGGGCGTAAGCGTGCGGTATAGTTCTCGGATATTGCGGCCGTGAAAGGTATAAGCCAATTCCTGGATATAGGGCCGATAAACCTCGACTAGTGAGCGCGCCAGCCCAGTGTTCTCGGAAATGCGTGTAATCCGTTGCTCGAATTGCCGTGCCGCCGCTGACTGCTCGCCCGCCAGGGTCTTTGCCAGCCCGGCAGCATGGCGCAGAATTGCAGGCAAGGTCTTGCTCACCAGTTCATACGTGTTCTGGCTGACGACCACCGCTTCCAGATGTGGCGCCAACTTGCCCATGGGTCCACCGCCGGTCTGCCGATGCTCCCGGCGATTACTAAGTGCAGTGAGTTCCACCAGCCGCCGCATTGGCAACGGATTCACATCCGAGGTACAGAGCTGGTAAATCGGCTGGTGACGCTTTAGCAGCAATGCACCCATTACCGGTATGATGGCGTGAGCGGCGAGATCGACCGGGATGATATCCAGCACCAGGCGCGGCCGCGCCGGATAAAAGCGATAGCCGCGGCCGGAAAGGTAAGTGAGCGGCGCACTGGTGTTTACGCCCTGGTTCCAGCCGGGGAGAGGATCCTTGAGGGCGCTCTCGATTACCGACGGCCGCACCACGGTGGCGGTGAGATCATGGGTGCTAAGCACTAATTGCTCGCCCAGGCTCTTGCTATAGCTGTAAGTATTCGGCCAGCCCCACGCCATCGCGCGCTCACGGCCAATTTCCTTCAAACGCTCCTCGACCCACTGTTTGCGGCGGCTTTCGTGCGCCAGCTCGCGGCCGCCGGCAGCGCTGTCGTCCTCTGCAACTTGCCTGAATTGCGCCTGGCGCGACTGGTCACGTGACTCAGCCTCGATGCGCTCGCATGCCGACAGCGCATCTCTGATCTCTCGCTGCAGACTGAATTTCGGCTGCCCGTTCGGGCACCAATCAAGCGGTAGATCATCCTCGAAGCGATGCCCGTCCGCGGCACCTGCAGCGTAGCAGGTCGAAACATGAATCAGCGCGGCGCCGCGCTTGCGGCAAAAGTCGATGACATGCTTGACGCCGACTACGTTGACGGTGAGCGCCTTTTCCAGTGAAGCTTCGAAATTCACCAGCCCGGCGCAATGGATTACCGCATCTAACGGACCGTCGCCGAGTAGGCTACCGTCGCAGCTAACCAGGTCGGGATTGGCGATATCCCCAGGCAGCACCAGCACCCGTTCTTCGACGTAATGGTCAAAGCGCGTCCCCAGATGCTCGCGCAACGGGCCCATCACCGGCGAGTCAAGAATTTCACGGCTGAAGCGATTGAAGCTCGATTTGCGGTCGCCTCGGATAAGCAGATAAAGCCGCTTTAGTTCCGGATGATGGCGCAACAGCAGGTAGAGGAGAACTTTGCCGAGAAAACCGGTCGCACCGGTCAGCAGAATACTGCGCTGGTCGAGAATTTCCGGGAGCGGGGGCAGCGCATCTGCCGCCGCGGTTGAAACCGGATGGCGGCCTCGGTGATTATTCGACATCGGCAATGACCAGCGGAGGCAGATGAAGATAGGTAATGGTCGCTGCGCGTCCATGCGCCGAAGTTGCCATCGCGACCGCCTCATCGAGCGTGTCCGCCGACTCCCACCCAAGTCGCGCAGCAACTTCGGGTTCCTCGCATCCGGCAGCGATCACCCGGGCACAATGCTGCCGTCCTGGCTCGCCCCAATACCACATGTAAAACGGATGCACCCCATGGTAGGCATGGCCGTAACGATACATGTGAATATAAGTTGGATTGCGGGCAAATTCGGCTTCGAATTGCTTTTCTAACTCGAGCGAGTCCGTAGTTTCGCCCAGGCAGCGATGGAAAAATTCGATATAACTCGGATGGTGCTCGGGGTGGAACTCGTCCCGCAACGGATGACAGATGATCATCGTGCCGCCGGGCTTTACCAGCGGTTTGTTGCGGAACATGTTGAACAGGTAACCAAGTCCCGTGCACTGTACGAGCACCGGGTTCATAATCGAGTTGACGTTGTAGGGACAGACGTATGGCACGCCCACTATCAGGATATCCGACTGTCCCTTGACCGGCACCGCATATTGCTGAAACACGCGCGCGAGCGCCTGGTGATGGACAGCTTCAGTCTCACCCGCCCATACGCCCGTCATTCCGTAGGGCGCCGCATACTGATAGAGCGCTTGGCGCCTCAACTCATTGGACATCGCACCCAGCGTCCAGCGGAAACCCTTGAGCCGCAGGCGATCCCAGTCGCTGAAGCGGTCTTCGTTTTTCTGCAAGAAATCAAGCATTGGCCCATACATCCGGGTGTTGACCGCGGTCTCAATCGAAAACACGTTGAGTTGCTGGTTGATCAACCGCCCCATTCGATTGGCGGAATGGTGCAGCGCTGAATTGCCCGGGTCCATATACGAGTGAGATTGGCGCAGGGTCGCCGGATTGTGGTGATGGCGCAGGCTTTGATAGGGTGCCAGCCCCACCGCGACCGATTTATGTCCGCCATCCATCGGCACCAGGTTGATGTTGAGGTAAATCAGCAAGTCCGATTCGGCGGCGCGGCGCGACAGCCAGACTTCTTCGCCGTGTTCGGTCTTCCCCAGCATCACGATCTCGGCGCGATTCTCCGCGTCGAAGTTATATAGCCGCTCGGGCCAAAATTGCTTAAACGCACGCTCACCGACCGTTCGGCGAATTTCACTCTCAGTCATGCGGCGATGAAGCGAGGTGGCGATGATCAGGTGCACGTCGTCAACTCCATAGTCCGCGAGCGTTTGCAGTACGGCATTGAGCAGCCGCTCGCGGATATCAGGACGCCGCATCGGTGGCAACGGCAAGCTGATATCATCAATGGCAATAGTTACACGGAGATTGGGGTTCAATTGCGCAAATAGCGGGTCGGCGTTGAGCGGATGTAGCAGCGCGTAGCGAATCGCGGTATCAGGATCGGGCAAAGCCTCGAGTGGCGGAGGTGGATAAATTACGCGCGTGCCCGCTGGCAATTTCTCCACCAGGAAGTCGTCACCGTACGCAATCAGCCGAGGCTGCGAACGCCGGTTAACCGTGACCACTAGTTCACGCCGCGCCTCCACTTCATGGCGTAGTTCGGATGGCTTGAGTTCCGTCAGCCTCGCTTCCGGCCGCGCCATTCAGTGTCCTCCAATCCCGCTCGTGAAGCTCTGCCAATTAAGTCCGGGCCTACCGCCCATCGTTTGCGGCTTGGCAAAGGACATCGTCGGCCAATGGCGGCTGCGCGCTGCGGCTGCCAGCCGCCGATCTGGATTGACGGCGACAGGATGACCCACGATCGCCAGAAACGGCAGGTCATAGTACGAATCGGCATAACCCCAGCACGAAGCTAGGGAGACTCGGCGGGCGGCAGCGTACGCTTTACACCACTCAGCCTTGTCCTCACCCGCCATCACTGGCGCGTGCAAACGCCCAGTTGCCAAGCCGCCGCTGAAGACCAGCCGGTTGGCGGCGAAGTCGCGAATATTCAGCCGGTCGGCCAAAGGCGCAATGATGAACTCCGGCGAGCCGGTGACCAGTACTGCTTCCAGCCCGACTGCGCGATTGGCCTCGACGATTTCCCGCGCCTGGGGATAAAAATGCCGCAGCAGAACGCGCTCGCAATATTCTTCGCCGAGCGCTTCGAGGCGGTCGCGCGAAACACCTTTGAACGCTCCAAACAGTACGGTGTTGAGCAGGCGGCGATCGCTCTGCTCCGCCATATAAAGTCGCGGCAGCCGGGCGGCGAAGCCGAGCAGATATTTTAGGCGTCCACTCCATTCGCCGAGGTTTGCCAGTAGAAACAATGTTGCATGCACCAGGTTCAAGTCGACCAGTGTCCCGTCAAGATCGTAAAAGGCAACGCCCTTGACAGAATGTGGAACAGCCTTTCCAGGCTGTCGTCGTGACCGGCCGGAGAGCCTGTCCCACGACTGGCCGCGCGCGTTCGGCGCCCGTGATACTGACATGTCAGTCTAGTTGGCGGAAGAAGACTGGCTCACCGAGTTCGTACTGCGCCGCAGACCTGCCAGCAACTCCGTCCGCGCCACACCGTGCAAGCCAAAGTCCAGGATTTCTTCGGCCAGTTTGCTGATGTCGCGGCGCCGATGACGGGAGGCCTGGCCGACGACCTCCTTGATGCCGCCGAGGATACAATAAGCGACCGCGCGGGTATCACATTCACGCACCAGTTTCATTTGAATACCAAGATCGAGCGACCGTTGAATCTGGTCGGCGACGCGTTCGTAGAATTCTCGAATCCGGCTGTCGAGTTCACGATCGAAACCGGTCGAATGATTCAGTAGAATATCGGTCAGTTCGCGCTCAGCCAGCAGGAAATTAAGCACCCGCCGGAGATTGTTGCGCAATTGCTCCACTGCTTCGGGTTCGCCCGGCCCGATTCGCAGCCGTTGGATCCGCAGCCTGAGTTCGCCGAGTACCTGTTCCAACAGTTCCTCGAAAAGATCCTTTTTGTTCTGAAAATAGAGATAAAAGGTACCACGGGCTATCTGCGCCCGGGTTATGATGTCGGCGATGTTGGTACGATGATAACCTTTACGTGCGAAAATCCGCTTGGCATGACGCAGCACCTGCTCACGCCGGGCCTGCCGTTCCATTTCAAACCTTCATGAGTACTATAGGGCTGGATTTTCAACTGTCAAACAAAAGAGCGCGTCTACGTCGGCGTAATTGTCAACAATCTATTTGGAGGCAACGGCTTCGCCGCGGACCGAATTTGAATTGCTTTTGAATTTCTTTTCACTCTATAAAGCATATGAGCGAGCTTCGGCCCAAAGTCATTCAGCCGACGTTAAGTGCTGAAAGCTCAAAAAAAGAGCGGGCATTCAGGAGGGGGAGGCTCCCGCATGCCCGCCAGTGGTGCCGTCCGTCTGGCAGCGGACAGCCGTCCGATTGCAGGGAGGAGCACACAACCGGACCAGAAGCGCTTCAAACGTCCGCTTCTAAACTGTTATGACGATTCTCCAGGCCGAATTATTCAGACGAATCGACCGGTTTGACGAACGACCTTCCAGCGAGACTGTCTGGCCAGGTAAGGCAGTCTAAATATGTTATGATTATCTTACGCCAAATTACATAACAGCCTCCCTTTAGATCGGCAGGCCGCAACTGAATGACCATCGAAACCGTGGCCGACCTTTGCCGCCATTACGCCACACCTTGTAACGACGTTAGCGCCGTCCGGGTTCTCGTTCGTCGGACAAGCGGCGAACTCGAACTAGGCTTCCGCCTGGAGGGGAACATTTCGCGCATTTGCCTGACGCCGCGAAGCAGTCCGCAAGCCCTCGTAGAACTCTGGCGACATACCTGCTTCGAAGCCTTCGTGGAGGTAGAAGGCCAGTCCGCGTACCATGAATTCAATTTCGCGCCGTCACGCGAATGGCGTGTCTACGGCTTTCGCGCTTATCGATACGCCGTGCCGCTCGCGAAGGTATTGAGTGCGCCAACTGTCCGCGTGAACACCACGGATGAGCGGCTCGAACTCGACGCCCGCATCGTTCTAACTGACTTGTCCGCCATTTATTCGCATTCGCCCCTGCGCCTCGGTCTTTCAGCGGTTATCGAGTCGCGGGACGGGTCGTTGTCCTATTGGGCCCTTCGCCATCCAGCCGGCAAACCCGATTTTCATCACGCTGATGCTTTCGCCTTGCGGCTGGAGGCGCCCGAGCTTGAGTGATAGCCTCAGACGGCGTGAAGTTCGGCATCGACCGTCTGCTGGAAGAACCTCAATTACGCAAGCGACTGATCGGACGGCGCGTGGCCCTGCTCGCGCACCCTGCCTCAACGACTGCCGACTTGGCGCATTCGCTCGACGCTATCGCGGCTCATCGCGAGTTCTCCTTAAGCGCCGCCTTCGGACCGCAGCACGGCCTTCGCGGGGACAAGCAGGACAACATGGTCGAGTCGCCCGATTTCGTCGATCCCATCCACAGGATCCCGGTCTTCAGCCTTTATGGAGCGGTACGCCAGCCGGCCGCGCCGATGATGGAATTATTCGACGTATTAATTGTGGATTTGCAGGACGTCGGAACACGCGTTTACACGTTCATAACAACATTGCGATACGTCCTCGAAGCGGCTGCGAACTATGGTAAGGCGGTGTGGATTCTCGATCGGCCCAACCCGCTTGGGCGTCCGGTTGAAGGATTGCGGTTACGTGACGGCTGGGAAAGCTTCGTTGGGGCAGGTCCCCTGCCGATGCGTCACGGGCTGACGATGGGTGAGCTCGCGCGCTGGTTCGTGGGCCGGCTGCGCCTCGATGTCGAATTGGAAGTCGTTACGATGGAAGGTTGGGCGCCCCACTGCGCGCCCGGATACGGATGGCCGTTGGGGCAACGCGCATGGGTGAATCCGAGCCCGAATGCCCCCAATCTCTGGATGGTGCGCTGCTACCCGGGTACGGTCATGCTCGAAGGCACCACCCTCTCAGAGGGACGCGGCACCACCAGGCCGCTGGAGCTGTTCGGTGCTCCGGACGTTGCGCCGTGGACGCTGATGGCGAAGATGGAATCCATCGCCCGGCAATGGATGGCGGGTTGCCGCGTGCGGGTCTGCTGGTTCGAACCAACCTTTCAAAAACATACCGGAAAACTTTGCGCCGGTTTACAGGTTCACGTCGAAGACGCCGCCTACGACCACTTCCAGTTCCGCCCCTGGCGTTTGGTGGCGCTCGCTCTCAAAGCGCTGCGTGCTGTTCAACCTGATTATGAGCTGTGGCGCGACTTCCCGTATGAGTATGAAACCGGCCGCCTCGCGATCGACTTAATCAATGGCAGCGAACTATTCCGCCAATGGGTGGACGATTCTGCGGCAAATGCCGGCGACCTCGAAGCGTTGGCTGGTCCAGACGAAGCAGCCTGGCGCGAAGAGCGCGAAGCGGTCCTGTTGTATCGCTAGGCGCCAGTGCTGGGTCTCTAATTATTAGTACCAGGCGGACGCCCGTCCTGTCATCCCGACAGAGGTGGACGCATCGTGAGCCGTCCAGGGCTCGCGGCGATTCCCGCTACGCAGTGGCGCGCGGGCTGTTCTTCGCCAACCGCGGCGAGTTCCGCTCCGGCGACTACGAGGAGATCATGAACAAGGCCAGTTGTCTGAGCCTGCTGTCCAATGCGGTGCTGGTCTGGAACACCATGGCCATCATGAAAATAATCACCGAGTTGCGGGCTGCCGGCGAGACCATCATGGATGAGGACCTGACGCGGATCTCACCGCTGATGTACCAGCACGTCATCCCCAACGGAACCTATCATTTTGCCCGTTATAAGCCAGGAGACGAAATTGCGTGAACCGCTACCGTCCATTTCCGCACGCGTGCTGCCGCTACCCCGGTCAGGGCGATTTGAGAAAGCACAAATGCGGCACAAGTATCACCGTCATCAAGAGGTGAGTATTGGAGCGTAAGCTCACTGCTATCCTGTGCGCCGACGTTTACGGCTATAGCCGCCTCATGGGTGAGGATGAGGAGGGAACGCTACGGACTTTATCTGCCTACCGCAAGATTACTGACTCGCTCATAGAACGACACCACGGGAGATTCGTCAATTCGGCCGGTGACAGCGTACTGGCCGAATTCGCCAGTGTGGTCGAGGCGGTTACTTGCGCCGTTTCGATTCAGACCGCGCTCAGGGCCGAGAATGCGGAGTTGCCTCTGGAGCGCCGGATGCAATTCCGCATCGGCGTCAACCTCGGCGATGTGATGGTCGAGGGCGAGCAGATTTACGGCGACGGGGTCAATGTCGCCGCGCGGCTGGAGAGTCTCGCCGAGCCGGGCGGCATTTGCATTTCGGACGTGGTTCACGGGCAAGTCAGAACCAAGCTTGCGCTGCGTTATCAAGACCTTGGTGAACAGCACGTAAAAAACATTGCCGAGCCCGTTCGGGTTCTGCGCGTGCTGATGGACGGGGCCATCCCCGCCGCGAACCCGGCCAAGAGAATAGCTGGCACGAAGCGTCATATGTTACTGGCCGCTATTGGCGTGCTGCTGCTCGCGGCGATTATCTATGGCGTCGTGAAGTGGCGGTCGCCCGGCGGGCCGATCGCTGAACAGCCATCGGCCAACGCTCGGACGATCCGATCGATAGCCGTTCTCCCGCTCGATAATTTTTCGGGAGATCCGAACCAGGAATATTTCGCCGACGGTATGACCGACGAGCTGACGACCGATCTCGCGACCATCAGCGCGCTCCGAGTGATCTCGCGCGGCTCGGTGATGCAGTACAAGGGCGCGCACCGGCCGCCGGCGCCCGAAATCGCCAAGGCGCTCAACGTCGATGCGGTGGTTGAAGGGTCGGTCGTGCGCATCGGCGACCGGGTGCGGATCACCGCCCAATTGATCGATGCGCCGGCCGACAGACACCTCTGGGCGAAAAGCTTCGAGCGTACCTCGCGCGATGTGCTCGCCTTGCAGGACGAGCTGGCGGCGGCGATCGCGCACGAGATCAATGTGCGGCTGACGCCGCAGGAGCAGGCGCGCTTCGCCACCGCCCGCCGAGTGAACCCCGAGGCGCACGAGGCGTATCTCAAGGGCCGCTATTTCTTGAGCAGTCCGAGCGATGAAAATATCAAAAAAGCGCTGGGGCAATTCGAGCATGCGATCCAGGTAGACCCGAACTTCGCGCCCGCGTTTGCGGGCCTGTCCGATGTTTACACTTGGGCGGGTAGTCAACGAAGAGTTCTTTTCCTGCCAATCGAAGCCGCGCCCAAAGCTAAAGCGGCAGCGGAGAAGGCCTTGCAGTTGGACGATACTCTCGCCGAAGCTCACGCCTCGCTCGCGGGATGCAAGATGTAATTTCATTTCGATTGGACGGGAGCCGAGAGCGAGTTTCGCCGGGCAATCGCGCTCAACCCCAACTACGCGTATGCGCATGATCAGTACGGCTGTGATGCTGGCTAGGAAGGGCGGCTCGATGAGGCGTTGGCCGAGAACAGGCGCGCGGCTGAACTGGACCCGCTCTCCCCTGTGATCCCGTTTGACATGGGCATTCACGCTTGTCTGGCAGGGAAAGTACGAAGCGGCGATGGAGCAGGCCCGCAAGGGTTTGGATTTGGATCCCACTTTCTCTTTCGCTCAATTTGCAATTCGGGTGGACGGATATCGACAGGCAGGCAAAGTTCAGCGAAGCGATCCCGGAATTGCAGAAAGCCAAAGCGATGGAATCTCACGGCGTTCGCCGCCGGCTATCTCGGATACGCATATGCAGCCTCAGGCGACCGCACGAGAGCCGAGGCGGTAATTGAGGAGCTGCGGCAGGAGTCCTCGCGAAGATTCATCTCGCCGTTCTGGCCGGCGATAATTTATCTCGGTCTCGGCGATCGGGAGCGAGCTTAGAAGGATTGGAGAAGGCCTACGAGGCTCGCTCGGATTCCTGGCAACCTCAAGATGGACAGGATCTTTGACCCGCTTCGTTCCGATCCGCGCTTCATCGAGTTGCTGAAAAAAGTGGGCTTGGACAAGTGACTCGGAGTGTTATTTGCCGGTCCTAAGCAGGGGGACGACATTGCGTACAATACGCTAGAGTAATTTTTCGCACGGATGCTGCCGCTACCCCAAGTACTCTGCCCTTAAATATCACGACTACCGGCATCACCACAAATGAGCTGTCGAGACAAGCCGATGTACGCCCTGGGCGAGTGCGACTGCTATTTCAAACCTGAGTGCACATTCACAGCGCCCGCCAGCAGGGCCTACGGCGGCGTTCCACACCGGAGATTCGAAATAGCCAGCCATCGGAGGAGTTCCCCCTAGAGAGCTCTGCGCCAAGGAGCTGGCCTTGCAAAAACATTCGTGTCACCGGGGGCAAAGTAAGGCCAGGCAGGACGTCAGGCAGTCGCCCTGACCGCATCGATACTTGTTCGAGTCGCAGCGGAACACCCGCTTCACAGCGCGCCGCATCCAGCAGCTCGTGCAGGGCTACCGCCGGCGCGCCGGCATTACACAGGCGGGTGCACCCGCATCTCTTCCGACACCAGCATGATCACCTGGCTGACCTCGCACGGTCTGTCAGATGCGCAGATCCAGCTCATATCGGCCATGAGAGCAAGAAAAGCCTAGAAGTCTCAGCATCTCGCACTGAACACGGTCGAGCACGCCTAGCAGGAGGCAGTGCGCTCGATCGGTATTTGATGTCCGCCGATGTTATCGGAAACAGTCCAGTTTGTTCCGATGCAACGCCGCTCAAGCGTTCTCTCTACGGGCTCGTCTGCCACGCGGGCAAAGTTGTTAGGCTACTTTGCCCCTGGTGACACCAATGTTTGTGCAGGGCCTAGGAAGCATTTCGTCGAGAGTTCGGCGACAAGGTCAAGGAATAACGCTGCCTGGTGACACGATTTCAGTGGATGTTACGACGCGATGCGGCGACTGTTGGATGTCGTTGATGATAAGACGCGGGTCGCCAGTCTCGGCTCCGAATTTTGTGACTGAACATCCAGTGCGGGTTACCGCTTACGCCGACGTTCAAGCCGGACTTCTTTTTTATTGGAAGCGGTCGTAAAAGTAGCGGAAATCAGAGTAGGTGTCTTCGTCCGCGCGTCCGAGGCTACCTAGTGGTGGGCGCTAGCAGCCGTGCGCACGTAGCTTATGGCCAAAATAACGAAACCCAGTGCCGCACAATGCAAACGATGCTGCCCAACGCGTAAAAGGCTATCGGGATTAGCACATACGTCAGGCCAGTAAACAGCGTCAGCACATGATGATCAGCGAACATAAGGAAATAGATGAAGCAGATGACCCCTAGCGCGAAGGTCAAGTCGGTATCGCTGGTGGGCGGAATCAAGCCAGGAACGAGGCCCATTCGCGGTTAGAATGAGCAAAAACAGACTGCCGAAAAATGGAACAAAACTGCGAGCGCCGCGCAGTTCCGAAATCTGCGCCACCAAGCCATCGAGCCACTCAACCACCACTTCCGCGGAATGGCGCAGTGTTAAGCCGTCGTCGGGCAGCGTCGGATCCGCCGCCGCCGATAGTGAGCTGCGTGCCGCATAACCGACCATCAAGAGTAAAGCCATCGCGCTCCAGGTGGCGACGAGTTCAGTGGGCAATCTTCCCACGGCCTGAGCGATAACTTGGAAGAAATTAACCGGTTCGGACACTTATTTCCTTCCGGGTGGCGAATGCCCGCCAGTTGCCGCCATGCTACCAAACTCCAATGAGGGTAAGAGCCGCAATCGGGCAGTCCAAATGGTAGCTCGGTCGAGTTGTCTCCGAACAATAAGGGTAAAAGATTGCTCATCACCCAGGACCTATTGCCACAACTTCTCAAACCGCGCGGGATTGGCTGCGGTGTACTTGGCCTTAATCTAGCGAAGCCCGAAATTTCGGCAAGATAGAGGCTTGGCGGCTGCGCTAAAACCACGCTGAAGCTCACGAGCGGGTTACGGGTTAACGACGCGGCACGTCAGCTCAGAAACAGGATGAGGTATAAGGGACGGATGGCGGAAGGCGGCCGCAGACGGAGACCGTCCGTTCCTTGGTGCGCTTGAGAGCCCGTCCACAAGCGTGGTCCATGGGGTGTCGCGACAACGACTTTGGTGACACGCCAGTATCGCATTGACGTGATCCCGTTTGAGAGAATGTCAATATCTCACACCCCTGTCGGCAGCGCCTTCCGTCAGTTCTCACTATGGAAGAGGCGGCCATGAAGCACAACCTAAAGCGCAAGCGCACAGGCAACCAAGCTCAAGGCTCACTCTCATTACTCGAACGCATCCAGCCCGACGCGGCCAGGATCGACTGCGGGCAGAACAGCCATTTCGCGGCCATCCCACCTGACCGCGACTGCAAACCGGTATGCGAGTTCCGCACTTTTACCGCCGGCCTGCACGAACTGGCGGACTGGCTGGCTCAGTGTCGGGTCAAGACCGTGGCGATGGAGTCGACCGGGGGTGTACTGGATTCCGCTTTTCGAAATCCTTGAGCAGCGTGGCTTCGAGGTACTGCTGGTCAACGCCCGTAACGTGCACAACGTGCGCGGACGGAAAAGCGATGTGTCCGACTGCGAGTGGCTGCGGGAGCTTCACAGCGTCGGGCTGCTGCGGGCCAGCTTCCGTCCCGCCGCCGCCATCGTGCCACTGCGCTCCTATCAACGCCCGCGTGAGATCTTAGTCGAGGAAGCGGCGACCCGCATTCAGCGCATGCAGAAGGCGCTGAGCGAGATGAACCTCAAGCTCCACACCGTGCTCACCGACATCAGCGGCCAAACCGGACTAACGATAGTGCGCGACATCCTCAAAGGAGAGCGCGACCCCGAGCGGCTCGCCACCCATCGCGACCCGCGCTGTCACGCCTCGCACGCCGAGATCGTTGCCGCGCTAACGGGCAACTATCGGACCGAGCACCTGTTCGCGCTTAAGCAAAACTTCGCGGCCTATGAGCTTCTGCTCCAACAGATCGGTGAATGCGATGCGGAGATCGAAGCCTTGCTCACGACGCTGGCCGCCCAGCAACCGCCGCCTGCTGCGCCACTCCCTGCTGCCCGTCGAAAGAGGATTTCCAAGCATACGCCCGGCTTTGACATTCGCAGCCCACTGCATCGCCTGACCGGCGGAGCCGACCTAAGCCAAATCGACAGCATCGGCCGCACGCCGCGCTGCAAATCGTTGCCGAGATCGGCCTCGATATGAGCCGCTGGCCTACCGAAAAGCACTTTACCTCGTGGCTGGCGCTGGCCCCCAACAACAAAGTGTCCGGCGGACGCCTGCTCAGCTCCCGAACTCCGCCATCCGCCAATCGGGCCGCGGCCGCCTTGCGCCGCTGCGCTATGAGTCTCGCGCGCGCACCTCGACCGCGCTCGGCGCTTTCTATCGGCGTCTAGCTGCCCGCGCCGGCAAGGCCAAAGCCATCACCGCCACCGCACGCAAACTGGCGCTGCTGGTCTATCGCACCCTCTCTCGCGACCTCATCTACAACGACCCCGGCGCGACTGCTTACCACCAACTCAACCGCAGACGCGAACTAAAATCGCCGCGCAAACGCGCCCACCTCCTGGGTTGTGACCTGCTCGACCGCTCTACTGGCGAGGTCTTGCTCAATGCGAATCTGTTTCTTGAGGTCCTCGGAGGAGCAATCCTCCGGGGCGACCCGACCACGATGCTGCCGTCCTACCCCCGGTTGGAACTCTTATGCCCACGCCATGGCCCAAAAATGCTCCCCTCCGATGGGGCGCAATCCCTGGCTGCCGCTCGGGATGACGGAACCGAATAGCGCAGTTGTTACTCCGACCTAAGAGACTGGCACGCTAGATGTGGTAAAAGTCGCGGGCGTTCTTCGAGAGGATTTTTTCCACTGAGCTGGCTGGAAGCTCCTTCAGGCATTGGCGGGCTTTTTCGACCGGATGTACGAATCCCTCGGCATGCGGATAATCCGAGCCGATAAAAAATTTATCGTCGCCAGCGAACTGGACGATGTACTTGAACATCCGCTCCTCGGGATCGGCGCTGATCCAGATGTTGCGCGCAAAATATTCGGCCAATGGCCGCTTCATCTGCGAGGTATGCCCCATATAGCGATAGCGATAATCCACCCGCTCCAGCCATTCGCCGACCCATCCGGCCATCGCCTCAACAGTCGCGACGCGGAGCCTTGGGAACCGTTCGAACACGCCGTCTACCACCATCGTGGTCAAAGCCTGACGCGGGTCCTGGATCAGATTCATCGAGAAGTACATCAGCCCGGGCTTGGGGTCGTGATAAAAGTCGCTGCCGGTGTAATGGCGATGCGACACCAGATGTAGTCCTACCGCAAGGTCCAATTCTTCGGCGGCGGCCCAGATCGGATCGAAATCCGGATGTCCGAAGCTCTTTCCTTTGATTGGCATCGCAGCGACGAAGGCCGTGCGCGCACCGCGGCGCGGCGACGCGCTGCATTTCCTTGATCGCGAGGGCCGGATCGCGCATCGAGATATGTGCTGCTGGAAAAAGCCGGCCGCGGTGCCCGGCGACCAGCTCGAACGCCCACCGGTTGTAAGCGCGGCATAGCGCATCAGCTAACACCGGGTCGTCGACCTCACCCTCCCATATGATGCCGATACTGGGATAAATCACCTGGACAGCAATTCCCTCGGCATCCATGAAGTGCACGCGTGCGTCCATATCCTGCCATTCGGCGCTGTAGGCGATATAGCGGTCGAAGTTGCTGAGCGTACGCCCGGCTTCCTTCTGGCCATAAGCGGTTAGCAAACCCAATACTTCCTCGACGTCGCGCAGCTTCATCGGTTTATTATCGACCAATAGCACGCGCTTGCCGGCGGCCGGGTCAAGACCCATACGGACTGTGCGATCACGCAGCGGCGGGTCAATATAGCGCTCATACAAATCCAGCGGCTCCATGAAATGGCTATCGCCGTCGACGACCACAGTCATCTCAGTGCTCTCCTCGAAGGTTGACGTCTTTTCCTCCCCATTGTCTGACATGCTGCAGGTCGGATAGATCCGAATTCGATTCCCGCCGTCATTTCTCTCGCCTCGCTTCTCGCCTTTGGCGCGGGGTTTGGTTGCCCCCACTTAATGCGGTCAATGTCGGACGCCTGGGTTTGCTGTTAAACGTGCGCAAGGCGAGCGCGCCCGCTGCGATATAAAAAATAATGAAACCGGCTTCGATTACAGTGATGCGCGGATATCTGTCCCGCATCACGAAGCCAAGGAAAGCCGAACCCAGTATCAGCATGGTGGTCAAGCGTGGCACGAATTGCCGGACGGGCGACTCGGCGTCCTCGGCATCGCGCGCGGCCAGCACCACCCAGACCATCGGCACCATAAACGCAAACCCGAGCAGCGTCAGCCCGATCTCCGGTTGCAAGTTATTGTAGAAATACATGGCGAGAGCGAACAACGTGACGGCCAGCGGACCGAGCACCGCCGGCCGCCATGGAAATCCGCTGCTGTTGAGGGTTCGGGCCATCGCTGTCAGTATCCGCGCGCAGGGCCAGGTAGACAAGTTTACCAACGCGCGCCAAGCTCGCTGCCTGGCGATTACCACTTGCTGCGCGTCCGGGCGGCTGGAAAGTAGTTGAAATTCACCTGAAGCGTGACCGATGAAAGTCCGGTCGCGAATGATGAGCCGTTTGCAGTGGGCGTGATTCGGCGCTAATTAATGTTGTTAATAACGCGATTCAATCAGACGTCACGACTGGGGCCGCCGGCCCGGCGTGAACCTCAAGGAGGCTTGTCCATGGCAGATTTCCGGCTGATTTCAGCGGATTCGCACTTCGTCGAACCGCCCACCATGTGGGCCGAGCGGGTGGACCGCAGGTTCCGCGACCGCGCTCCGCATACGGTGAAAGGGTTGGGCGGCCGTCAAGGCGAATTTTTCGTCTGCGAGAATATCACCCCGATGGCTGTCGCAGGTTTCTTTGGCGCTGGTGTGCCCTCGAACGAGCTGCCGGAACACAACAAAAAAGGTTTCGACCAGGCACCTAAGAGCGTTTGGGATGCAGCATTCCGAATCGCTGATCAGGAGCGCGACGGGGTGCAGGCAGAGGTGATTTACACGTCGATGGGGATGCCGCTGTTCGGTCTCGATGACGCGGAACTGCGCGCTGCGCTGTTTCGCGCATTCAACGATTGGGCTTGCGAATACTGCAGCTACGATCTCAAGCGGCTGGTTCCGCTCGGCCTGATCACGCTGGAGGACATTCCCGGCGCGGTCGAGGAACTCCAACGTGTGGCGAAAAAGGGAATGCGCGGCGCTATGATTTGGGCGGAGCCACCAAACGAGCGTCCTTACAGCCATGCCGATTACGAGCCCTTCTGGGCAGCCGCGCAAGATCTTAATATACCGCTGTCGCTGCACATTCTGACGGCTCGGGGCGGTACCGGCGCAGACCAGCGCCAGGGCAATTTCCTGCTATCGCTGGCGAACCTGCATCATCAGATCGAACGCTCGATTTCCGTGCTGGTGTACGGCGGGGTCCTGGAGAAGTTTCCCGGGCTGAAGATCGTATCGGCCGAAAATGATGTCGGCTGGATGCCGTATTTTATGTATCGGCTTGACACCGTGCAGAATCGGCTTGGGGCGTTGGGCGGAATGAAGCTGCCGTTGCGCGCTAGTGAGTATATCAAGCGGCAGGTCTACGCGACCTTCATTTCTGACCCTGTGTTCGTCGATTCGCTCCATCGTTATGGCCCCGATAACATTATGTGGTCATCGGATTATCCGCATACGGCGGCGACTTTTCCGCGCTCGCAGGAAATCGTCGCGAAGCGATTCGGCAATCTGTCAGAAACCGAGCGGCGCAAGATCGTACACGACACGGCCGCGAAGCTCTATGGGCTGAATTAGGAAGAGCCGGTTTTAGGTACCGTCGAAGGGCACAGGAGTGATTTCCGCTCCTGTGCTTTTTCTTTAGGCGTATCTCGCTGTCCCCATCAGCGAGCGGCAATGCGGCTAAGCGCTGAGAGTCGCCCAATCGGCGCGGCAACGAAGGGGAGCGGGTAACGAATTGAGGTGCGTGTTTAAAACGCTAGCGGAACGTACAGTAGGCGAGCGAGGGAGCCTGCGACGTCCGAAAGGTCCGAAACAGTCTGCGCAACGGCCGCTCATGGAGGAACCCTGGCAGTGTCTGCAACAGAATTCGCCGACCCGGGAAAGATTCATGGCTACCATGCTCACGTCTACTATGACCAGGACTCACGCGAAACCGCCGCACATTTGCGTCAAGCCATCGAGCGAAGCTTCGAGGTCGTCATGGGACGCTGGCGGGATGAGCCGGTGGGTCCACATCCACAACCGATGTACCAGGTTAAGTTCGACCCGGACGAATTTGCCCGCATCGTCCCCTGGCTGATGCTCAATCGTACCGGACTGACTATTCTGGTGCATCCGGAAACCGACAACGCCTACCTCGACCACGCCGAGAATGCGCTCTGGCTTGGGCAGAAGCTGAGCCTGCGCCTGGACGTACTCAGACAGTAAGGGCGGGCGGCAGGCGCGGGCCCTTACCACCGTCCAGATGGCGCATGTGGCAGTACATCGGGGCAATCGTCACGCCGGTGGCAACGGGTGCGTTCGGCGAAATTCGTTCGCCACCTCGGCCATGGTCTTGAAGGTTATTCCGTCGCGTTCGCGAATGTGCTGCACCAGGCGCTCGAGCATCAACAGGCGATGGCCGCGCCCGATAGCCTGCGGGTGCATTGTCAGAATGAAAACACCTTGCTCCAGCCGCTCGTATAAATAATCGAAGTCACCCACCCAGATTTCATAAACATGAGAAGGTGAGGCGAGCCCTGGATTTACGCCGTTCCGAGTCCATACGTGCTCGAAAATTGGGAAGTCATCCAGGCCCCAGGTGAATGGCAATTCGACCAGATGCGTCTGCCGGCCCCACACGAAGGGCCCATCGTTCGGCGCCTGATCGCCAACGCGGCAATAATAAGGTGAGAAATCCTGGCCCATCATGCTGCTGTCGTACAGAAAATTCCGCTCGAGCAGGAAATTCAGTGTGCTCGGCATGAGTCCTGCCGCCGGCGAGCGATACCCTAAGGGCTGCTTACCAACGATCCGCTCGAGCGTGGCCGAGGCTCGATCGAAATCATGCGCCTCGTCTTCAGAGGTTTTGGGCCGTTCATGAAAATAGCCATGATGGCCGATTTCATGGCCGGCCTCGGCAATCTTTTCGACGGTCTGCGGGAACGCGTCCGCGGTGTGCCCAGGGACAAACCAGGTCGATTGTATTCCCCACTCGCGCAGCATGGTAAGTAGGCGATTAGCGCCGACGTTGCCAAATTCGCCACGCGATAGCGCGCTCGGCGAGCGGGCTCGGAACGTGCCGATCCATACCGACATCGCGTCAAAATCGAAGGTGAGGCATACGTCGACCTTTTTCGCCATTGCCGACCTCCAAAGCCCGCTTAAAGTGTGATGCCATCCTCTTGCTACTAAACAAATTTCGCAACCCGTGAATTGCCTCATTCGCAGTCAGACGCCGGTTAGCGGCGTGGCACCGCTTTATGGCCAGCTACCCGTCGGAGCTCTCCCAAGTCGCCCAAACCTCGCTCCGATGTTGCCAATTATTCCCTTGACAGCCGCGCCGACCATGTTGTAAGCCGTTCGATGATTCGAGTTTCGCGATTGAGGATTACTTGAGAGAGATAGTCACACTGCGATTAGCTGCGGTTGTTGCCTAAAACCATCATAATAGTGCAACTTTGCAGCGCCATGGTGAGCTGAACTCAGAACACTTTCAGGCAGGAACAATTTGAACCGCAAACGCACGAGAAGGCAAATCGGGGTTTTTTTGAGCGCCTGCCTGGTAGTGTTGGGCATACGCGCATTGTCGGCGCATAGCGCCACTGGGGCGCAGGTCAGACGGTCTGCGCCCCCATGGCTTTCCTTATTCGGCGCAGCGGTCAAGCCCGACGGTAGTATGTACATCGTCGGCTCAAAGGCATTGCTGCTAACCTCGACTGATCACGGCAAGACCTGGATTGAGCAGACGCTCAAAGAGCGTCCGGGTTCATCGCTTTTCCAGGACCGCGATCTTTACTCGATCCGGTTTACGCCTGACGGCAAGGCTGCCTGGATAGTTGGCGAAGAGGGCACGATTCTGTACAGCAACGATGGCGGCAAGACTTGGACCAAACAGCAGTCGGGCACAACGAAGAACCTTTTCAAAGTCGCGGCGATCGACCCCGAGACCGCGGCCGCAGTCGGCGCCGACGGCACGCTCCTGCATACCAGCGATGGCGGTGCTCATTGGCAAAGTGCCAAATCGCCTAAATTGATCACGTTGTTTGACGTGGTGTTCACCGATAAGAACACCGGATGGGCCGCGGGCGAATTTTCTACGATTTTGGCGACCAAAGATGGTGGCCAAACCTGGACAGTGGCCACCGGAGGCAACACCGGCGACTTCACGATTGGGCCTTTCTTTACGGTGACTTTCAGTGATCCTCAACGAGGGGTCGCCGCCGGACTCGCAGGTGAGTTATCGGTGACCGGCGATGGCGGACAGACGTGGAAGCCAGCCAAGTTGCCGGACCAAGTCGGGACCTACGTCCTTACGGCGGACCCTGCCAGCAAAAAGCTCTGGGTCGGCGGAACCGGCGGCAAAATGTTCGTCGAGAATCCCGGCGGTCAGTGGCAGGAAGCGCCACGCACCACCTTCCATGACCTGACCGATATAGCGTTCGCGGGTAACCAGGGAGTTGCAGTCGGCTTGAACGGTACCATCCTCCTGACACAGAATGCGGGCGACCAATGGCAAGTAGTTCAGTAAGACTCACATCGCTGCGAATCGGAGACTTCGTTATCCGCTTCCGGGCAATCATCGGGGTGATACTGTTGGCTATCAGCGCGGTGGCGATCTTCTACTGCTCACGAGTCACCATCCGCACCAACTTCGACGATTTCTTCCCGTCGTACCATCCCGACGTACAGCTCTATCAGCGATGGCACCGGTACGGCGGTGCCCAGACGCTGTCAGTAATGATCCAGGTACGGCAGGGCGACATTTTCAACTACGATACGCTCTCCAAGATCCAGGGTATTCAGCGCGACGTTGACAAGCTGCCAGGGGTTGACCATAACGAAGTACTGTCGATCGCTTCGTATCGCATTAGTTTCTCTGAGACCACCCCCGGCTCGCTCACGATCAAGCCGTTCATGTTCCCCGACGTACCGAAGACGAAAGACGGCATCGATACCCTCAGAAAAAATGTCATGGCCAATCGGGCCAACATCACTCAGTACGTCAGTGCGGACAACAAGAGCGCATTGGTATCGGCGTCGTTCAATGAGCGCGGCCTGGATTACCGCCAGTTGTTTTACCAGGTTCGAGATATCGTCAAGACTTACGAAGACGCAAACAATCAGATCTTCGTCTCGGGCGAGCCGATGGTGCGCGGCTATGGCTATTACTACACGCCTGTGCTCATCATCCTGTTCGTCGCGGCCCTGGGGGTGATGATTTTCATCCTGTGGGCGACCGGTAGTCAGCGTAGCCGCTGGTGGGCACCGATTGTAACCGGTGCGCTGTCGGCGACCTGGGGTCTCGGGTTCGTCGGACTGATGGGTTACGACTTTGACCCTGTGATGCTGGTTATCCCATTCATCCTGACTGCGCGCGATATGAGCCACGGAATTCAGTGGCAGGGACGCTATCACGATGAGCTCGATCGCCTGGGCGATAAGATGGCTGCATGCGCAGCCACCACTGACTTCATGTTGCCGCCGGGCCTGCTGTCGATTTTGGCTGACGTCAGCGGCATCATCTTTATTTCTTTCGGCGGCATCCCCGTCCTTCAACATATCGCATTAGCCGGTACCGTGTGGCTGCTCGGTAGTCTCACGATGGTATTTATTTTCCAGCCGATCCTGATGAGCTATCTCGGCGTACCTGAAGTTCGGCATCGGAGAGTAAGAACGGCGGGCAGGAGCCAATCGATGCAGCGGATAGTGGACGGGTTGGATTGGTTTGTACACATCCCAACCCGTCCGGGACCGCTGCGCAAGGCGCTTCTTTGGGGATCGGCAATCTTCCTCATCTACGGAATTGTTTCGGGACTTGACTCCAGGATCGGTTATTCCACGCCAGGTACACCGCTTTATCAGCCGACGTCGAAAGTCAACCGGGATATCGCCGAAGTTGGCAAGAATTTTCCGCTGGAAGACGGATGGGTGATTCTAACGACGCCGTCGTATCCCGACCCGCAGTCGGTATTGGGACCGAATGTCTTGCGGATGGTGACTGACCTGCGTTCCTTTCTTTTCAACGACCCCAAGGTGGGGCAGGTGGTTGCTTTCTCCTCGACGGTCGCCCAGCCGTTCAATGAGATGTTTCATTACGGCTATCCGAAATACCTGGGGGTGCCGGAAACGCTCGAAATGTCAGGCAATCTTTGGTTCCTTTTTCTCAACGGCTCCGCTCCAGGCGAGCTTGAGCGGTTCATCTCCAATCGTTCGAACAACGACACCTGTATACGGGTACTGCTGCGCGATCATACCTATGGCACGCTCAATGATGTCCGCGCGCGAGATCGCGAAATTCGTACAGGAGCGGGTCGCGCCCGATCCGAACTTAAACCGCGTCGAAGTGCACTTTTTGGCCGGTATTGCGGGCTTGTACCTGGCGGCAAATGATGTCCTCAAGCAGTTGGACTTTCTTAACATTTCGTTCGTGTTGGCGGTGGTCTGGCTATTCTGCGTGATTTCGTTCCGTTCCTTCGTCGCCGGCTTCATGTTTCTGTTTGCCTGCGTATTGGCGAACTTTGGCGCGTTCATCTACATGAACGCGCGTGGCATCGGCCTCACCATCGATACAATCCCGGTGATTTCGCTGGGTATAGGCCTTGGCGTCGACTATGGCATATACATGGTCTCGCGCATTCGCGATGAAGTGATGGGGGGTATGGACGTCGATGATGCGATCGTGCTCGCGCTCAAGAGCACTGGCGTGGCGGTCTTCAATACCTTTCTCGTAATGATCGGCGGCATTATACCGTGGGTATTCTCGCCATTGCTGTTCCATAGTGAAATGAGCACGTTGCTGATCTTCCTAATGGCGACCAACATGATCGCGGGCGTCATCGTTCTGCCTTGCTACTTGTCATGGGCACGTCCGAAATTTACCTTCGGCGGCAAGTCGATGATCCGAGAGCGTGAACTAAGGGCCGCAGCCTCTTAAGCTTTGCCCCTCAATTTACCCATTAAGAACTCCGAACGCGGCGGGTGAGGAGAATGTTCTCCTCGCCCGCCGTTTTTGGGTTGCGTGAATAAAGGTCTGAACGCGTGGTTCGGTTTAAAGCCCGGACAGCCGCACCGTTATAAGGGAAGTGCCTTCATAAAGGAAAAGTGCCTTCTTTTTTCATCTTGCGAGGTCAACAATATTGCGCAAGTTTCATGGAAAGAAGAATTGTGAGCCACAGGCCAGTAATGCCCTGATACCGGAGCGGCGATATCGAATTGAAAGGCTGAACCAGGCAAATTACCGTGGCGCATTCTGTGAGGAGGACCCAACCAGATGTTCCGTAAGACGATTGCGCTGTTAGTGTGTCTGACGTTCTCAACACCTCTGCTCGGCTGTCACGGGAAAAGCGCCCAATTCGATCCAGCGCTGGCACGCGACTTTTTTCCTCTCGCGCAGGATAGCGTCTGGACCTACCGGGTCAACAGCAAGAGCCAGCGCACCACTTACGTGGTTACCGACAAGGCGATGGGCGAGAAGTACGTTCCGTCGCTAAATATCACCGGGGAGGTCGTGGAAGAATATTACAATATGGATCGCGGCGGCACGCGGCCGATCGTATACATCACCAAAAATGGCTACTGGACCCGCCTGTCCGGTCTTGACTATTCAAAGGAAGATATCGAGGCACCAGCTTGGGGCCGCTCCGAGGAAGGCGAGTTCATGCCGGCTATCCTGATGCCGGGCGCGAACTGGAAAAGCCAGATATTCCCGTTTGGACACATGCCGGGGTCGTTCGACATCAGGCAACTGCATCGCACTTTTTTTGAACCGGCCGACATAGTAGTGCCGGCTGGTCACTTTACGGGTTGCGTACGGATCGAAACCGAGGCGCTGTACGAGGGTGGCTCCTATGCAAAAATTGGTAAACCGCTGCGCCTGATCTACGAGGACTACTATGCGCCTCATGTCGGGCTGGTCAAAACACTGGCGCTCGAAGGCACTATTCACGGTCATGAGGTCGAGCGGGTTGAGCTTATAAGGTTTCTGAAACCCGGCCATCCACCGCATTAACCTCGTCACTGTCTGCTGCACTCGATGGGGCAAAGGGAATAGGTGGTAGCCGCTAGGTTGCCGACGCTCATTCAACCTTCCAAAAATAGGTGGTCAGATCGCCGAAGCGCTACCCTTCCCCGTTGCGCGCCAGCCTCAAGTTTTACTTGACTGCTATTCGCGTGTGCTGCTTCGGCCGCACCCGCAGCCGCCGAGGATTCGCCGGATTAATTGTCCACGAATACTTTTGCAGGCTCACGCAGTCATCCTCGCGCCGACTTGCAAGTAAATAGGATTTCCTGCAATTCTCGGCAGGACCGCTGATTATTGATCACCCTGCTCCCATCGGCGGCCTTGCTTAAGGACCGATCGCGCGCTTATCGAGCGCCACAGAGGAGATTAACGGTGCCAAGGGCAGGTTGGGCGATAATCGTATTAGTTAGTCTGTTCGGCGTCTCGGCCGTGGGCTGCAAAAGCGCGCCGTGGGCTGCCGATCCGTCCGCGGTCTTCTTTCCGCTTAAGCCGAATATGATGTGGATGTACCGGGTGCAGAGTAAGAGCCAGCAGCGCGAGTACGTCGTGACCGATACCGTCGTAGGCGAGCAATACGTGCCGGCATTGAAGCTGACCGGCGCAGTGGTCCAGGAGTTCTATAATCTCGACCGCGCAGGCCTGCGCCCAATTGTTTATACCCAAAAGAGCGGTTATCTCACCCGCTTGTCAGGTCTCGATTACGTTAAACATCAAATCGAGCCGCCCGCCTGGGGCCGTTCAATCGAGGAAGATTTTTTACCCGAACGGCTGCGCCCGGATACGATCTGGCAAAATAAACTCTTCCCCTATGGAACATTGCCCGGGGGCTTCGACGTGGCGCAGAGCCATAAAAGCTTCACGGAAGGACGTACCGTTGCTGTTCCTGCAGGGCGGTACGCTGGTTGTATCCGGATTGAGACGCTCGCACGCTATGAAGGGGGTGCTTATCGAGCGTCATGTTTTAAAGCTGGCCTATGAAGATTGGTACGCGCCCAATGTCGGTCTGGTTCGCACCATCGCTTATGAAGGTGGGCCGAGCGGCGCCGAGATGGAGCGAGTCGAACTCATCAGGTTTGATGCGGCCGTTAAATCCCCGGCAGCGCCGAAATGATCTTCAGGATCCTCGCGGATGTACCAGGTCTGCAGGGCGTGGCGATACGGCAGCGGTCCCATCGCTGGTATCCTTATTTTCGGCTTTGTTGTAGGTGATAGCAACTGCATCGATGTAGAGACCGTTGTGTCCAGCCTCCCCGATTCGCCGCGTATGCTCCATCTCCTGAATGTAGTCGCCTTGACCGGCGTAGACATTTTGTTGCGTCGTTTCGTTTAGCTGTTCATTCGGGGAGGCCTGGTAAAGGAGTTGTTTGACATCCTGGTGGGTGCTGTTGAGGATTACCACTGCATCTGCGCCCGTTTCGCATGCTTTGCGCCTCAGCGCCGGCAAGACATCGTCCTTGCTGTCTTTCAAATCGGCCCACGCCTCGACTATAGCGACCTGAGTATAAGTTCCCATCGGCATAGTGTTGAGCACAGGTATCGCGCAGTCGGGATTTTTAGCCGCGTTTACGTAGGGCGCGAGCTGCGTAACCGAAACCTCCATCGGCGTGCGTCCGGTTGAGCATCCCCCCCCGTTCATAGCGAGGGCGGCGCACACGCCCGCGACCAATGCTCCCGAGAAGGCCTGTTCAAACCGAGACCTCGATGGACTTGCACTGATTGGTCTTAGTTGCATCGCAAGATTTCGCCTCAAAGTCACCACGTTCTGGTGCGCTCATATTAGCGGAATTCGATTCAAGGGTTGAGATCGAGAATCGTACAATGCGCCATTTCGTACTTATTATAAATGCAAACGAGTAGGAGCCTTTGGCCTGATTATTTGGACTATGTCTGCGCCTGCTGCAAAGGAGTAAGATTCCAGCATGCGGCGATTCATGCAGCTCAGTTTTGCTTTTTGGTTCGCCATTTCAATGACGCTGGCGCAAGTGTCTATCTCGGTTGCGCAAACCACCTCGACGTACCCGGGTTCCGACACAGATGCGACAGGCGCATATTCCAGCACGCCGAGCCGCTCCCATTTCGACGCTACTGGCTACGTTCCTGAACAAAGCGAAAGTCAGGCACTAACAGAATACTTGAAGCAACGTAAGCTACCATTGGTTGGGGCGCAGGTCCTGCGAAGCGCGGATGGACGGCGGATGGTTGTGCTGTACGGGTTCGTTGGCTCAGATTTTGGCAAAGCTGACGCAGTAAAGAAGACCCGGATCTTTCTGCACAATTCTACAGTTGACGTTGACAACCGCATCAACGTCCGCCCGGAGTTGTTGGCATCGAATCGCCCATCCAATGCTGCGGTAACTAATCCAGGCTCCGAGTATCCGCCGCCGGCAGGTTCCACCCCTAACTCGGAAGGATCATCCTCGCCTAATGGTTCCTCCTCGTATCCTGGTCCAGACAGTTACAAGGCGCAGCAAGCCAACCCTTACACGCAGCAGCTCACTTCGATGATGCCGCTGATAGCTTTATTGGGCGTGCTCGGCATGAGCATGGCCGGCGGCAGCAGCGGATTCTCGCTCGGATCGAGCCCATTTGGAAGTCCGTCGTATGGGAGTCCCAATTCGTCGCCCTATGGGCCCTATGGTTCGCCATATAGCGGTTCTCCCTTCGGTGGTTCGCCGTTCGGCCGTTCTCCATATGGGAATTCTCCGTATGGAAGTTCGCCGTACGGGAGTCCTCCGTCTGGAAGCCCGCCTTACGGTTCAGCACCATATCCTTGATTATCTGCGTCCGCCGAAGAACGCCCGAACATCGTCGGCAAGCAGTCCTGGTTCTTCCATCGCCGCGAAATGGCCGCCCCGTGGCATTACCGTCCATCGCTGGATATTGAACGCCGCTTCTGCCCAACGGCGTGGCGGTCGGAGAATTTCGGCGGGAAAGATCGCGGCTCCGGTGGGTGTTTCGATCCGCTTTTTTGGATCAGGCCGCCAGGGATGGTGCCGGGATTCATAATAGAGACGAGTCGAAGAGTTGATTGACTCTGTAACCCAGTAGATAGTCACATTCGTGAGGAGTTGATCTTTGCTGAAGCGGCGCTCGACATCGCCGCCACAGTCGCTCCAAGTACGGAATTTTTCGACTATCCAGGCAGCCAGTCCTGCTGGCGAATCGTTGAGTGCATAGGCCAGCGTTTGCGGTTTGGTGCCCTGAATCCATTGATAACCGCTTTCCTCGCGCCGGAAATGATCCATATCGGCCAGAAAGATCCTTTCCTCTTCGCTGAGTTCGCTCTCCTCGCGCCCGCGCCCGCCCACGAAAACCGAGTTGAGATGAATCCCATAGAGACTGTCACCGTGGACCTCGCCCAGCCGAGACGTAATCCCAGCTCCCCAATCACCTCCTTGGGCCGCGTAACGATGGTAGCCAAGCACTTCGGTCATCAGTTTGTGGAAGATTTCCGCGATTGCCTGGATATTCACCGTGCGCGTACGTGTGTGATCGCTGAACCCGTAACCTGGCAATGACGGTGCTACCACCGTGAAAGATTGTGCACCCTCGGCGCCGTGGGCCGCAGGATCGGTCAACATTGGGATTATCTGCATGAATTCGTAGACTGATCCCGGCCATCCATGGGACAGCAACAGCGGCATGGGATTAGGCCCGCGGCCTGGCTCGTGGATGAAGTGGAGATCAAGTCCGTCAATGCTGACCTTGAAATGGGTGAGGCGATTTAGTTCCGACTCGTGTTTGCGCCACTCGTAGCGGTCGCGCCAATATTCGACGAGCTGCTTAAGATAAGCGAGATTTGTTCCATAGTCCCATCCGGAACCGGGAATTTCGCTGGGAAAGCGCGTGCGCATCAGTCGTTCACGCAAATCGCTCAGCACTTCCTCTGGAACATGAATCTTGAATGGTTTGACCTCGGTCATCGCGATATCCCTCCTCAGGGATTCGAATTCGTCTAGCGGACCGGCAAAAACCTGGCAAACACGCCGCGCCCGCGGCTGCTGCGCGCGAGAACGACCGAACAGCGCGCTTGCTGTACTCCCTTGCCTCGAAACGAAGTCCGTTTACTGGGAGGCGAGCGCCTGTTTAATTAGCTCACTAGCCGTCCTGCCGTCGAGACGTGCACCGAATTGCTCGCGCAACGCCTTCATGATTGGGCCGATTTGCGATGAGCCCGCGGCAATCTGCGCGCGTATTGCAGCCTTGACTTCCTCTGGTTCGAGCGCGGCCGGCAGGTACCCATCGAGAATTTGCGCCTCGGTCTGGTTTTGTTCCAGCAGGTCCTGGCGTGCGCCCTTGCGGGCAAATTCGATAGCTTCGTCGCGACGCGCGCGTTCCCGCTTCAGAATTTGAACGATTTCGTCGTTGGTTGCCGGGCGCCGCACGTCCTTTTCCAAACGCGTGATCTCAGTTAGTGCGCCGCGCAAGGTCATGACGCGCAGCGTGTCCCTGGCCTTCATCGCGAGCTTCAAGTCATCCTGCAATTTCTCTTTCACCAGAATTTCTCCAATACCGTCCTAACCGCCTTGGTAGCCCTTGTTTGCCCCTCCCGCACTACGGCAATCTGGTATATCTTTAAAGCGCGCCGGCTTGGCCTTTGATCCATCCGCACAGGCTCAAGTCTGGGGGCGTACAATTGAAGCTGGTGCTAATGGAGAGGCCGCCATGAAGTTTACCTGGTTCCACCTGATGCCCTACCGCTTCCTGCCTGAAAATTTCAAGGAAAAGTATCGCAGCGTATGGGTTGATATTCCGCGAAATCTATACGACGCCAAGCTCGGCCATCGGCTCTATAACGATTACCTCGATCAGCTCGAATTCGCTGACCGGATGGGCTTCGATGGTCTCGGTGTTAACGAACACCATCAAAATGCTTACGGCCTGATGCCATCACCGAATATTATGGCTGCGGCGCTGGCGCGACGCACCCGCTATGCAAACCTGGTCGTGCTCGGTAACTCGATCGCGCTATACAACCCGCCGATTCGGGTGGCCGAGGAATTCGCGATGCTTGACGTAATCAGCGGCGGCCGTCTGGTCGCGGGGTTCCCGGTCGGCACTTCGATGGACACCAACTTCTGCTACGGCGAGGTCCCTGCCACACTGCGCGAAAAATACTATGAGGCGCACGATCTGATTCTAAAGTCGTGGAAAGAGGATGAGGTCTTCTCCTTCAACGGCAAATTTACCAAGTTGCGATACGTCAATCTTTGGCCCAAGCCGCTGCAGAAGCCGCATCCGCCAATATGGATCCCGGGAGGCGGTTCACTCGAGACGTGGGACTTTTGCGCCGACCATGGCCATCTGTACAGCTTTCTATCTTACTTCGGCTACAAGGCTGGAAAGAAGGTCGCCGACGGTTATTGGAACGTGATGGCGAAGAAAAACAAGCCGCTGAATCCATATAGTCTCGGCTTCGCTCAGGTGGTCGCGGTGGCGGAAACCGACCAGCAAGCAGAACGCGATTATGCACCCCACATGGATTATTTCTATAACCGCTGCTTGCATGTATACGACGGTTTCGCGGACGCGCCCGGATATCGAACTCTTTCCACTATCAAGGCAGGTCTGCTGGGTCAGGTCGGAGCTCGCGCCGCACTGAGACGGGAAGGTCTCAAATGGAAGAACTTTCTGGACGATGGCTATGTGATCGCGGGTTCACCCGCGACTGTTCGTGAGCGATTGCGCGAGGCAATGAAGAGCCTCAACTGCGGTCATTTGATGATCCTGATTCAGCTCGGCTCGATGCCGCCCGAACTGGTGCGCAAGAGTACCGAACTGTTCGCGCGCGAAGTGATGCCGCATCTACGCGATCTCTGGAGTGAGTGGGAGGACAAGTGGTCGCCGCGCGGGCTGGCGGAAAAGGAACGCGCGATGCCGGCTCCGGTCGATTTCGACAGAATCGAAAACAATGGAACGGGCACATCGACAATCGGCGACGAAGCCCGTTCGGCCAAATAGGAACGAACGCCTGATCCCGCGCTGCTTTAATACGGGCGGTTCACGAACCGCCTTTCTCATCGTGCTTGTGAACGAGGAGATATAATGAAATTCACCGCCTTCCATTTGATGTCCTATCCCAACCTGCCGCAGGACTTCACCAACAAGTACCGCAGCGTATGGGTAGACATCCCGCGCTCGCTGTATGACCCCAAGCTCGGCCATCGCATCTACAATGATTACCTCGACCAACTTGAATTCGCCGATCGCCTGGGTTTCGACGGTATTGGCGTCAACGAACATCATCAGAACGCCTATGGGCTGATGCCGTCGCCGAACATCATGGCGGCGGCACTAGCGCGCCGAACAAGGCACGCCAACCTGGTCGTGCTGGGCAATTCCATCGCGCTCTATAATCCGCCGATTCGTGTTGCCGAGGAGTTCGCGATGCTCGACGTGATTAGCGGCGGACGCCTGGTCGCAGGCTTCCCGGTCGGCACTGCGATGGATACGAACTTTTGCTATGGCGAGGTGCCGGCCACTCTACGCGAAAAATATCGTGAGGCGCACGACCTGATAATTCGCGCCTGGACCGAGAATGAGGTCTTCAGCTTTAACGGCAAGTATACCAAACTGCGCTACGTCAATTTGTGGCCAAGGCCGCTTCAGCAGCCCCATCCGCCAATCTGGATTCCGGGTGGCGGCTCGGTCGAAACCTGGGACTTCTGCGCCGAGCACGATTACCAGTATAGCTTCCTGTCATTTTTCGGTTATATGGCGGCGAAAAAGGTGGCTGACGGCTATTGGGAAACGATGGCGAAGCGAGGCAAGCCGCTAAATCCCTACAGCATGGCGTTCGCCCAGGGTATTGTGGTGGCGCCGACTGACCAGCAGGCGGAGCGCGACTTTGCCGAACATGCCGATTACTTCTACAACCGGTGCCTGCATATCCATCCAAATTTCGCCGACGCCCCTGGCTATCGCACGCTCAATTCGATCCGAGCTGCGATGAAATCCGGATTGCCGGCACAGTTGAAACCGCATTACTCCTGGAAAGACCTCGTTGACGACGGTATCATCATCGCCGGTTCCCCCAAAACCGTGCTCGAACGGCTGCGCGAGGCGATGCAAACCCTCAATTGCGGCCACCTCATCACCGGTATTCACATGGGTTCGATGCCGCCGGAACTCGTGCGCCAGAGTACCGAATTGCTCGCGCGCGAAGTGATGCCACATCTGCGAGAGATGTGGAGTGAATGGGAAGACAAGTGGTCGCCGCATCCGCTCAACGAAACTGAACGTGCCGAACCCGCAGCGGTAAACTTTAATCGCGATGAGATGCAGACCAACGGGGCTACGCCGTCGAGCCCAACACCTGAGGGGAGAGCAGCGAAATGAAGACTAAGCAGAACATCGGCGGCGGAAGGTTCGAGGTCGAAATGCAAGTCTGCGGCAGCGGCGCGCCGTTGCTCTATCTGCATGGTGCGGGCGGCCTGATCGGAATGGATCCATTCCTCGAGGAGTTGGGTAAGGATTTCAAAGTGGTCGCGCCGCATTTGCCGGGCTATGGCGAATCGACCGGCGGCGAACTAATCGAAGACGTAGTTAACGCGTGCCTGTTCTATCATCAGTTGATGGACGATCTGGATATGGCGAGTGCTCATATCGTCGGACATTCGATGGGCGGGATGCTCGCTGCGGAATTGGCTGCTCTCGATGTGCATCGGGTCAAAAAGCTCGTCCTGGTCTGCGCTGCTGGTTTGTGGCTCGACAGGCATCCGATTCCTGATCCGTTTGCGATGGATCTGCCCGATCTCGCTGCTCATTTATTTCATGACCCGAAATCACCTCTGGCGCAGATGTTCACCACCATCCCCACCGACCCGCAGCAGCTTGCGGACATGTACGTCGAGCGGACCAAGCGATTAACCCAGGCGAGTCGTTTTCTGTGGCCGATTCCGGACCGTGGCCTGAAGAAGCGTATCTGGCGCATCGCGGCGCCGACTTTAGTCGTGTGGGGCGAATCAGATCGCCTCATACCGCCGATTTACGCCGGGGAATTCACCAGCCGCATTCGGAATTCGCGCACTGTAACGATCAAGGAAGCGGGGCACATGGTGATGTACGAGCAGCCGCAGGTGTTCGTTAAAACTGTGGGTGATTTCTTGAAGAACTAAAGAATTTCTGATCCACTACCGTCCGAACCGCTTCTGGGTGCGGCTTTCGAGCCGCTCTGCACCAAAGTAGGGGCTTGCTTGCCGGATGAGTTCCGCAACGCGGGTGCAGAAACCGGTTGCGAGTATCCTGGTGTGTAAAGCTGATAACACATCAGGTAGACGATGACACCTGTGATCGACACATAGATCCAAATCGGCCAAGTCCATAGCGCGATTCGCCGATGCCGGCGGAAATTTCTGTTAAGTGCTCGCCACAAAGTCACCAGAACCAACGGCACAATCGCTGCGGCGAGGAACACATGACTGATTAGAATCGTGAAGTAAACCGGGCGCACCCATCCCCGCCCCTGAAACCGGACATCGCCGACGTGCAAGTGGTAGACGCTATACGAGATGAAGAATGCAGCGGAAACCGCGACCGCGCTGAGCATAAAGAGACGATGCGCTCGGACCCATCTTCGGCGGATGCAGTAATAGCCAGCGATCAACAGAATCGCCGCAGTCGCGTTAAGCGCCGAATTCAGCGGCGCCAGTGAGTGATAGGATACCATCCTGTACCGAGCACAATCGCGATTAGGGTGCTGACCAACGCGACGGCGCTGTTTACCTATCTTCCATCTATTTCGGAGATCACGCCACGAGAACGGCCCATCGCTCAGCAGCGGGCTGGCTGCCACTGGATCTCGTTCAACACAGCCACGTAGCTGCGGCGGATGGAAGGGCGGTCCGCAACCGTGAGACTCGGTGCGGCCGCCATCCTGGGTTCGCGCTCGAACTTCCGTTCACCTACCTGTCCCATTTGTTCTACCGGGATCAGATATCAGCTACGTATCAGATCTCATCGGGCGGGTAGCTTCAACGAAGAAGGCGCCGGCGTCGCGCAACTCGGCGGAACCGTTAGTCACGCCTGCCGCGCCGGCATGCTGGCTATTGCACGCACCTCAATCGAGCCGGTCCGCGCACCGGGAATTCGTGCTGCGACTGCGACCGCCTCATCGTAGGTTTTCGCGTCAACAATGTAATAGCCGCCAAGCTGCTCCTTGGTCTCGGCAAACGGGCCGTCGGTGGTCACCGTCTTTCCATTTCTTACGCGCACCGTCCGCGCACCGGCACTGGATTCGAGCCGATCACCCGCTTTGAATTTACCGGATTTTACCAAGTCCTGTGTAAAGGTCATGTACTCTTGCATTATCTGCGGCAGTTCGGCCGCGGTGAGACGGTCTGCCTCGTGATGAATAAGTAGCATATACTGCATTGCGAGAATCCCTCCTGGATAGTTGTTGCATGAACTAGTCGAACGGCAATATATGGGATCGACATTGTCGTCCGCTTTTCCTTTCGGAGCGCTTACCTGTCAGGGACAGCTCCCATCAACAAATCTGCATTATCTGAGAAATCAACGAGTGCAACGTCGTCCGGTATCTCCCGATTCAACGCGGCCAATCGGGGACCCAGGAGATGTCGGAAAATCTCTACGGAAACTGAAGTCTTCGAAGTCGAGATGGAGCGCGGGGCGACGTCCAAAGCGAGCAACGATGTGTACCTCGAAAGCCTCGTCCGCCGGTATGGAGAAGAACGCACCAGCGAAATTCTTGGCGCCTCCAATGTCAATCTGGCGGTCTTCCCCAACCTGCTGATTATCGGGATCCAGTTCCGCAACGTAATCCCGATCAGCGACAATCGAACCGACGTTTACCTGACACCGACTACCCTGAAAGGAGTGCCTGAAGAGATCAACGTCGCGCCGTTGCGGGCACATGAAGCGTTCTATGGTTCAGCGGGCGGCGGCGCACCGGACGACGTCGAGAAGTTTAACCGCTGCACAGCCGGACTGCGGGCTAAAGGCGCCGAATGGCCCGAACTATCACGTGGAAGGGAGCGCGAGCATACCGGCGAGGATGGTTCTATCGCCGCGCATATCAGCGACGAAGTGCCGCAACGCGCATTTTACCGTCAATGGCGAAATCTGATGCGCGCTGCTGCAGCCAACATAACGGAGTTGCGTCCGCGTCCCGTCGCCGCACTCAATTAGCGAGGCTGGGTCATGACGAGCCTGAGCCGACAGCAGGCTGAGGGGCTGAGGAGATTCTCTTCGAGGAAGCGCGAATCCTCGACGATCGCCGCTATGATGAGTGGTTCGCGATGTTGACGGACGACGCGATTTATTGGGTGCCGTGTAACGGCGAGGGGATAGATCCGAATCGAGATCTCCTTGGTCTACGATGACCACGAGCGTTTGGGTGATCGCATCGACCGGCTCAACAGCGGCGTCTCGCATGCTCAGCGTCCGCCATCGAGGACCCGCCGGCTGATTTAGAACGTTCATATCGACCAGGCGTCCGACGATGGGGCCCGCGTCAACTCGGCGTTCTTTGTCTACGAATTGCGCCAAGCGCGGCAGCGCATCTTCGCTGGCCGCTATCAGCATCGGTTGCGCTTTGAGGACGGCCGCTGGAAAATTGCGTCGAAAAAGGCTGTGCTTGTAAACAACGATGAGGTGATCGACAATTTGACATTCATCGTGTGAAGAAGCGGCGCTCAGACCGCCAGCCCGGCGCGCGCTTACAGCTCGGATTGGGCTGAACCTGTTCGCCAAACGCAGTCGCAGCCAGAAGCCATACGAGCAGGAGTGAAAGCATGGGAAGTCGACTCAAAGCACGCGTTAACCGGATCTCTCGATAGGGCAGAGCAGACCCCGCAGCCCTTACCAAGAGAGGGTCCGCGGCATTTTAACATTAGAATGGTGAAAAAATGGCGAGTGTCTCTCAACTGGGTTATCTGGGCTTGAATGTGAGTGACCTGGGCGAATGGGAACGGTTTGCCACCGAACTGCTCGGCCTGGAGATAGTCGATAAGACATCGCAGGGCTTCTTGATGCGGATGGACGAATACCATCATCGCTTCATCGTCCGGCAGGACAGCGAGGACGATGTCGCATTCATCGGGTGGGAGGTCGCCGATCAGCGAGCCCTCCAGGAACTCGATACACAGCTCAAGAGCGACGGTGTCGAAACTACGCCGGGGTCGTCCGAAGAGGCCAGAATGCGTGGCGTACTCGAGTTCCTGAAATTCAAAGACCCCAGTGGGATTCCGACTGAGGCTTATTTTGGGCCGCTGATGAATTTCAGAGAGCCCTTCAAATCGCCACGTCCACTGTCCGGTTTCCAAACCGGTACGATGGGCCTCGGCCACATCGTGATTCGAGTAGATGATAGCGCGCGCAGCCTGCATTTTTATCGCGACGTGCTGGGGATGCGCATCAGCGATTTTATCGAATTGCAAAAAGGCCACCGCCTGGGCCGGCAATTATCGTTGACCTTCATGCATTGCAATCCCCGCCATCATTCGGTCGCGTTTGGCGAGATCCCGGTGCCGAAGCGCCTGCTGCATTTTATGCTCCAGGCGAAAACCTTGGACGACGTGTGCTCAACGATGTACCTGGCACAGGATCGCGGGATTCCAATCTCCGCATCGCTCGGCCGCCATACCAACGACCATATGGTGTCATTCTACATGCGTTCGCCATCGGGATTCGAAATTGAGTATGGCTTCGGTGCGCGCACGGTGGACGACGCCACCTGGAAAGTCCAGCAACATTACTCGGGCAGCATGTGGGGCCATCGCGGCATGGGAGCCGCTGCGCCGCAGAAAGCCAGCCAAGCCTAAACCGGTTAGCTGCATCATAATCCGGGCATCGGTGTGACGACAGTTGCTCTTTGCTGCTAGCTGCGAGTATTCGTCGTAACTGGCTTGGGTGTAGCGGATGGTGCGGGTAGGGTCTCGCACTTTCGATGGCCACTCAGACGCGTTGATTATAGATGGCGCGGGCACGATCGAGGCCATCGCTCATGACCGCCAGCACCGCGTCCCCCGCGCGATCGAAGACTGGTTCTAGCAAACGCGCCTCTTCATCAGTTAGCGGCTGCAGCAGGTAGTCGATGCTGCCCTGGCTTCGTCCGGGATGAGCGATGCCGATTCGCACCCTGATGAAGTCGACTGTGCCAAGCGCGTCGGCAATCGACCGCACGCCGCGATTACCAGCGTCGCCGCCTCCGCGCTTGAGGCGGAGCTGGCGTTCTGGCAGATCCATTTCGTCATGAATCACGATCAGCCGCTCCGGCGGAACCTTGTAGTAGCCGAGCATCGCGCTGGCGCAGTCGCCGCTGCGGTTATAAAACGTCTGCGGCGTAACGACAATCGCGTTGCCAGCATCGGTGCGTATTTCGGCATAACAGCCGTTGAATTTACGCCGGCTTAACTCAGAGTTATACCGCGCGGCGAAGCGCTGCACCGTCATGAAGCCCAGGTTGTGCCGCGAACGGCGGTACTGCTCGCCGGGATTGCCGAGCCCAATGAGCATCCAGCGAATCTCGCTGTGCCCCGCGCCTGGTTGGTCATGCTTGACCGCCGCCGGACGGAACTTCTCAAAAAGGCGGCTCAACCGGCTCATCTTTATTTTTCATCGGCCCGGCACGTGCCGCCGTGCGGCCCGGCCTGAGTAGTATGTAAGGGTTGACGCTGGTGTGCTTTCGATGGTTCCAGGTTGGCGCTCGCTCTTTCCCCTCGCACCATTTCCGCGGGCCGCGAGCACCGGTCTGATCAACGGCTCCAGCGCCTTGAATAGCGCATCCATCTGGGTCGGTGTGCCAATCGAAATGCGCAGCGCATCGCGGAAGACAGACCGCGGGAAGTGCCGCACCAGGATTCCGCGCCGGCGCAATCCCGCCGCTAAGGTGCCCATATCATGGCCTTGGATACGGGCGAGCACGAAATTCGCTTGCGAAGGCGGGACTTCAAACCCGATCTGGCGCAGTCGTTTTTCGGTCATCGCGCGTATCCGTTTGATTTGCTCGACGTTGCGGCGCATCCAGCCAATGTCTGCGAGCGCAGCGGCACCCGCGCTCACCGCAATGCGGCTCAGATTGTATGAATCCTTAACTTTAAGTAGTTGTTCAATTACCGGCGGCTGCGCAAAACAAAGCCCCAGACGCATCCCGGCGAGCGAAAAGGATTTGGAGAAGCTGCGCAGGACGACAACGTTAGGATGGCGTTTAACCAGCGACAAGGCATGGCACGTAGCGAAATCGACATATGCCTCGTCGATCGCCAAGAGACGGCCGTCGAGTGCCTGTGCGAGATTGTCCAATTGTGCCGGCGCCGCCAGCGACCCACAAGGCGAATTGGGATTGCAAACTATCGTCAACGTCGCTCGCGCAGCTGCGAGCGCTGCCAGGGGCTGAGCAAAGCCGGGTTCGAGCGGAACTGCGCGGATCTGCGCCTCCTGAATTGCGGCGAGGGTATCGTATAGCGAATACGTCGGCAGAGCATACGCGACCTTGTCGCCGCGGGTCAGTGCCGCGCGAAATAACATTGCGAGCAATTCGTCCGAGCCGTTGCCGGCCAGAATCATCTCGCGAGAGATTCGGTAGGCGCGACCGGCCGCGTTCACCAATTCATCAGCCCGCGGAGGTGGATATAGCCGAAGCGACGAATCTGCTGCCTTGACAATCGCGGCTTGCACCCGCGGCGATGGCGGATAAGGGTTTTCATTGGTGTTGAGTTTGACTAAGCGCTTGCCGGGCCGTGGCTGCTCACCCGGGATGTAGGGCGCCATCTGTTCGATCGCTTCGCGAAACATTCTTTTCACTATGTCAGCCTGATCCCCTCGGAATTTGCCCAGGTGAGGGCTCCGCGGCTCTGTTACACACGCCCGATAATATTAGTCTGCGTTGGGGGTGAGTCTAAGTTCTCTGCTTTTTTACTTCCCGTGAGATGCCAACGCTTCGCCGGCGGGACCGTGGAGAAGCGGACGGACGCGCTAGAACGGTCGATTCAGCCATCCATGCGACATAGGGCCTTGAGCCCGCCGCGAGTGTCACCGCAACAATCTCGGGCACGTCGTAGCTGTGAAGCTCGCGGACTCTGCGCTCCAGTTGCGAAAAATGCCGCATCGGTGCCTTTATTAGCAGCATATATTCGCTTGCGGTCTCGACCGTTCCGCGCCATCTATAGGTCGAGTGCACGGGACCGACAATATTGACACAGGCGGCGAGCTTTTCCTCGACCAGGGCCTGCGCGATCCTGCCGGATTCACCTTCATTCGCCGCCATCACGAAGACCAACCTGAAATCTCGGGCCGCTGCCATCATCAGAACCTCATTCGAGCCTGTTGTCTCGACCCATTCCCAACAGCCCAAGCCGACCCAGCACCTTAGCAGTCTGCGGACATGGAAGCGCTCGGGGTTGAACCAGGCGGCGCAGTTGTTCGGCTAACAGCATCAGGTCGCCCCACCGATCGACGTCGTACCAGGCCGGCGCCAATCCGAAACGGATTTCCAATTCAACCAGCCGTGCAATAGTTTGCTGCAACACCTGCGACCCGCCCCAGCGGATGCCCCGGAACATGTCCGGTACCGCGCCGCGAACTCCCACCAGGTAGTAGCCACCGTCGAGGCTCGGTCCCAACACAACATGATTGTGCCGGACTAAAGTGGCCGCCCGCAGCAGAACTGAACTTGGCAGCGAGGGGGTATCGGTACCGATCAGGAGGGCGCTTCCGCCCGCGAACGGTGCCAACACTCGCGCCATCCGGACGCCGAGATTCCCCTGCTCCTGATCGATCAACTCGGCATCGAAACGACGGGCCAGGGAACGAAAGTAGTGATTGCCCGGGACGCCGCCGGCTGCGCTAGCCGCGATGACCAGCGGCAATCCGAGCTCGCGCACTTTCGCAAGGGCATCTTGCGTGAAAGCGTCCGCCAACGCCGCCGCGTTCCGGGCTCCGATTCGAGCGGCCAGCCGCGTTTTGCTCGAACCCGGGACCGGTTCGCGCGTAAACACGATGATCGTCGGGCGGGAGCGCATCTTTCAGTGACCAGGTATCACTCGATGGTGTTGGGCGCGATGATGTTAATTGGCAGCGTAAGGGTCCTTAGCACAAACTCCGCTACCGAGGTTATTGGCTTGGGCCAGATAGCAGGATTATCGATGGGGCCGCGCACCTGGAAATATGCCCCTACCAGATGCTGAGTCGCACCGCCGAGATGTTTCCCGATTATTGGAATGTTGTTGATGAGCCAGTTAACCGTCTGCAACGCCAGCAGATCGATTTCCATATTCATCGTGCTTTTGCCCAAGTCGATGTCACCCCGGGCGGTAATATCCATCACCGGGCCGTTCAAGCGCAGGTTATCAGTATAAAAGTCACCCTGGGCTCCGCGGAAATCGGCATCGAGCGTTTTGAACGGCACTCCTGACTTACGCGGGTCAGGAAATTGAGCAGTCAACCAATTTTTGAGGTTGACCAGGCTGAGAATGCGTCTCAGTAGTGTAAAACGGTTAAGTGTCCCATCAGTCATCGTGATTGATAAGTTGCCGGCGAGGGTGCGAAAGAAGTCGATGTTGGTGTTGGCCCACAGATCGCCGGTCGCGGCTAGCTTGCCAACTATAGGCGTCTGGCGATTCGTTCCTGAGAGTAGAAACAATGGACCGGCATCCATATGCGCGATAACGCCGTTCATGTTGATCCAGTCGTCTCGCGCGCGGCCTGAAATGGTCAAATCGATGTTGCCGTTGAAGGCGGTGGCCCGGAACTTGTCCACGCGCCAGGTTTGACTGTTATGTTGGAAGTCGGTCGAGATGTCGCTCATTGCGAGCTTGTCGAAATTGCCGGCCTGCGCCTCAATATGGCCCACGACCGGAACCGGGAAGAATTGCGGCGGGGTGCTACGCGACCACGGCAGCCGAATGAAGCGCATCACTTCAAAATCGAGACGTGCAACATTCGCATCGATCCGCACTTGAGGATGATTCAAATCGCCAACCGCCATACGAAAATCCAGCGGCTCGCCTTCCAGGCGCGACGCGGGGATGTCGAGAATCAGCCCCTTGCCGTCGAGCACAAGTGTTGCCGAATGCGTGACCATTATCGGATTGCGCAAAAAACCGGGCTGCACGGTTCCGTTGTCCAGTGTCAGCTTTCCTACAACGGTCGGGATCTCATGGCCGGGCTCGCTGTTGGCGACCAACTTGCCGCCGATCGGCCCCGAGACCGATATCTGGCCGGGGCTCACCATCAGCGGAACCAATTTGGCGGACGGGAGTTGATGGAGTTCCACGCTGAAATCGCGAAATTGCACTGGCCTGGCGTCTGGCAGGATCACTCCGTTTACGACGACGTTGCCGGTTTCATCGAGCGGAATCGCCACTACCTGGATAAGTGAGATATGGCCGGGCTTAAGCACCACACGGCCGCTGTTTAGCCAGATCGCGCTAGGTACCTTGTTCAATTCGAATTGGACGTCAGCCAAGTCAGCGGTGACCAGGTAATCCCGCGGAATTGCCAACCGAAGCCGGTCGATCGCGCCATTTGCCTGAAGCTGGATCGGTGTGTGGCCGTGAACCCACAGCAATTGCCCACGCAGGCGCGGCTGCGCGCGTTGGAGAAAATCGCTCGTAAAGGCATACAACTCGCCCACATCAAGCCAACTCGCCAGGCTGAGGCGGTACCCAATCCTGTCGGGCGCCTTCAATAGATCCAAATCGAGACGCATGTCGGACACTGAAGAGTCCCCAATCTGGCTGGTGGCCTGCCTGATTCGAGCAACTCCACCGGAATAGTTCATTTGCGCGTCAAACTCGTAAACGGGCGGAAGGCCGAGCCCGGGTGGAGGTACGTAACTGATGCCGGTCAGCGCGGCATCGATCACTGATAATCTAGCCAGCTTTTGTAGATTCAGTTTCTCAAGCGATCTCAGGACTCTTAAGGGAGACCTGGTTCACCATCAGGGTGCCCGACCTGATGCGTTCGGCAAAACGCAGCATCGGCGGCGGCACGGCTCGGAGCGCTCGCAGCCATTTCGCCGTGTCGGCAAGTTCGAGGGTAATCCCGCCGGCGGAGAATGTAACTGTCCGGCTCGAAGCGTAGGGATTCAGCACCGTCGCCTGTGCTTCAAGAACGGGCGACTGCTCATGATGCAATTCGAAATTAGACAACTCTGCGCGAGTTTGTGATATCCGATAATCGCCACGCGACCAAAAGGTCCCGAGCGTCAGAGACGTGCTGAGCGCAGCCCCCTCCAGGACAACATCGCTCGTTGCCATGGTAAAATTACCTGTGCCTTCGGCGTCAGCCGAAAAGGCAATCTCCACATTGCCATCCAAATGTGTAGAAGCGCTGAAATCAGCTAGCTTGATGTGGTGCACGGGGACTTCCCGAAACCAAACCCGCCCCTTAGCCAGAGTGCCGGGATTCTGCGTGTCGAGGCCGAGTTGCAGGTCGCCCGAAAATCGCGCCCCTGCGATCGATCCCTGAGTGGTTTTTGCTCTAAACTTGACGATCCACGGCCAGGCGCCGCGCCGGTAATGCTGCCGATAAGCGACAGCGTTGACATGCTCAGCAAACGGACGCCGATCCTGCCCCAAAAACGTTATGTCCACCAGTTCGAAGCGCCGCGACACTCCCGACAACCCTTCGAGATAATGCGTAAGCGTAGCCAGCCGGCTTGCGGTTGGACGAGGGGTGGGAGGCTCGCCTGGTTCGCCCGTAACGCAGATGGTCCCGCGGTCGAAAACCAGCGCATAAAGCGGTAGCCCGGTCCGGTGCAGCAGCGCCCCGTAACCGAATACTGCGCGAATAACACCCAGCCGCGCGGCTTCGTGATGATCGATCATCACGCGCGGGGCCTCGAGCACGACCACCAACCGAGTACCCACGCCTAGCCGAGTGCCCGATGTTTCGATCTGGAGCCCGGTGCGCTTTCCAATCTGTGCGAGTATCAGGTTGACAAGTTGATTCTCATGCCGGGCGGCGTACCAGAGCGCGACCCCGACGGCTGCAAGCAGCAGGACCAACCCACTCGCGAGCACGCGAAGGAATTTCATACCCTCAGTGGACTGGGCCTCAGCCCGTGATGACCAGGGGCCGCTTGCGAAAGGTCAGTCGCCTTCAACAACCTGGAACTGCACATTGTCCGTCCAGGCTGCTCGATGCTTGCTGCGGAGCGCGGTTTGCAAAATCCGATTGCGCATGCGCACAGACTTCGGCGTCAGCTCAACCAGCTCTTCTTCATCAATCCATTCCAGGCCTGCATCGAGACCCATCGGGCGCGGCGGCGTCAAGCGGATCGCTTCGTCGTGGCCGGCGGCGCGAATATTGGTAAGTTTTTTCTCGCGGCAGACGTTGACCGGTAAATTGGTTTCACGCGAATACTCGCCGACGATCATTCCTTCATAGACCGGTTCGCCTGGTTGAACAAAAAATCGGCCCCGCTCCTGCAAATGAAAGATGGCGTAAGCACTGGCGACGCCATCGCGATCCGAGATCATCGCGCCATTCTGACGCGAGCGGATCGTACCGCACCACGGAACGTGTCCGTTAAAAATCGCATGCATCACACCGAACCCACGGGTCTCAGTGAGAAATCGGCCGCGGAATCCAATAAGACCACGCGCCGGCACGTCATATTCCAGGCGCACGCGGCCGCTGGCGTGGGTCTCGATGGTGCGCATTTTGCCTTTGCGGGCGGACAGCAACTGCGTCACCGTCCCAATGAATTCTTCCGGTATATCAACCACCAAAAATTCCATCGGCTCGAGGATTATCCCCTCGTCTTGACGCGTGAGGGCGACCGGCTTCGACACCTGCAACTCGTAACCCTCACGCCGCATCGTCTCCAGGATGACCGCGAGCTGCAATTCGCCGCGACCCATAACCCGCCATGCATCCGGACTGAGCTGTTCGATCCTAACGCTCACGTTACGGCGGCCCTCAAATTGGAGCCGCTCGCCCAGCTTGCGTGACGTGACAAAAGTGCCCTCGCGTCCCGCCCAAGGCGAATTGTTGACTGAAAAAGTCATGCCGACGGTTGGCTCATCGATATGAATCGGGGGCAGCGGCTGGGGATTTTCGAGGTCGGCGATCGTATCACCGATTTCGATATCCTCGACCCCTGCTATCATAACAATATCGCCGGCGCGGGCCGCGTCGCGTTCGACCCGCTTCAGCCCTTCCCATGCGTAGATCCTCGCAACCTTGCAAATGCTCCGATTGCCGGCGTGGCACAGCGAGTAGCTATCCCCGCCGATTATCGCGCCGGCTATCACCCGGCCAATCGCTAGCCGGCCGACATAATCGTCGTAATCCAGGTTATTCACCTGGAATTGTAATGATGCTTCCGGCAAAACCTCCGGACCAGGCAGATGTGTGATGATCGCTTCGAACAGCGGCCTCAAATCAGTCCCGTTGTTTGCGGGCCGCGCGGCCGCGGTGCCCGCCCGCGCATTGGTGTAGAGCACGGCAAAATCAAGTTGGTCTTCGCGTGCATCGAGATCGATAAACAGGTCGTATACCTTGTCCAGCACTTCCGCTGGGCGCGCGTCCGAGCGATCGATCTTGTTGATACATATGACGGCAGGTAGCCGAGCTTCGAGCGCTTTTTTCAAGACGAAGCGCGTCTGCGGCAACGGCCCCTCGCATGCATCGACGAGCAGCAGGATGCCATCAACCATCGAGAGCGTCCGTTCGACCTCGCCACCAAAATCCGAATGGCCGGGGGTGTCAACTATATTTATGCGCACATCACGCCACGCGATCGACGTGTTTTTCGCCATGATGGTGATGCCGCGCTCGCGTTCGAGCGCAAAAGAATCCATCACCCGTTCAACTACTTGCTCATTGGCGCGGAATACGCCGGACTGGCGAAGCAATGCATCGACCAGTGTCGTCTTACCATGGTCAACGTGGGCGACTATGGCGATATTGCGGATATCCTGGCGTCGCATCGCACTAAAGGGGGCGACGCAGAGCCAGCGAAAGAAGTCCGAGAGGTGCGTTCAACATACCATTTAGACAATCCAAAGCGCGACCGAGCCAGTTGGCCTCGCGGCCGCGCTTACCTAGAGTCTACCGGTCGTCCGGCGCCGTGTAAACGCGGCGCCCCGCAGACTGCGCCCGGCGCGGTGCAAGCCGCCCAACAATCATGGAGCAGGACTAGCGAATTGGTTGCTCTGCTGGCCTTTGAGCTTTTCTAACAATTGGGCGACGTTTTTGACTTGGACGATTTTCCAGCCGTCACCCTCGCGCTCCATCCGCACCTCCCACACCTGGCCCTTATGATCGGTCCACTGGGTATAAGCCGTACCATCGTTTCGATGGAGCAGTAGCGCCGCACCTGCGACCGCCGCGGCTGGCATCTGGATCTGCTTCGCCCCGTCGTTAACCTGTTGAACCGCCCATTGCTGCAGTAACGCGGCCATAGGACCCGAAAAGAGATCGACCGCGCCTTTGCCGACGAGTTGCGCAATTATGTTCGATGCATCGGTGCCGCCGACGCTACTATTCTGGTTTTGTACCACTTCGTAGCCCGCGTTCTGCACCACCTTCTTGAAATCAACGTAAGATGCGGCGGCGTTGCCATTGCGTGCATCAACCGCCTGCTTCAATTGAAAGATCGAGTACGAGGGCGTCGCTGGCAGGTAAAAAATCGCCCAGCCGACGATTAGTACGATAATTAGAATCGCGGTCCAGTGGCGAAGGGCGAAACGCATGTGCGCTATTGTGCCGCACAGCGTCGGATAGTTGAAAGATGGTGGGACTTCACCTAAGCTCGCTCGCCGCTGCCTTGTCGATTAACCATACGATCTCGCCGCTGTGCGGTTTCACCAATTGGCCCGGATACTCCTCGGGGTCCTGAGGGCCTTGGAGGATATTTTTGACGGCTGCAGCCTTTTTCTCCCCGCTCACCAGAAACATTACGCGCTCGGCGCTGTTAATCACCGGCACGGTCAGCGAAATGCGGCGGCGCGGCACCGCCTCAACATCCACCGCAACTGCCAGCCGGGTTTCTTCATGCAAGGCGGAATGATGCGGAAAAAGAGAAGCGACGTGCGCATTTTCGCCGAGTCCTAGCAGCACGAGATTGAAGGATTGAAAGTCGCCCGGCTGCTCCAGACGGAAAAAGGCCCTCAATTCGCCCTCATAATCTTGCGCGGCCTGCGCCGGGTCGTCTTCACCTCGCATCCGGTGCACCTGTTCGGGCCGCAGCGCGAGCTTCGAGAGAATCGTGCGGTTTGCCATCCCGAAATTGCTGGCTGGATCATCTGGCGGCACGCAGCGTTCATCCCCCCAGAAGAACTGAACTTCTTTCCAATCGACACTGAGGCGAAAACGCGTCGCCAGCAGCTCATAAGTGGAAGCCGGTGTCGCGCCGCCGGTAAGACATAGAGTGAATTCGCCGTGAGTGCAGATTGCCTCGCCTGCGAAGTGAGCGATTTCCTCTGCCGCGCGCACATAAAGCGCCTGCGCATCATCCATCACGATTAACTGGCTTGGTTTCATTTTCCTGGTTGTCGGTGTTGGAGCAGATTGATGGGGGAGGCTGGCGTTTCAGCTTCCGGCCACCGCCTCCACCAGCGATTGCCTCAGAACGCTAATCGCCGTGTTTGTATCACCATGCAGATGGACGCGGATCAATCGCCGATCATGATTCTGCAGGGATTCGTAATCTCCGAGGTACTGCGCCTGGTTCAACGTGGCGAAGCCGTACGATGCACCCGGAATTGATGGATCCTCGTCATGGTCCTGCGTGATTTGCAAAAAGAGGCCTTTGTTCGGACCACCCTTATGCAATTGCCCGGTGGAATGGAGAAAGCGCGGGCCGTAGCCGAAGGTCGTCGCGAGCTTAAGATGGTCGCGCACGGCGATCCTCATCCTGACGATCTCCCGCTCGATAGTTGCGTCTCTCGCCGAGTAGGCCATGATCGCAAAATAATCTCCCGCGCGGGCGAGCTTCAAAAATCCTCGCAGTAACGCGTCGAAGTCGGAGCCATTGCCGAGGCTGTTTCGGATCGAGGGCGGACAATAAAGTGAAAGAATACCGTGTTCCGCCACTGGCCCCGGATTGGGCAGCCGTCCGCTTTTTTCAAAATCCGTCAGTAGCCGGCCCGTATTATCCTTACTCTCCTGAACGTTAGGCTGATCAAATGGATTTATCTTCAGTATCGCGCCGGCCGCCGCAGTAGCTATTTCCCAACGCATAAACTCGTCGCCCAAGTCAATGCGGTCAGCGAGCGATATCCGAATAACCGGTGCACCCGAACGCTCAAGCTCATCGACCGCACTGTCATGCACCGGATCTGCGCCGCCTTCGAGCTTCAGATATGCAAACACGCGGTCATTGCCGTAATGCTCGGGGAGGCCAACCGGCTCGTCGCAGATCGGAACCAGGCCGGTCGATTCCTTACCCGTACTCTCAGCGATCAACTGCTCCAGCCACAAGCCGAAAGTTGCTATCGGCGGCGACACCACAAAGGTGATCTTGTCCCGTCCCCCCTTGTGTAAGGCGCCAAGCGCCGCACCCAGGCTGACGCCGGCGTTGGCTTCGCTTCGAATGCATCCGGCGGAGCTGTGCTGCATTCGAATCGCGCGGTCGAGCAGCGTGCCAAGGTCCATTCCGATAATTGCACCGGGCACCAGACCAAAATACGACAGCGCCGAATAGCGGCCACCGATATCGCGCGGGTTGGTAAATGTACGTCGGAAACCCTGGTCGAGCGCCAACTTTTCGAGCGGCGTTCCGGCGTCCGTAATCGCGACGAAGCTCCGCCCTGCAAGGCTGCCTTTGCGTTCTTTCACCTGTTCAAGGAAGTAAGCGCAATGCGAGAGCGTCTCGACGGTCGCACCAGACTTGCTAGAGACCACGAACAGAGTTCGTGCGATATCAATTTTCTTTTCCAGTGCGCGAAGTTCGGCCGGCACAGTGGAATCGAGCACATGCAGCCGCGGGTAGCCGCGTTCGCTGTAGAACGTACGCCCAAAGACCTCGGGACACAGACTCGACCCGCCCATTCCCAACAACACCACATCGACAAAACGCGCTCTTACCTCGTCTGCAAATTCGCGCAAGGCCGGGACCTGCTCCGCCATCATCTCCGGAACCGTCAGCCATCCCAGCGCGTCGCGGATTATTGACTGATGCGCCGCCTCTTTTTTCCAAAGAGTCGGATCTTTGCGCCATAAGCGGGCCGCGAATTGATCCTCATCGAGCTGCTGCCAAGTCGCGACAATTTGCTGCCCATAGCCAGGAGCACTGATAATCTGGCGATCTGACGAGCCCGCTATAAGAGCTGCCCGGCGGCCCTCGATCGTTGTCAGCAAATCGGCGAAGGACTTATCGAACGACTCGACTCCTTCCTGCTGCAGTTCTTCGCCAATTTCGTTCAAGTCGATACCGGCTTCATTGAGACGGCGAACCGTCTCCGCAGCCTCAGGCAATCCCCGCTCGAGTGTCGCGCGCGGCTGTCCATGATCTCGGAACGCGTCCATCGTCGCCGGCGGCATTGTGTTTACCGTATGGGGGCCAATGAGTTCCTGCACGTACTTGATATCGCTGTAGGCCGGGTTCTTGGTGCCAGTGGATGCCCACAAAGGGCGTTGCACGCTTGCCCCTTTGGCCTCGAGTTGTTTGAAACGGCCGCTGCCAAAAATTTCTTTGAAGCGCTGATAAATGAACTTGGCGTTGGCCACTGCCGCGGATCCGCGCAATGCGGCTAGGGCTTCGTCCGGCCTCGCCTTGAGCTTCTCCTCCAGTCGCTTATCGGCCAGGGTTTCGACGCGGCTGACGAAAACGCTGGCGACCGATGCGACGTGAGCAAGCGGCAGCCCGGCCTGCGCGCGCCTCTCCAAGCCTCGTATGTAAGCCTCCGCGACCGATTCATAATGCTTGAGCGAGAACATCAACGTGATGTTGATATTTCGGCCCTCGCTAATTAACTGCTCGATAGCGGGCAGCCCGGCTGGAGTTGCGGGAACTTTGACCATCAGGTTTGGGCGGCCGATCAGCTCGAAGTAGCGATGGGCCGCGGCAATTGTGCCTTCCGTGTCATTCGCCAGCCGCGGCGACACCTCGTAGCTGACAAACCCATCCTGCCCATCGGTGGCATCGTACAGCGGCCGCAGAGCATCAGCGGCGACTTTGATGTCGTCGATCGTCAGCGCCTCGTATAATTGTTCGATGCTGTTTTGTGAGCGCGCGAGTTCCGCGAATTGCTCATCGTAGTCGTTCGAACCACCGATCGCTTTTTCGAAAATGGTCGGATTCGAGGTCATGCCTTTCAGGCCGTCTTCATCGATCAGGCGGCGAAATTCAGGCGACGACAGCAGATGGCGCCGAATATAGTCTAGCCAGATGCTCTGGCCGAAATTCTCCAACTGCCGAAGGGGGTTGCCTGAACTCGTCATCTTGCTGAACTCCTACCGCTCGCAGCAAACCCCCGCCCTACCCTGTTGCTGCGAAGCCTTCGTTCGTTCAAAAACCGGCGTCACATTGTGAGGAAACGTCAGCGCGCCAGCAACTTGAGCGCGCGTTCGACCACGTGCTCGGTGGTAAAATTGAAATACTTGAGCACGTCGGCGGATGGTCCCGACATCCCAAACCGGTCAAGCCCGACAATATCCCCGTCCAGCCCGACCCATCGGTACCACGATAGTGTCGCGCCTGCCTCTATCGCCATACGGCGTCTGCTTGCAGGCGGCAGCACCGAATCGCGATAAGCCGCGTCTTGCTGCTCGAAGAGCTCGAAACTCGGCATGCTGACCACACGCACGGCGTGGCCGCGCTTCTCCAACTCCGGTTTGGCCGCGAGCGCAAGCTGGACTTCTGAACCGGTCGCGATCAGGATTATCCCGGGCGAGCGGCCGGCCGTTTCCGAGAGCACGTAAGCTCCTCGTGCTAATCCGGATGCTGGTGCGGCTTGTGAGCGATCGAATGTCGGCAGCTTTTGACGCGACAAGGCCAGCATCACTGGACCGCCCTTATATGTCATCGCGGTCCGCCAGGCTTCTACCGCCTCATTAGCATCAGCCGGCCGAATCAAGGTCAGCTCCGGAATCGCGCGCAGGGCGGTGAGATGCTCGACTGGCTGATGAGTCGGGCCATCCTCGCCGAGGCCGATGGAATCATGGGTAAAAACATAGATGACGTGGAGGCCCATGATTGCCGCCAGCCGGATCGACGCCCGGCAATAGTCAGTAAACACCATGAAGCTCGAACCTATAGGCACCAGCCCGAACAGCGCGATGCCGTTGAGGATCGCGCACATTCCGTGTTCGCGGATTCCGAAATGCAGGTTGCGGCCGCCATACTTACCCCGCTCGAAATCGCCGCCATCTTTAATGTCCGTAAAGGTCGATTCGTTTAGATCAGCCGCGCCCCCGAACAATGCCCACACCCGCTGAGCGATTGCCTGCTCGGCCCGCGACGCCGATTCGCGCGTCGCAAGCGAATCCTTGGGCGTGAATTGCGGCAAGTCCTTGTCCCATCCGTCGGGCAACTCACGCGTCGTCAGCGCGCGGAACTCAGCGGCCTCCCTGGGGTTTTCTCTGGCGTACCCTTCGAACCGGCGATTCCAGTCTTTCTCATGCTGAGCGCCGCGCTCGACACATCGGCGAAACTCCGACAGTGCCTCGTCGGGGACATAAAATTCGGGTTCTACCGGCCAGCCATAGAACTGCTTGGTCAATTTTACTTCGTCAGCGCCGAGCGCCTTGCCATGTGCTTCGGCGCTGTCCTGCTTATGCGGACTGCCAAATCCGATATGACTACGCACGCGAATCAAAGACGGGCGATCTTTCGTGCTGATTGCATTTTCGATTGCACCGGAAAGGGCATCGAGATCATTGGCGTCTATCACTACCTGGGTGTGCCAGCCGTATGCATCAAAGCGTTTGCAGACGTCCTCCGTCGCGAACGAGAGGTCGGTACTGCCGTCAATCGTTATATGATTATCATCGTAGACGTAGATGATGTTGCCCAATCCCAAATGACCAGCAATCGAAGCCGCCTCGCTCGCAATTCCTTCCATCAGGTCGCCATCACTGACGATGGCAAAGATCCGGGGCTCGAACAGCGCTGAATTGCCACGGTCGAAGCGAGCATTGACGTGCTTGGCAGCAATTGCCATCCCCACTCCGTTGCCGAAACCTTGCCCCAGCGGTCCGGTGGTCGTTTCCACTCCGGGCGTCAGATAGTTCTCAGGATGTCCCGGCGTTCTGCTGCCGACCTGCCGAAAGTGCTTGATATCGTCGAGCGTCAGGTCGTAGCCACTTAGATAAAGACTCGCGTACAGCAGCATCGAACCGTGTCCGGCTGAAAGCACAAAACGATCGCGTCCGTACCATTTGGGATTGCGAGGGTTGTGGCGCATAAACCTGGTGAATAGCAGGTAGGCCGTGGGCGCCATCGCCATCGGCATCCCAGGATGGCCCGAGTTTGCCTTCTGGACCGCGTCCATCGCCAGCACGCGAATTGAATTGATGCAAAGCTGGTCGAGCGTCAAAGGTGACAATTGTTTTTCAGGTGCGAGGGCCACTATAGATTTTCCTTGGCGGTGCTTCTAAGGCGAAGTCACGTTAACAGAATAAAAGGTCTAGTCGCACGAATAACAAGCGAGACGTGGAACCCAAGAAACAAAACGAAAAATGGTCACACGTTCTTTCGCTACTCGATGCGCTCGGTCCGGCTGGATCACCAGTCGGTGTTCGGCTCGTCCTTGGGGTCACCTGCCTTATGGCGCATCACATTGAAGGCGTTCTTGGCGGCGTCCTTATCGCCAACGCTCAAGGCATTGCCGAAATGATCGCTCAGCACGCGCATCAACGCTGCCTCAGCCGGATCCAAAGTACCAGCGAGTGATGCCAAGCGTTCCATCGCGCCGCGGAGGACCGCAATTGCTCCCGGCGTGTCGCCGTTTTTTTGCCGTGCCGCCGCCTCAGCCAAGCGCGTTCTCACTTCAGCGATTACCGGACGTGCTACCGGCCCAATTGTGACCTCGAGTTCACCGAGGCTCTCGCCGAGTCTGATGAACTGGTCGAAGCTGACAGAATCGATCGCCATTCTAAAATTGTTTCACTTATGGCTGCGCCCAATCAAGTTGATTCCGCAGGTCTCTCGTTGCGCCGACGGCTGAGATGCGAATCCACACGAGTTTGGCCAGTCGCATCAGGGAACACCTGGGCGCTACTGTCCTCGGAACTTTTGCGGCACTAGGTCGCTGGCGACGCTTCGAATCCTCTTTTTGCGTCTTTGCTTCTGAGTAGAATAGTGCGGCAGAGATGACAATCAGACTATAACTTCGACCAAATTCGAGTACTGACCGAGGACATGATCGGCTGTTAGCCGCTGTGCAGGGTCATGGATGGCCTGTGCTACGAGGACACGGTCGAAGGGATCGCGATGATAGAGAGGCAAAGATCTCACACTAGCAGCATGCGCTGCACTTACCGGTAACTCCGCAAAACCCATGCTCTTTGCAGCCTCTGTTATTTCCTCAAGTTCGACAGGCAGCACTATTCGTCCAATCTGTAGCTTGATCGCCAGTTCCCAGATGCTTGCCGCAGAAAATAGGACTTCATTTTCCGCCGCTTTAAGCTTCGCTTGTGATCCTCTCGGCAATTTTTGTCGGCAATTTTTGCGGCTCGGCTATGGCCCAGAGAAGGACGTGCGTGTCAACCAGCAGGCGCATCTCCTCATCGGCCCTCGAACGACCCGATCAGGTCTTCAGGCAGGGGAGCATCAAAATCTGCCGGCGTGGAGAACCTTCCGGCGAGCGGTCCGAGTCTTCGGCCCTTGCGACCGCTGCGTACCGAGATGAGTCGGGCCATCGGCTTACCCGCCATGGCGATAATCACCTCTTTACCTTCGTGCGCTTCCTCGACGAGTTTTGATAAATGGGTCTTAGCTTCGTGAATGTTAACGGTTCGCATTGTAAAGCTAAACCCTAGTCTAGTCCAAAAGTGAGCGCGATCTTACGGTTGGGGAAGTAGCTCCGAGCAGTCTTCGCATTCACCAGCTGGAGCAAGGGCGATGTTTTTAACCCCTGGTTCTGATAATAAGGAACAGGATATCGCTTTAGGGAGGACAGCGGGTTTCCCGATGAGACGAAACGCTGATCGGCGAGTGGTCGTTACCGGCATGGGCTTGGTTACCCCGCTAGGTACGGGAGTCGAGAAGAACTGGGAAGGGCTGATGGCGGGCCGTTCAGGAATCGGTATGATTACGCGGTTCGAAGCGGCCGACTATCCGACCCGAATTGCGGGCGAGGTCCGCGACTTTAACCCGCTGGACTTTATTGAGAAAAAAGATGTCCGCAAAATGGATCTCTTTATCCAATATGCTGTGGCCTGCGCGGAACAGGCGATGCAGCAATCGGGACTCAAAATCGATGAGTCAAATGCTGATCGTGTCGGCGTTCTGATTGGCAATGGCATCGGCGGACTCTGCACGATCGAGGAAAATCACCTGATTTTCCTGCAGACACGCCTGAAGCGAATTACCCCATTTTTCATTCCGAAGTTGATCGGCAACCTGGCGTCGGGGCAGATTTCGATCCGCTTCGGCGCACGCGGCGAGAATGTGGTCACCACCAGCGCCTGCGCCTCGGGTAGCCATGCGATCGGCGAAGCGTATCGCATGATTCGCCACGGCTATATCGATGCGGCGATCACCGGCGGTACCGAAGCGGCTCTGACCTCGCTCGGCCTCGGCGGCTTCATCGTCATGCGGGCGTTATCGGAACGCAATGACAATCCTGCCGCTGCGAGCCGCCCGTTCGATCGCGAGCGCGACGGCTTTGTCATGTCCGAGGGCGCTGGCGCCTTAATCTTGGAAGAGCGCGATGCGGCGATCACGCGCGGCGCAAAAATTCTCGCCGAAATCGCCGGTTATGCCTCGAACTCGGATGCTTACCATATCACCTCGCCGTCCCCGGACGGACAGGGAGCCGCCAAGTGCATGCGGATGTGCCTGGACGATGGGGATCTGGACCCGGCTGAGGTCGAGTACATCAATGCCCATGGCACCTCCACGCCGCAGGGCGACGTCGCCGAAACCCAGGCAATTAAGCACGTGTTCGGTGAGCATGCACCAAAACTTGCGGTAAGCTCGACCAAGTCAATGACCGGCCATACCCTTGGCGCGGCCGGTGCAATAGAATCGGTATATACAATCCTGGCAATGCAGCGTGGAATGCTGCCGCCGACTACCAACTACGACCACCCCGATCCAGACTGCGATCTTGATTATGTTCCTAACCATCCGCGGCCGGCCAGAATCAGGCTGGCGCTGAATAATTCGTTCGGATTCGGCGGCACCAACGCTACTATCGCGTTCCGGCAGCCGGGCAATAACTGAACGGGCGCCAAACATGGGTTCCAGAATCGTTTCTACCGGGCGCGCGATGCCACGGACTTGCTTGAGCAACCATGACCTCGCCCGGCACATGGACACGTCCGACGAATGGGTGCGGACGCGGACCGGAATCGCCCAGCGTTATGTGATGGCAAGCGGTGAATCGCTGGTGGATCTCGCCGCCGACGCCAGCCGCACCGCGCTGACCCGCGCTGGCATCAGACCGGCGGAGATCGAAGCGATTGTGGTTGGCACCATTTCGTCGGACTACGGCTTCCCTTCATTTGGCTGCCAACTCCAGCATCAGCTCGGGATTGATACGATTCCGGCCTTCGATGTCGCCGCCGCATGCTCCGGCTTTGTTTACGCGCTGAGCGTCGCCGATTCGTCAATGCGGGCCGGCGATTGGAGCCGGGTTCTAGTGATTGGCGCAGATGCGCTCTCAACCATGGTCGACTGGAATGATCGGGCGACGGCGGTGCTGTTCGGCGACGGCGCGGGAGCCGCAGTGCTGGTACGCGAGACCGGTCCGCGCGGCGTGCTCGGCAGCTTGCTGCGTTCCTCGGGTCAGTATTGGGATCTGTTGGCGGTCCGTAATCGCGGCGTGCAGACCACGATTGATGCTGAGGCGCGCCGCCACAGTGACGACGCAATCAAAATGAAAGGGCCGGAGCTGTTCAAGCTCGCGGTCAAAAGCATGGCAGACGTCACGCAGCAGGTCGCTGCACGAGCCGGCGTGCGGCTTGAGGATATTGAGCTCATCGTGCCGCATCAGGCAAACCTGCGCATCATCAATGCGGTCGCTCAGCGGCTCGGCCTCCCGCCCGGAAAGGTGTTCACCAACGTCGATCGTTACGGCAACACCTCGGCGGCATCAGTCCCGATAGCACTTGATGAAGCGCTGGAGAGCAACCGGATTCGCGACAACGATCTGATCATGCTCAACGCCTGCGGCGGCGGCCTGACCTGGGGCGCTAACCTCGTGCGCTGGTAATAGACGGAATATGGCATTCACGAACCTCATAATTGAAAAAAACGAACTGATTGGAACGCTAACGCTTAATCGTCCGGAAAAACTCAACGCGATGACTCCTCAGCTTATCGCGGAGTTCAGTGAGGCGCTTACCCAAATCGAGAAGGATCCGGAGATTAAGGTCGTGATCATCCGTGGAGCAGGCCGCGCGTTCTCGACTGGCTACGACCTGGCGGGCGGATGGGGCGGGGGTGGTTCTGAGCAATTTACGATCGACCACGATCAGCGGTTTCTCCAACGCTACGTCGAACACTGGCTGCGGCTCCGCGATTTGCCCAAGCCTGTCATCTCGATGGTCCACGGCTACTGCCTGGCAGGCGCGACTCAACTCTGCGTCAGTAGCGATATCATTTTTGTCGCCGAAGATGCCCAAATCGGCTTCCCTTCCATCCCGGCCGGCGCCGGCTATGTCAGCTCCTTCTGGAACTGGATGATCGGTCCTCATCGCACCAAGTATTTGGCGTTTCTTCCTGGCAGCCGGATCAGCGGAAAGGAAGCGGAGGCGATGGGCTTCGCGACGCGCGCCTTTCCAGCAACCAGCTTGGAAAAAGAAACCTACGATTATGCGGGGCGAGTCGCCAAGGTGCCGGCGCAAAAGCTTCGCCTGGAAAAGCTCGCAATCAACCGTGCGATGGATCTGCGCGGCTTCCGGGTGTCAGTCCAGGCGGGAAGCGAGTTCGACGCGATCTTTCATTTCGGACCCGGCAATGAAGAGATTCGCAAAGTTCAGAAGGAGCGCGGACTACGTGGCGCCATCCAGTGGTACGAAGAAAAATAGCCGCCCGCTGGGTCTTCCCATCCGATAGGCACCAGGGGCAGACAAGCCGCTCCCAGTGCGCCATAATTAGCGACAGCGAGGGATAACTTCGCGGGCGAACAGCTCCATTGAACGACGGACCGCGTCGGGATCGACCAGGCCACCCTGGTTGAAATAGCAGATAAATTCGTTCATCTGAAATTCACGTTGCAACTCGCGAACCCGCTCCGCGCAATAGTCCGGATCGCCCAATACGGCACCCAGCTCCTCCACCTCCTCATATGTAATCTTCGCCAGCCGGTCCACCGCCCGCTGCAGGGACTGGTAGCTCTCGGGCAAGGCCTGTATATCTGCCCTCCGCTGCTCCAGAAAGCTGAAGAAGTGCCGGAGACTCGCTTCACATTCACGGCGTGCCTGCGCCCGGCTGGGGGCAGCGTGGACTGTGAAGGCGACTGCCACGTCCTGCTTCACCCCGGTGGGAAGGCTCTCGCGATGTGCGGCAATATACTGCCGCAACTTGTCCATTGAACCGGCGATCAACGGGGTAGCAAAGATCGGCATTCCCAAACGCCCGGCTATCGTGTAGGTCTCCGGACTGTTAGCGGCAATTCGCAACGGCGGGTGCGGCTTTTGGACTGGCCGTGGAAACACCTGCAGGTCCTGCACGTGCCAGTACTTGCCTTGAAACGTCAGCCGTTCAGTCGTCCAAGCCTGGCGAATGACCGCGAGGGATTCCTCGAATCTCTCGCGGCTCTCTTCAATCGGAACATTGTATGCGGCGAACATGCTCGGTGCTGCGCCTCTGCCCACTCCCAGTTCCAGGCGTCCGCCGCTGAGGATGTCAACCGTGGCCGCCTCCTCAGCGATTTTCAGCGGGTTATGCAAAGGCAACAGGGTGACTGCGGTGCCCAGGCGAATGCGTTGGGTGCGCTGCGCGGCAGCCGCGAGAACTGTCAGCGGGGAAGCGAGACGGGAGACATTGGGAAAGAAATGGATTTCAGCCAGCCATGCCGTATCGAAACCGACTTTATCCCCGAGTTCGATCTGAGCCAGGATGTCGCTGAAGCGCTGGCCCTCAGACTGCGACTCCGCACACGGTAAGTGATCCATAAAGCCGAAGCGCATAGGTTTCTCCTCTTTTTGGCGCTGGCCGCGTCACGCCATTTTCCCATGCTTTAAGCGGCGTATCGCATGTTCAAAGCTTAACCATAGTCCCTCGCGTTTATGAATCCCATGGCAGAGCGCCTATTAGCCTGAAGTTCCGGGCCTCGCTTCTTATCGCCGGCTTAAAGGCAATAACCAGCCCGCTTCAACCGATCAATCGCTGAAATTCCAGCCCCTGCCATCGTCAGGAACTGGACTCAGGCTGGACATACCCAGGCGGTCTCACGCGCGCCGCAACAGTCGAGTGCTTGGCGTGCAGACCATGAATGTTCGGCAACTAAGCCATCCGCGACCATTCTCCAACCAGTCGCAATACTTAGCGGGCGGCGCCTAACTGCTCGGAGGCCGAATTAGATTTGCGATTCGACAATATTTCGATGTCCGATGCTATCGTGTGAGGCGACACCTTCATACCCGGATAGACGCGGGCCAACGTGCCGCCGCGCGCGAGCAGAAAGAGCTTCATCACATGCATCATGGCATCGTCCGACTCCTCGTGCTTCACGCCGTAGAGGCGCATCACCCGTTTGATGCTATCGGCAGAGCCAGTCACGAGAACCCATCCTTTGCCGGTAAGCTCCTGATTTTTAGCATATTGCTGTAGTTGAGGCGGCTGGTCTTCTGCCGGATCGGTCGTGATCAACAGCATCGTCACGCCAGCGGCCATCTCAGGTGGCAGGGCAGCGCCAACCGACCGCATGTTCGCGGTCATCATCTGGCACACTCCCTTGCACGTAGTATGAATGAACCCAACCAGCACCGGCTTGCTGCGCAGCGACGACAATGAAATTGCCCGGGAATTTTGGTTCGTCAGAGTGATATTTGGCAGGTAGTTGACCTTGCTCGCGCAAGTGGTGGTTCCGCTGGTCAGGAACGCCGCAGTGACGACTAGACCAACAACCAGGATGGCAAAGATTTTCAGCCGGGGAGACCTTGTCCGGTTGGCTGAATTACTGCGGAGCCGCTTCACCGCGTGACATCTCGATGCGCGAGAATTGCTGAATCTTGACAGCCGCAACAGATTTATTCTTGCCATGAGATTTGCAAACTCGCCAGTCAAATGTTACGGCGAGAGCTCTCTGACGCGATATACTCGGCCTGCCGTATCGCTAGAGTCACTATAGTCAGCGTAGGGTTCTCTGCGCCGCTGGTGGTGAACTGGCTACCGTCCGAAATGAATAAATTCTTGATATCGTGTGTCTGTCCCCACTTGTTACAAACACCGTCACGAGCGTTGGCGCTCATCCGGCAAGTGCCCATGTTATGAGTGGAAGGATAGGGAGGAACCTCGACAGTCTCGACTGCGCCGACTGCATCATAGACCGCCGCGCCTCGATGATACGCGTACTTGCGCATCGCAAGATCATTAGCATGGTCGTCGTAATGGACATTTGGGATCGGTAACCCGAATTGGTCCCTTTCGGTAGAATGAAGCGTGACTGCGTTGCGTGATTGCGGCATGTCCTCACCGACGATCCACAACCCAGCCATCTTGTTATATTGCTCGAGCAGCCTGGTATAGTCGCGTCCCCACGCGCCGGGGCTGAGGAAGGCAGCGGCGAACGGCAGCCCTAGCGAGATGGTCTCCATTTCGAAGCCGCCGATGAAGCCACGCTTGGTATTCAGTCCGGCTTCGTCCTGGATAATTCCGGCCATCACCGTGCCCCGGTACATGTGAACCGGTCTTTTGAAAATGCCGAAAACCGAGCCAGTGGTATGGCGCATGTAGTTCTTGCCGACCTCACCGGAGGAGTTGGCCAGCCCCTGCGGGAAGGTCGATGAATGAGAATTGAGTAGAAGCCGCGCGGTCTCGATTGAATTGCACGCCAGGCAAACGACTCGCGCCCGTTGGCGGATCTGCTTGCCGTCTTTGTCGGCATACAGCACGCTGTTTACCTTGGCGTTTTTATCGTGCTGCACCTGGAGGACTTGCGATTGTGTGCGTAAATCGAGCCTGCCGGTTTCCTGCGCTTTCGGTATTTCGGCGTAGAGCGTCGACCACTTTGCTCCGGACTTGCAGCCCTGGAAGCAAAAACCCAATTGCCAGCAGGCTGAACGATCATCACGCGCGCGGCTATTGATAGCCATCCGGCCGGTATGGACCGTTTTGTAACCGGCTCGCGTTGCACCGTTGTACATCACCTTGAAGTTATTGTTACCGGGAAGTCCAGGGATATCATTGGTGCGCGTAACCCCGAGCTTGTCCTCTGCCTTGGCGTAATAGGGATGCAGCTCTTCGAGGGTCACAGGCCAATCGAGCAAATTGGCCCCCTGGATATTTGAGTACACCGTCCGCGCCTTGAACTCGTGTTCCTGGAAACGCAAAGACGCACCTGCCCAATGGACCGTGGTGCCGCCGAGAGTCTTGCAGGTCCACGCCGGCAGGTTCGGAAAATCTCTGGCGACCCGCCATGAGCCTGACGTCGTGCGTTTGTCAAGCCAGGCCAATTGGTTGAAAGCGAACCATTCATCATTACGAAAGGTAGCAGGCGACTGCGCGGCTCCGGCTTCGAGCAGCACTACTTTCAGCCCTTTTTGACATAGCTCGTTCGCGAGCGTGCCACCGCCCGCGCCAGACCCAACAATTACGACCACCGAATCGTCGTTATAACCGTATTGCGCCACGTTCTTCCTCTTTATCCTTGGCGGGACCCGCAGGCTGGTGACCGCACCTGCGCCGCACTAAGTCTGCATCCTGATATCTCTGCTAGGCTGGTTTCGGGCTTGCTGATTCGGGCGGATCGGGCAGCCAGTTCAAGTCGTTAAATCCGTGGTGTAAATAACCACCGATCGAATAGGATGCGCCGGGATAGCCCAATTTTTTCCAGACATCGTGGTTATTGTACAACGACACCAATTCGCTGTTGCGTACCTTCGTAAAAAAGTCAGTCCGGTCGATTTCTTTAAGCACTGCGATCTGCGCAGTTGGCGGCAGCGTCACGAATTTCGCGCGTTTAACCCCGTCCAGCCGCGCGACTCCCTCGCGCAGGAGCTTAGCAGTCTCCGTCTTGGTTCCGGCGTCGGTATCGAGATCCTGAACGACTTTTATGTAGTAGCTATCGTCAAGTTGAGGATGGGGGAACATCTGCCGGGACATCGCGAGCAGCGTCTGCCCCTGATGAGTGTTCAGGGTCTTCAACCCGGCAGTCCATTCCTCGGCGCCGACGACTACTGTTACCCCCGAGGCGAATGCAGCCGCGCCTGCGACCACCAGCGCACCTTTTTGCAAAAATTCGCGCCGTTTCAGTTTTTTCACTTTCGTCACCGCCATTTCCTGTCAATCCTTGCGCAAAGAAGGCTACGGGAGCCGGTCCCTGGTAGAACTCGTTGGCACTGATTACGCTGTTTGCAACACAGGCGCTGGAGTGTCCTAACTCACCTGCCCCATTTACGAATTTTCTCGACCAATACCGCTACGATCGCGGGTTCATTCTCGAGGTCCGGGTTAGGCGCCATTTGACTACTCTTGCCGACCGCGCGTCCGCCAAAAATGATGGCCTTGGTTATACTATCGTCGCTTACCGACTTCTGCCAATTCTGACTATGGAAATCAATTGGCTTGGGCTTGAGGTTTGCTGCGGCCGGCCCGTTACCACGGCCGTCGGCGCCGTGACAAGTGGCGCACCTTTCGGTGAAAATGTCGCGGGCCTTAGCCCGAGCGTCCTCTGTGATCGCGACCTTCGACGGATTGTCAGCAGTCTTGATGACCTGAGCGTCAGCGGCTTCTGTCATGGCGAAACTAACCTGCAGGACAAAAGCCGCAGCCATTAGACGGGCCGCCCACAGGCCACGGGCAGCACTACTACGAATCAGCTGAGATTGGTCACCGGCCGGGCGCATACTGGGTCAGGGAATCAGGACAGCCCTTCCCTTGACTTGTCCATTCTTGAGGTCATGAAGAGCGCTGTTCGCCTCGGCCAAGCGGTATTCTTTGGTCGCCAGTTTCACTAATCCGCGATCGGCCAGAGCCATTAACTCAACCAGATCGGAATAGGTACCCACGAGGTTCCCGACAATCGATTTTTCGGAAACGATCATGTCCATCGTTGAGATTTCGACTTTGCCGCCGTAACCTACAATGTAGTAGTAACCCGCGTTGCGGGTCATCTTGAGACCCTTGGCCACCGAATCACCTTCGCCGACGAAATCGATGACGATGTGCGCCCCTAGTCCATCTGTCAGCGACAGCACTTGATCGAGTTCGCCGCCGTCTGCTCTAAGGACGCGATCGGCGCCACTTTCCTGCGCCAACTTCAGCGCTATCTCCGAGCGATCCACGGCTATTATGGTTGCTGCGCCTCAGCGCTTTGAGCACCTGCACCCCAATGTGCCCCAATCCACCGACTCCTATCACGACCGCGTAGTCGCCGGGTACAAGGTTCGCCGCCGCCTTCTTTACGGCATGATATGCAGTTAGCCCTGCGTCAGCGTATGGCGCGACGTCCTTGGGCGTCAGCGTCTGTGGCAACTTGACGACAGCGCGCTCCGACGTCTTCAAGAGTTCGGCATAGCCCCCATCAGAGTCGATGCCTGGGAAGGTTCCCCCAGCATGCATATCGTTGCCGCGCCGCGCCGCCAGCGTTTCCCCTCTGCTGAGCAGGGGATGGCAGATGACCGGATCGCCGACCTTGACGCTCTGAACGGATCCGCCGATAGCCTCGACCCAGCCGGCATTTTCGTGGCCCATGATGTAGGGCAGTCTGACCGAAACTCGCTCGCGCCACAGACCCTCGATGATGTGCAGGTCCGTGCGGCAGACGCCGGCCCCTCCGATACGGACGATGATATCCAAGGGGCTGGTGATTTTGGGGTCGGGCGTCTCCTGGTAGGCGACGAATTGCGCCCGCGAAAGGCTAGTGTCGTAATCGGCAAGAACCGCTGCTTTCATCTTTTCCTTTTCACCAGCCCATGAACAAAGAACAGTCCCGCAGAAGAAGCGGGAAGAGACGAAAGCCGGACGTTGCCGCCTTGCCTTCCCTCACCGCTCTCTGTTTCGTCCTCACTTACGGCAAATATTGTGGCTTAAACTCGGTTGGGACCAATACCGACTTCACCGTCACCATTTCCTCTCGTCCCGCGCCGTCCTGAAAGGCTAATAGTCCCGCGATCAGTTGCTGCGGATCGTGCAGCGGAATCAAACGCTCTTCGTCGAAAACCGGGCTTGCCATTTTGAGTGTGATTCGCCTGGTCTGTCCCGCTGCGATGGGGCCTGACGGTTCCACCTGGAGTTGGCCGACGAAGTCCCGTGGACCAGCGTTCGCCTGCTCCTGTTCGCTGCCATTGACGAAGCTCGCCATCGCCATCGAGTACTGTTTAGGCGTGATCGGGCTGCCACCGAGGTTTTTCACATCGAGATTAATTGTCAACGTGTCAGTCTTTTCGTCATACGTGGCATTATTGGGCGAGCCCGCCGGGGTCACTTGAGCCAAATGATACTTTTGTGCCTCGACTTCCGGGGCGAACCTGTCAGTTTGTTGCGGCAGTCGCACGGGATATTTCGCCGCCATCCACACCCAGCCGACGACCAGCATCGCAATCGTGATCCCGGCCAACACATTCATCCACTTGTGATCCTCCGGGGTGATCAGCCCAATATCCGGAGCATCGTCGTTTGCGCCGAGCTGCGACGTCACTGCGAGCCGGGTCACGGTCCGCTTTGGAACCGTCCAATAAATCATCCAAACGAGGCCGATGATGAATCCGGCGAGCGACCACCACCAGACGAAACTGCCGCCGAAATGCTCAAGATCGACCGTCTGACCGTTGAGCAGCATTACGTTCAGCTTGAAGGGGGTAGCACTCGGCTCAACGGTGACCCATTCGCCCGGGCCGATTAGAGTCCCGGTACCCTGAATCGCTATCCCAGGGTGTACGTGCCAATGCCCTGGATTGCGTCCCCTCATCACCATTTTGAAACTATAGGTTCCGCCTCTTTCGACCGTGATCGAGCCGAACGCCGGCTGGCCGTTGATAACCCGGTCAACCAGCGCAAAGACAGGCCCGGGCACTACCGGCGTGATGTAGGCGGTTTGTGGCGGATCGAGTGTATAGGGCCAGGTTTCAAGAATTTTCAGTGAGCCCGTAACGGTAACCGGGTCGCCGACTCTAATCTCGGTGGGGCTTACATGAACGTTGTAGAACGTCACAGTCAGGTCTTTGAGAAAAGGCTCGTCGGCGGCTTCGCCATGCGCACAGGCCGATTTTACAGATAAGCACAAGAGGAGAATCGCCGGGATACTGATTACAAACCATTTTCGCATCCTGTCGTACTCCCTCAATTTAATATGGGGCTGTCGACCTTCGATTAAGCTTGTTCTGGGTCCGTCGCGGCGCTTTCGTGCGCGGACCGGTGTTTCTGCGCGACGGCCACAGCATCACCGTCCAGTAGCCGGCAATGCCGAGAACGGTCGCGGTGATGACCGGCGGACCGAGTTCGTCGGGTCCGGCAATACCTCCGTGTGCATACGCGCTCGAATACCAAAGTCCCAGCCAGATCGCCGCAATTATCACGGACCGAAAAAGTTTCGTTCCTGTTAACATCTACGAATCGCTCGCGTTAATCGGATTCTGAAGCCTGGAAGTTCTTTCAAAACGTTTTGATGTAACGCCTGAATCGGCCATACCGCCAGATACCGGCCGATCAATTGGCCAACCCAGTAGCCCACCATCGCGAGCGTGCCGCCGAACAGTAAAGAAACATACTGCGTCTCACCCAGGAAGCTGCGCAGCGCGCCGCGCTCGATATGCCGCATATACTCAGGGGTTTGAGAGCGGATATATGCGATCCCCTGAATATCAGAGACCGTCAGGATATGGTGCATGAACTGCGCAGGCTGCAGATAGGGCGCCAGCGGAATGTAATTGAAAGCCCAAACTAGAATTGCCCAGGCCCCTCCGCCGACTAACGAGGTCAGGATAAAGCTTCGCGTCTTCATTAAGAGCCAGTCGAGGATGATGGCGGCGGGCACCGTCGAGATCGGCCAGATAAAATTCAGCGGATAGGTCTCGGCCACGTGCCATTGAAAGAAGCGGCCGATCCATGACGCCAGGAACAAGCAGCAACAAGTATACGTCGCGCCGGTTGGAAACCGCCAGGCGACCCATTGAATATATTGCAGCGCGGACGGAATGATGATGGTCGCGAACGCGGTTACTACCGGCCACCATTGCGGATCCTTCCAGTCCGTCCAGAAGTCCCAGTCACCCGCGAACAGCAGCTTCGTGATATCGGCGGCGCCGGCAACGACAAAAATCGCCGTGATCCAGAAGACCGCGTCCCAGGTGCGATCGATAAAGACGTACTTCGCGTTCAGCAGTTCACGCAGCTCGAGGCGATGCTGCCTCTCGGCTGCGGTAAGAGCTGCCGGCGTACTCGCCATAATGGTTACCTCTCTGTTACACCGACTGAACTTGCCGGCCAGCCTAACTATCGCGACCTGCCGCGCCTGGTCCTTTTCAAGCTCGGGTTCGCTCTGTCTCAACTACCGGCCGCGGCAGTTTGCCGTGGAAGCTCGACTACTTTCGCCGCCTTTTCAACGTCAAACAGACGCAATATCGTCTCGCCCCAAACGGCGAACATTCCACTCGCAAGCCATCCGTAAGTCACAAAGGGCCAATGGAAGGGAACCGCGAAAAATTCCTCGGACAGCCAGAGACTGTGGCCCCATTCGTTAAAGGCAACCTGAACAAATTCGAGAACCGCGGCGGCGATCAATAGAAAGAACGACCACGGGAAGCCCTTTTGCGCGCCGTAAACAGCAGGAATCCGGAAGCGGCCATAGAGATAGGCTCCCAAGGCCAGGACCACCGACAGCGGAAAGAAGAAGTAGAACATCGGAATATGCGTCGGGGTCAAGGCCGTGTCGCGCACCATCGTCTGGTGCCAGGCACCGTCCCAGTTTGGCCAGAAGCTCGCCTCGATATAGAGCGATAAGCTGGTGGCGCCAATTATGCCCCAGAGTACGGCGATTCGGCGGACTTCCTCGGCGGGAGTGACGTCGATATTCAGCAGCGCCCGCCCGGTTCTGACCAGCCATCCGTACCAGATGCCGGCAAAGGCCCCGACCGTTATCAATTCTCCCCAAAAGAGCGTGCGATAGTGCAGAGTGAAATCGCGGCTGGCGGAATTCAAGCCGGCGGTGAAAGCATACTTATAGTCCCATACCCATAGAAACAGGTTTGCCAAAAACAGCAACCCGCATGACCAGAACAGCGTCTTCCAGCCTCCGAGCCAGTCGGTCGGAGCATATCGCCCTTCCTCCAGGCCCAGCGCTTGCCGTGTTGAGTCCATCACGAACCTCCATGCGCTCAGCACACATTCCAACAGGGGTTTACAATGGTTTCCGGCGTACCGTCAACAGGGCCATTGTCAACAGCGCTGTGGGGTGAAGCGCCCTCACGCGGCTGGACCTCGAAGCTATCGGCGCCTACACCACCGGCGAGCGCGCGCCATCGACGTTGATCGCGGTGCCGCTGATGTAAGAGGCGGCGTCTGAAGCGAGAAAGCAGGCGATATTCGCGAATTCCTCGGCGGTGCCGAACCGGCCCATCGGCAGCCGCTGTGCTTTCGCCTGCTCGGCCAGGAATTCCGGTGAACGTTCAGATGCCCGACGCATCGTCGATCGAGCGAACCGACGCGGTGATCACACAACTATCGAATCTGGCGCTAAAGACCAAGGGAATCCAAGACGCGTTCGCAGTTTCCGGGTTCTCCATTCTGACACGCTCCAACTCATCTGCAGCCGGGCTGCTGTTCTTGCGCCTGAAGCCGTTCAGTCAATGTTCGGGAGTCACCGGTAATGACAGCCGACGCCATCGCGAACAGGCTCGGCCAACAATTCAGCAAGGTGGAAGGAGGCCAGGCCGTTGTGCTGCTGCCGCCGGCAGTCAGGGGGATCGGTAACGCCGGCGGTTTCACCATGCAGGTTGAAGACCGTTCCGGCAGCGCCACTCCACAGCAGCTCCAGGCGGCGACCCAACATCTGATCGACGCCGCCCGTAGTCGCCCCGAGCTGAGCAGGCTCTTCTCCACGTTCCGTGCGAGCGTCCCACAGATTTACGTCAACGTGGACCGCGTCAAAGCCAAGAAGCAGAACGTGCAAGTCACGGACGTTTTCCAGACGCTGCAGGTCTACCTTGGTGGCTTCTACATCAACGATTTCAACTATCTTGGCCGCACGTGGCACGTGATGGCGCAGGCCGACGCTCCGTTCCGCGCTACCGCCGCACAGGTGGCTCTTCTAAAAACCCGTAACGCGGCAGGCCAGATGGTTCCGCTAGGCGCCATCTCCGAGTTGAAGGATATTGTCGGTCCAGACCGGATCCAGAGATACGATCTGTAAAGCTCAGCTGACATCATCGGCGCCTCCGCCACCGGCTACAGCAGCGGCCAGGCCCTCGCTGCTATGGAGGGGGTCGCCAATTCGGAGCTTCCCAAGCAATACAGTTACGAGTGGACGGATTTGGCCTTCCAGGAGAAGGCCGCCAGCGGCCTGGCGTTCCTTGTATTCCCACTCTGCATACTGTTCGTGTGGCTCACGCACTCGGCGGAATACGAAAGCTTCGCACTCTCGACGGCGATCATCCTGATCGTACCGATGTGTCTATTGTGCGACATCACCGCAGTCTGGATCCGGCACATGGACAACAACATCTTTACCCAGGTCGGTTTCGTGGTGCTGGCAGGAATGAGTGTGAAGAACGCGGTGCTGATCGTCGAATTTGCCAAGCAGCAGCAGGAACATCACCGCGGTATGAAAGCGGCGGACGCGGCGATCGAGGCCGCCCGTCTGCGCCTGCGGCCGATCCTCATGACGAGCTTTGCATTCATCTTCGGTGTGATTCCGCTGATTATCGCCACCGGTGCTGGCGCCGAAATGAGACAGGCTCTCGGCACGGTCGTATTCTTCGGCATGCTTGGCGTGACGTTCTTTGGAGTGTTCCTTACCCCTGTCTTCTATACCATGATCCGTCACTTGATTGGCGATCGTCCTGTGCCGGCAGAGAGAACGGTTAGAAGCATTCTTACTACCGTTGGCGATGACAGGGCTGCGGTCGGAAGCGGGCACCAATAAGAAGAGCGTGACCGCTACCGCGCCTTCGCTGTGAAATGAGTTCCTATCGATTTGGGCAACAGCAGAGTCAATCCCACGCCGACGCACTTCGCTTCTGCTTGCAAGCGCATGAGATAGGAGTCGTACAGCGCGTCCGCTCCCAGAGAGTTTGGCTTGGGATAGAATTCCACTCCCTCTTCATCGTATGAGCTGTCAACCAGGTGGCACTCGAGCCAGGCCATGCTAGGTATATGGCATTATCGCCAATCAATCGCACTCGCATGTGTCTCTTCCTCCATTTCATCACTGCCGGCTGCTGCTCCTGTTGGCCCTCACTGGCGAGCAAACTAGCCGTTCGTTTCAGTTTCCTTCAGGCACGTGCGGACACTGTCCCAGAGCTTGATGCGACTGGTGATGGCCCGCTTGGCAGCGCTGGTCGCCTCCTGCCAGTTGCTCTCGCGGTGTCCGGCCAAGGTCGTTAACATCTCCTGGGCCCAGGGACCATGGCTACCGCCGTCGAGTTCGATATGACGTTCCAGACAGTAAACAAAGTGCGGGACTTCCGCCTTCGCATTGCCCCACAACCTCAGCCGTCGGTCGAACATTTCAGGGATTACGTCTTCACGTCCGAAGAAAAAGAACGAGGCTGCTTCGACGAGCGAGCCGTGAATCGCACAGCCCAATGTCTCAGTGACGAAATCACGTACTCCCGCCGGAATATTCAGGTCTTCGAGCACGTCTTGCAACCGCGCGCCCAGCGCTAGTTGCGCCGTGAAGCCTCTGATGTCGGCGGTGTCGGCACCGACCTCATCCATAGCCCGCAGATACAGCTCGAAGTGGCTGATTGGCTTTCCGTCCGGGCCCAAATCACTTTCCTCGCCCAGTACCACTTCGTTTGTGAATCGAGCGAGATCACCGCTGTGGGGCGGCATCCAGGGCAAGCTGTTGGAGGTAAGTTCACTCTGCAGCCGCTTGACCAACGACATAAAATCCCAGACTGCAAACACGTGCATCTGCATGAACTCTCGCAGTCTGCTTCGCGAGCCAACCTCGGCATAAAGGGGATGATTGAGTAGTGCGTAACGCAGTGGGCTGAGCGTATTTCGCAGCTGCTCAAAGCGTTGCAGGGCCGCATTCGAAGAGCGGCCGTTGTCCAGTGCAACGATACGATCATTTCGAGTTTCGCGCAGTGCGCAAGTGCGGTCAGCCGATTCCTGACACGCGGCAGTCTTTGTAACCAATGTCATTCTCCTCTAGTGGCAACTGTTAAATGGTGAGTCGATGGTTCGCGCGTGACAGGACTTCCGGGGAAAGTCTCGTCGTTGGATAGCTTGCGAGTTCTCTTCTGATGCATTTGACTCCGACTATTAGGCCCATCGGGTAGCACTTAATCCGTTTTCGGCCTTTTCGGTCGCCTCTCGGCAGCTATGACTGATAACTCCCGCAAAATATTCCCCGCCAATCCAACCAACGCGATGGTCCGGTTCACTTATCACGGAAGTACTGCGCAAAAGGATTTTTGAGCTAGCAATTGCGAAAGGTTACAGCTCACCTAACTGAGTCCTCGGTAACGGGATCGCTAATATCGCTTCGATCGACAAGCAGGCTTCGCGTATTGCTCGAGCCTCATTTGTGGTTGCGCCGATTACTCCGCCCTTACCGATCGGATCGATTAGGAACCACAACCACGCACTTTCACGCCTCCAGATCACGAAATCCACGCCTTGATGGTGTTTGCGGCTGCATGAACCGGCGATCACGCCCATCACCTCATCGATTCATCTACGCCTGCACTGCCCAGCGATCCCGCCCTAACCAGGCTAGCCAAGAGCTCTTGAATACGAACCATATAGGTGAGTTCGAAACGGAGCAGAGATCGGTTACATCCTGCATTACACCCGTCTCGGGGGGCAGGATTTGCCGGTTCTGGCATCGATTATACGAACGACTATGCACACGGAGGTCGGTCGAATCTGCCCAGTTCTTCCACGTTGATAACTTCGCTGAAAAAAGCATCCAACGCAGAACACGCGATTCCGGAGGGCTGTGATTCGTCAGGAAACCCAACGCAGTTGGCCGGCTGCTAGTCGAAAGCGATGATGCTGATGACCCATTGCCGCGATAGAGCTGACTAGGAGGCGCAACCGTATCGAGTATTTCGGTTGCGTGTTCGTCCGGCCCGAGTTCCTACAAAACCGGTATGGCACAGAGATTGTGTCTTACACAGAATGTCTATGGTTCCCACGCCAGACGCACCGATCCAAGCCCGCGAGGGTTTGCGATTGGCCAAATGCTTCGCGTTACAAACTTGGGAGCGGAAAGAGAACAGGAATGAGGCGTATATGGATGGTGGCACGAGACTCTGGATTCGAGCAATCCGGCCCGATCACAAGGACAGGCTATCCGAACCCTCGGACAGGTTGAGTTGAATCTGACTACCTCGTGTGTGGATTGCGAAGAGAATTGCCGCCTAAGGAACTGCATTATGCAACAACCTCCTCGGATACATTGCTCTTCGCAACTGTTCATGAGCACGACGGCCGGGAAAAGCATCTTGCGTGTGCATTTTGGACGACGGCCGCTACATGGCGTTGCCAAAACGCCGAACCCGCCGAGTTGGCGTCATCGATGCATGTCCGCGCAGAGGAAATAAGATCATTTCTGTTGCAAATTCTCATTCGGCTGCGGCGGCATCTGCAAGCAGACCGCTTGGGATCCAGCCGCGCGGCGCAGCGTTGCCCATACAGCGACGTTTCGTGTCGATTGAAAACACGGCCGGCGTGTCTCGCCCCGTCGTACGGAGCTACAAGGCTCGAGGAGATGGGAATAACGGACGACACCAGCCTGGTTGTCTACAATTTCGAACTCGGGCAATCAGCGTAACCTATTTCCAGCAGCCTATAGATGGACGAACTCCCCCATTCTCACGAATTTGAGCTTCGAGCTCTGATGACAGCCAGCCTCGAGGGCAACGCTGGGGCGTATCACGCGCTGCTCGAGCGGCTGACCGGGCACCTGCGTGCCTACTTCCGGCACCGCTTCGTACTAATTGGGCATGGTCTTACAGAAACGGAGGACCTTGTACAGGAAGTGTTGATGGGAATCCATACTCATCGGCACACCTACGATCCGTCGCAGCGATTCACGCCGTGGATCCACGCAATCGCGCGCTACAAGTTTCTTGACTATCTCCGCCGGACCAAGTCTTCGCTGAAGGATATGCCGATGCAGAGCGCAGAAGAACTTACGGCCCACAGCGACATGGTGGCCGTCGAGAGCGCTTTGGATTTGCAACGGCTCATGTCGACGATTTCGTCCACAGCGAGACAGGCGATTCAGTATGTAAAGCTACAAGGGTTGAGCGTGAGCGAGGCCGCGGCTCGATGCGGAACGCCGGAGTCGGCCGTGAACGTAGCGGCGCATCGCGGCTTGAAGGCGTTGGTGTCACAGATTGGCAAGGAAAGAGGAACGTGAATACAGATCGGCTTATTGACGTACTCAGTGCCAACCTGGAGCCCGTCGCCCGAGGCGAGCTTCACAAAAGGTTGGTACTAGCATTGGTTATCGGTGGAGCGGCGGCGTTTGGCCTGATGCTGACAACCGTCGGTCCACGTCCCGAGATAGGCACGGTGGCTCATCTGGAATGGGTCGCGCTGAAGCTCTTGTTTGCCTTGAGCCTGATCGTTACGGGAGCGCCTTCTCTAATCAGGTCGATGCGTCCGGAGCCGGATGATGGGACGCGATTCACACTAGTCTTATTTCCTTTCCTTGTTGTCAGCGCGGCAGCCATTGCTCTGCTGTTCTTCGGCCGGCCTGCCGCATGGAGAGGAATGCTTCTTGGAGTGCACTCAGTGTCCTCGGTGCGGTGTCTCCTTTGTGTAATGTCTTTCGCCGCGATTCCACTGGCAGTCTTGATCTGGGCGCTTCGCGGAGGTGCCCCGACCCGCTTGGAGCATTGCGGCGCGACCGCGGGGATTGTGGCGGGAGCAATCGGCGCCGCCGCCTATGCGTTCAACTGCGCCAGCGATTCGGTGCCGTTCATCGCCATCTGGTACGGCGCTGCGGTAGCCATCTGTGCTTTCATCGGGGCGCAACTCGGACCTCGGTTCCTGCGTTGGTGATCTTCGCTCATGGCAATACCGAGGTTTTGCTGTGAGATAAAGGATTGTGCGACGCAGGTGACCCACAGGTAGCCGCTTTTTCACGTCTGCATTATTGGGGGCAGTAAGAATTGTAACTCTGTCCGCAATGCTTTTTACAGGTCACCACAAATGAAATCTCATCAATCAATGACAGTAGGCATTGGTAGTAATCCAATCACCAATGCTAGACGAAAACGGCGAAATATAATGACGATGGTAGCCATCCTGACGCTGGGCCTGATGCTGCGGCCCTTGGCAGTACCTGCCAGGGCGCATCGCAAATCCGAGGGCTGGCGATCCGATGCCGCGGCTAACTCACGCGAAGGTCCCGGAGCCTCGACATTTCCGGTGATCTCTCCCCCACCGGATGAACCTCCGCCGGCTCCGCCACCCAGCGCGGATCTACTAATGGAGTACTCATCCGATGAGGCCGACGACTTTGGACGTTTAGTCAATCTGCATGGTTTCAATGCGGAGGCTGGATGCGCCGAACGAGTACTGTACCTCCCTCAGCTGCTTACGTTTCGCGACCATGCGGTCCCGACCGCACACCGCAAACGTGGCGCCAGCCCTCTTGACGATTACGACGAACTGCGGCCGCGTGACTATTCTGAAGATGATAACGCACCGATCGAGCCGCCCGATGATGGACTACGCAAGGATTACGACCCTGATGTGCAAGCGCCTTCAAGCCGCGACTCTTTAAGTGTGACAGCGCCGCGTGGGGGCTTTATCCCGGTCGATCCCCGCGAAATAAGGGTCAGGCCCGGGGACCGGAGTCCGATACCGATTACGAGTCCACTACTGACACCTCCGCCGGGAACGGCCGCGATACCGGATGGATGGCGGCCTTAAGCGCCATTGGGACGAATCGGTGTGATTCGGCTCGCTCTGGCGGGCCGCGCTTGACATCTGTCTCAGAACCGACGGGCGAAATCCATGGATCAGCGGACTCTGGATAGTACTCGATCTTCACTGAACATCAGCAAGGAGTTAGCACGCGACGCGCAATTAGCCATTCGCTCATCATAATCTTGCTAATATAGCCGTTGCTTGGTGATGACAGCGTGAAGCGATAGCAAGAAGTCGCCGCGGGTATCGGGGCGACTACGGTCACTATTACGCCTACTACCCCGGTCCTGCTGGACGGGACATCCTTAGGGACGAGCACGTGGTCGGCAAGAACACGGTTACGACTGTTGGCAGAGTAATTTTGGACACGCGACGAGGGCTTTCACGGCAGATGGGGTCTTCACGGAA
>CAVWAA010000031.1:0-33912 GCA_963752805.1 Binataceae bacterium (SeqCode)
CTACGGGCGATTCGACGTGGCGGCTGGCCAGTTCTCCGTGTTCTCGGAGATCGAAATTAAAGATGGCGACATGAGCGGCTACGTCAAGCCGATGTTTGCAAACCTTGAGGTTTATAACTACCAAAAGGACAAGCACACCGGCGTCCTGCATCAGGCCAAGGAACTAATGATTGGCGGCGCCTCCCATCTTTTCAAGAATCGCAGCACGCAGCAGGTCGCAACCAAGGTCAACCTGAAGGGCAAACTCACGGGGCGGGACATCTCCACCTGGCAGGCGATCGGGCAAGTGCTGCACAATGCGTTCATCCAGGCGATCCTTCCCGGTTTCGATCGTGCGGCCCGGCCTAACGCCGCTACCGACATCGCCACACCGGCGAACCGAGTACACTAGTCCGCGGATTCGCCACTCGGTTTCTGCGTCGTCCTTGGCCTGCTGGAGAGCGTCACCGCGCAATATCGGTCTGAATGCAATCCAGTGCCAAGGTCATTATAATTGACGAACTCTCGGAGTGCCCTCCGAGTTCATCGCTCCACCCTGACCGCCTGTGATCGCTCGTGCTCGGCGGCTGTAGTTGAGTGCCCTCTTCCTCGCGGTTACCCTATGAAGCCGCTTGCGACCTATTCCTCGTTTGAGCGTTATCCGCGACCTTCTCAGTATAGATCAAGGCCCGGTGAATGATTCTGCCGGAAGGGTCGATTCCGCCACTCGGTTTCTCGGAAATGACGTGCTCGACGTTCAGAACTCGGAGGAGTTTCCAACCCGAAGCGTCCCCATCCCACGCCGATGTGTTTAGAAGGTCGCCGATGCGAAGCGGAAGGAAGGGAGCCGCCGAGGTAAAGATTTTCAGGCACTCCCGATCATCACAACTGCCCGGACGATGAATTTCCAGCCGGTATTCCAATTTCGTAGTCCTCCTCGACAGCTTGGTCAGGCAGTCGTTTTACGAGCAAGATACCTGCCAAGGAGGGGCAAGATATTTGCCAGCTGAATCTGAATTCGGCATGAAAATGTAGACGATATCATCGTGAATAAGGTGGAACCCGACGATGCTCGCTTTCTGTCCTTTCAAGTGAATTACCTTCAGCAGGCGCGTGCGCCGCGATCGCAGGTCATGCGGCGCGGGTAGAAACTGGTGCTCCTCCCTAAACGACTATCGAGATCTCGTTTCTTGAGCGGATATTGAATCAGCGTCGCCGCTCTAACTCATGAGCCTGTCGAGCAGAGTCTTGGCATCCTTTAAATCCGGCGTATCGAACCCTTCGGTGAACCAATTGTAGATTTCCGTGAGCAACTTTCGCGCTTCATCGCGGCGGCCTTGTTCATCGAGCAGCCGAACGAGGCTCATCGTCGTGCGCAGTTCCCATGCTTTTGCACCCATTGTGCGTGCGAGCGCAATGGATTCGCGGAAATCGACCTGGGCCAGTTCGGACTGACTGAGCTTGACTCGTATCTCGCCGCGCAACCGGAACGTCTCTGGCCGGTAGAAGAGTTCGTCGGAATTCGTCTTGAGTGCTACTTCAACCGTTTCAAGCGCACTGACGAGGTTGCCTTCGAGCTCCTGCGCTGCCGCTATGGTCGCTGTGAAGTAACCGATGCGCAAGCCGAGCCCGCTATCGATCGAACCGGCGATGCCATCTCGTAATAGTGCTATACCCTCACTAATACTTCCAAGCTGTGACCGGGCCTGGCCAAGAATGCATCGGGAATATTGTGTTAGATATCCAAGTTGATGTTTCTCCGACAACTCAAGCGCCTGCGCGGCTAAACGTTCGGCTTGCTCGTATTCTCGGAGCAGGACCCGTAGATTCGCTGCGTAGGTATGCCCGGACGCTACATCATAGGGGCTGTTCACGTTCACCATGACCATCATCTGGCTTTCGCGCTTGCGAGCAACGTCGGATCGGCCCAGCGCCCAAGCGCTTAAACTTGCGCCAGCAAAAGCTGCTAGGGTGGTCCCGGGATTTCGCCTAAAACCGGCGTCACTGAAGTAGCCCGGACCCAGCCGCGAAATGCCTTTCGGCCCCTTCGAGGTCCCCGCCCAAATAACGTGTTACGATCCCCAAGAAGTGTGCGTGCGCGAGCATGGTTGGGCTGCCTTCACGAACGCCCAGGGCGAGAATCTGGTCTGCAAACGCGCTGGCAGTAGATAGATCGCCCGCAAAAAACGCGCTGAAACCTCTCGAACTTATGTAACTGGCGTATTCGTTCAGCTTACCGGTCTTCTCGGCCAGCGTGACGGCGCGCTCGATTGCCTGTGTCGCCTCGGGCGTGGCAAGGCCTCCCGTTAGGTAAAGCATCGTATAGATCGATTGCCTGAGTTCGAATTCGCGAAGGTCACGCTCGGGTGTCTCAGGCAACTGAGCGACTAACGACACGGCTTGTTGAAAGCTCTCGAGCGCTTCCGCGAAAGCATTTCGAGATTCGGCGGCCTTACCGGCTTTTGACCATTCGGAGATGGCTAATTCGGTTTCGATCGCCTCGGTCCAGTGGCGGGCGAGGACTTCGGGATGTGCGTCCTTAAGGTCGGGGAATTTCTCATCAATCGTGCGGGCAATCAGCCGATGCAATTCTTTGCGGCGGCTTTTGAGCAGCGCTTCATAAGCAGCGTCGCGGATCAGCGCATGCTTGAACCGGTAAGTAGCGTCGGGAACAATGCCGCGCACATAGAGCAGGTCCGCGTCGGTCAGCTTGCGCAGTTCGCGCTGCAGGTCTTGTTCACTCAAGCGAATGGACTGCGTGCAGCAATTCGTAGGAAAATTCACCGCCGATGACCGAGCCAACCTGGAGTACTTCCTTGGCTGACCCCAACCGATCCAGCCGCGCCATTAATGAGTCGTGTAACGTCACCGGGATCTCGCGGGCGCTAAGCTTGGCATTGCCGCTTTCGAGCACGGCTCGTGTCAGTTCCTCGACGAAGAGCGGCACGCCGCTGGTGCGCTCTACCACCGCGTCCAGCGTGTCACCGGCGAGCGCGTCGCGGGCTGCTACTTGCGCTATCATCTCGCGTACGTTGCGGGCACTCAGCCGGTTCAGCGTGATTTGCGTATGATGCGCGCGCAGCGGCCATTCGGCATGGAACTCGGGCCGCGCCGTGCACAAAATAAGCATCCGCGCGGTTGCTCCTTGTTCCAGCAGCAGTTGAATGAGCTCCAGCGTCGACGGGTCCGCCCAATGCAAATCCTCGATATCGATCACTAAAGGCTGCGCCCGAGCGGCACCCATCAGCCATTCGATCAATGTGGCGAGCAGATGCCGCCGCTGCTGTTCGGGTGAAAGCGATGACGGTGCATATTGTGCGGACAGCGGCAGATGCAAGAGGGGAGCAATCAGCGGGAGAGCTTCAGCCGGTGTTAGTCCCGCCGATACCAGCCCGGCTTGCAATTGATCGAGTTGCTGGTCGCCACGCTGCTTTCCGCTCATTCCTTCATGGTTCTGCAGTTCGCGCAAATACTCGTCCAAACGATCGAGGCTTTGCTCCCAGACCAACTGGCGCAGAAGGTCGGCAACGGGATAGAAGGGCGTATTCTGATAAAAAGGCGCGGCGGCGGCTTCGATCCAGGTGTGCGGAATTCCTGCAATTTGTTGATGGAATTTTTGCACCAGGCGCGATTTGCCGATCCCCGCTTCGCCGACGATCAGCACCGCCTGGCCTTCACCGTCAAGCACGCGTTGCCAACGGCTGGCCAGCATGCGCAATTCGTCTTCACGCCCGACAAACGACGTGAGTCCGCGCAAAGCTGCCGCGGCTGCGAGCCGCCCGCGCACTCCTGCTGGCTGGATTACGCGGTAGAGTTGCACCGGCTGTTTGACGCCCTTGAGCGCCCGGGCTCCGCAATCTTCAACCACGAACAGACCTGCAACCAGCCGGTGCGTAGCCGCGGATATCAGGACGGTGTCTGGATCAGCGGCGGCCTGCACCCGCGCCGCGATATTCGGCGCCTCGCCGAAGATATCGGTCTCCGTCCCGGCGCCCGCGCCAACCACCACCGCGCCCGAATCGATGCCGATCCGTGCCGAAAGCTTTGCGCCTGACGGATGCTGGTTGAGCCTGGTTATAGCTTCGAGAATCGCCAGTCCAGCGCGTGCAGCGCGTTCAGCGTCGTTGTCGTGGGCCTCGGGATAGCCAAAGTAGGCCATCACGCCATCGCCAAGATATTTGGCGACCTGACCACCGAATCGGCCTATCGCTTCAGCGACAGCGCGATGATAAGCCGACACCGTCTGCTGCCATTCCTCGGGGTCAAGCCGCGCGGCAAGCTCGCTTGAGCCGACCAGGTCGCAGAACAATACGGTAAGATGGCGCCGCTCGCCGAACCGCAAGGGGGATCGGGTTTCCAGTCCGCCGACAGCCTGGACCGGCTGTTCGATTGGTGGACGGCCGGGTGCCTCGGTCGTTAGCGAGGTGCCGCATTCGCCGCAAAATCGCGCACCGGGCGCGTTGTCGAAACCGCATTCTAAGCAGCGTGCTTTGAATGCCGTCCCGCACTGATTGCAGAACTTAAGCCCGTCGGGATTATCGCTTCCGCAACTGGAACAGCGCATCGTTTTCAGTCCGCAAGGGTATGCAACTCAGGATATAGTCGCATAGCGGAGACCGCTTGCAGTACATCGGGCGCCTTTTCGTTTCTGCCCGAGCTTCGCTACAATGGCGCGGCAAACAGAATTTGCTGCGGCGAATCAGGGCGGAGCGCCTACGCCGTCATTGTCGGCGGTTGGAAGACGTCAATGGGTTCAATTATCAGATTTGCGCGCCCGCGTCCCGTCATCCGTCACGCTCGAGCTAAAGTGTCGGTGGAGCGGGAGTCGCGTGAAGCGCGACGCTCTCTGTTTATCCTGGTCGGCTCGTTTTTCGTCACCGCAACGGTAATGTGCGCTGTGGTGGTCGCGATGGTATCGACCACCTGGACTGACGTCGTCATCATGTCCGCCTTCGTGTTGGTTTTTGCGCTGCTGAAGATAGTTCTGGCGAATGCGCTGATATATACGATGTTGCGCTACGATGCCGCGAGCGCGGACCCTCCGGTCCAGGCTGAGGCGATTGGACGCTATCCGCTTCGCATCGATCCGGCAGGCGCCGCTTGTAAAGGGACTGCGAACCGGGTCGTCCAAGACCAACAAGCTCCGCGTTGCCACCAGCAACGCGCAAGCGGGTTCCCCCAGCTCTTGATTATCGGTGCCAACCGATGCGTTCGATCAACGCCGATACCAGTCCGGCTATCGGTATGCGCACCTGTTCAGTCGAATCGCGATCCCGCAGCGTCACGGTGTCGTCCTGCATCGTCTGGTGGTCGATGGTTACGCCGAACGGCGTGCCGATTTCGTCGATCCGCCGATACCGGCGCCCAATCGAACCGGCCTGGTCATACGCCACGCTAAAATAGCGTTGCAGCATTTCGCGCACATTGTTCGCTTTCTCCGGTTGCCCGGCTTTGCGGAGCAGTGGGAACACAGCGACCTTGATGGGCGCCAGCCGCGGGTCGAGGCGGAGCACGATTCGCTCTTCGCCTTCGACGACATCTTCGTCATAGGCATCGAGCAAAAACGCTAGCATCGCCCGATCAACGCCGGCCGCAGGTTCGATTACCCAGGGCCGGAATCGGCTCTTGCTTTCCTCGTCGAAGTAACTCAAATCTTTGCCGCTGTGCTGCGCGTGCTGTTCCAGATCGAAACTGCCGCGTCGCGCAATGCCTTCCAGTTCGCCCCATCCGAACGGGTAGAGATATTCGATATCGGTGGTGCCGCGCGAGTAATGCGACAGTTCATCCTGCGAATGAGGCCGCAGGCGCAGATGGGCGGGATTGATGCCGTACTTCACATACCACTGGAATCGCGCATCAACCCAGTAATCGAACCATTTCAGCTCTTCGGCGGGATCAGGCCGCACGAAGAACTCCATCTCCATCTGCTCGAACTCGCGCGTGCGGAAGATAAAATTGCCGGGGGTGATTTCGTTGCGAAAGGACTTACCAGTTTGAGCGACGCCGAATGGCAGCTTGACCCGCTGAGTATCGAGCACGTTGGCGAAGTTGCTGAAAATCCCCTGTGCCGTTTCAGGTCGAAGATAGATTGTGCTGGCCGTGTCTTCGACCGGCCCCACGAAGGTCTTGAACATCAGATTGAACTGGCGCGCTTCGGTTAACTCACCACCGCATTCCGGGCACCGAGTGCCATCGACGTGATCGGCGCGAAACCGCTGCTTGCAGCTTTTGCAATCGACCAGCGGGTCAGTGAAATTCCGCAGATGACCGGAAGCTTCCCACGTGCGTGGATGCTGCAGGATCGCGCTGTCCAGGCCGATGACATCGTTACGCGATTGCACCATGTCGCGCCACCAGGCTTCCTTGACATTGCGCTTGAGTTCGACGCCGGTGGGTCCATAATCCCAAGTTGAGCCGAGCCCGCCATAAATATCGCTCGCCGGAAACACAAGACCCCGGCGCTTGCAGAGGTTCACGATTTTTTCCATCGTGACCGCTCGCCGGTTGGCTGCTTCAGTTTCGACCGACAAAAATGTCTCTCCTCAAAGTTGGCCGGGCGAACGCCTGTTTCGCGCTCAACCAATTTGCCATCAACCGAGCTTGATGATTTCGACCGAAAGACCGCCACCCGGTGCGATTTCCAGAATTCCCACCGTACCCGGCACGCCCACCAGATTGCGGGGCAGGGTCGCACTGCCGGGATTTACCACCAGTGTTGGCCCGAAGCGTGCCACGCCCTCCAGATGGCTGTGTCCGAGCACCAGCACGTCGACTGGGCCGCCAAAATGAGCCTGCATCGCATTCGCGAAAACTTCTTCGGAAGTTTCATCGGGTGTCGGCAGAGCGTGAGCCAACCCGATCCGCAGCTTTTCGACTTCGATCAGATGTGCAGTACTGACCCGCTGGTCGGGTGCCAGCTTGAACTGATGGCCATCGAGACCTTCGTCGCCGTTGCCCAGCGCCGCGATGACCGGAGCAATCTCCGCCAACTCGTCCAGCACCCGATTAACGTAGACATCGCCGGCGTGCATCACCAGATCGACGCCGCGAAACACCTCGAAGACGCGGGACGGCAAATGCTCGCAAGCCTCTGGTATATGAGTATCGGAGATGAGTCCGATTCGCATTGTTCAGCCCTCGGGATCGGGGCCTTTCGCGTTGACGACGCTACAAAATATCATGGCTCATGAGGCGCGGGCAATTTCGTCCGTTACAGGGTGGTCTGCCCAGAAGTGAGGTTCACGTGAGAATCGTCAGGATCGCGGCTGCCGTCACGCTGATCGTGGCGCTGTTCGGTATCGCAGGCTGCAGTCATAAATTAATCGGCCGCGGCGGCGAAACCACAGTCAGCGTTTTCCCGAGCAAGAAGGACTTCGACAATGTAATGTCTATGAAGTCGCGGGGTGGCGCCGAGGGAATGGTGGGTGGCCTCGGCGAGACTTTCATAGCGAAAAAAGTTGCCGAAAACACGCCAGTTAAGGTTCTCTCGGCAGATTCAGAGGGCGACGATATTCAAGTTCTACAGGGTCCCAACGCGGGACTCCGCGGCTATGTCGCAAAAGACAACGTGCATTAATGCTCGCCAAATTGCTCGGGTGACTTCGTCTCCGTTTACTAGGCGATTCGTCTCCGTTTAACAAGAATGACAAGCACGGCGAGCTTATAGCGGCCTTGCCAGGTTGAACAGCGCCTGTTACAGCGCGTTACTGCCACGCTCTCCAGTGCGGATACGGACGACCTCTTCCATCGGCATCACAAATATCTTGCCGTCTCCGATGCGCCCGGTGCGAGCAGCCCGTTCGATGGTTTCGACCACCTGAGTTGCGCTCTCATCGGCCACGATTATTTCCAATTTAACCTTGGGCAAGAAGTCAACCACGTACTCGGCACCGCGATAGAGTTCCGTATGGCCTTTTTGGCGGCCAAACCCTTTGACTTCGCTGACTGTGAGGCCTTGGATACCGATACTCGACAGAGCTTCTTTGACCTCGTCGAGCTTGAACGGCTTGATTATTGCCTCGACCTTCTTCATACGACTCCTCTGGGTAATGCGGGTAGAAGCCCGCTCCCCGAGCGTGACATTGCCATTCTTATGATATCTTTCCTATACCATTAAGCAGCCGGACGCAAGTCCCTGACGAAGCGACTTTCTCGCGCACGAGTTCATACCCTCAGCAAGCCAGATGCCATCGCGGCTGCTTGAGTTCTCGCCTATGATGGGCGATTTGACGTTCAATTCGTGCCTATCTGCTGACCATCCGATGAGCGTCGAAGCTGGATCGTTCCTGTCAGCGGAGTGTATCCAGCACCAGAAATCATTGTCCGGCTCTATCGGCGGTGGCTCTCCCGATCGATGGTTCTTCGCCTCTTGTCAGCCGCGCAATGTTTTCACTATGGCGTAAAAGCACCAGCGCTGTAATTATTATTGCGGCCAAAAGGTAGGGTGCTGGGCAATCGAAGGCGGCAACTGTAGGTGGCAACGCCAGAGCACCAATCAGCGAAGCCAGCGAAACAATCCGGGTCAAGGCCAACACTATGCCGAAAACCCCGGCGACTACACCAATCGGCTTAGGCGCCAGTGCCAACCAGACGCCTAAAGATGCCGCCACCCCTCTGCCGCCCCGAAATTTCAAAAACACAGACGCAATTGAGCCCGCAAAGGTGGCAAATCCAACAGTGGCCAGCGCGGCCGGCGCTGAACCCAGAAGAAACCTCGTCAACTCAACTGGGATGAAGCCCTTGAACACGTCGGCAATAAAAGTGATCGCCGCGGGAATTTTGCCTCCAGCTCGCGCAACGTTGGTTGCGCCTATATTGCCCGAGCCAACTACTCGCGGATCAAATCCCCACGCGCGACCGACCAATACGCCAACCGGAATCGCACCGAAGAGGTAACTCAAGACGGTTAACAGCGCGAGTGCCAGTCTCTGCTCTCCGCATCGGTAAAAGCTAGCGTTGATCGGGGTGACTGGATTTGAACCAGCGACTCCTGCGTCCCGAACGCAGTGCTCTAGCCAGGCTGAGCTACACCCCGTGCCTATCTGGATGCTATCGCGTCGATGCGATGGCAGCAAATCTATATAACACCGCGTCACGGATAAGGCGAGCGGTGATGGAATAGCAGAATCAAGCTGGAGAGGCGGGCCGAACCGTAAGGCCTGCATTCATCTCTAAGTTTTTTACCCTGGTCCAGGTCACTGCTGATCATTGCAGCTGCGCTCTGATTGAAGCTCCGCGCGCATTTGGCGAATTATTTCGGCGTAATCGCGGATGGCCGAAAATCCCTGAACCGGATACGAAGACATTTGCCCCAGCCCGCGCCACCAATCCGATATTCTCAACTTTGATGCCGCCGTCGATTTCCAGATCGACGTCGAGGTCGTGGCGTTTAAGCTCACGGCGAATCGTCTCGACCTTGCCGATGCTTTCGGGGATAAATCCCTGGCCTCCAAAGCCCGGATGAACACTCATTACCAGGATCATGTCCAGATGGGCCGCGGCATCGAGAACTCTTGTTGGCTCGGTTTCCGGGTTTATCGCAATCGCCGCGCGAATTCCAAGCTGGTGCATCCGATCGGCAATTGCTGAAAGATCTTCGCAAACCTCCGCATGCACCGAGATTGAATTCGCGCCTGCGCGCACGAACTGCTCCAGGTAACGTGCCGGGTCTTCAATCATCAGATGTACGTCGAGCGGAAGTTTCGTAATCTTCCGCACGGATTCGAGCACCGGAATGCCGAAAGAAAGGTTCGGCACGAAATGGCCATCCATAACGTCGAAATGAATGAGATCAGCCCCGGCCTGTTCTATGCTGCGAACTTCTTCGCCCAGCCTAGCGAAATCAGCCGAAAGGATTGAAGGGGCTATTTTGTACGCGAGCGTCATCGGTCTCCTGGACTGAAGACAATGTGTTTAAGTCAGCAGTATTGCTGGCCATGGTTCAGATTATATCGCGTGCATTCCCGGCACGTTAACGCCAAGGAATTTGAGCGATGCAATGGTGTGGGCCAAGTTTCGCTGAGGTTACCAACGTTGCAACAATTACCCAAAAGATAATTTCATTAGTTCGGCGCTGCAATGCCGGTTAGCTGCCCATGAGGCTAAATACAGACCCTAAGGTAATTAAAGCTCTAACCTCTACTTACGGCACTTTTGTTGCGGTGCAAACCGGCACACATCGATACTCTCCTGGTCGATGACCGATTAGCGAGGCGTCAGCCCTGGGGGCGACGATCATACCGGCAGCCCCTGGGACGGTTGTGCTATCGGGCAGTGACACTTATTTCATCGAGGTCTGGGATGCGTACCACTCGCGCATTCTTTGCTATGGGGTTCTTGGAACAGGCTCTACCTGTTGCTGCTCTCGCGCCGTTGCTGATTGTCTCGGGATGCGCAACGTATGTAGCCCCGGTTACACCACCGCCACCGCCGCCGCCAATTACATATGCGCCTCCTCAGCCACCGAAACCTCCTGGCCACGTAGTGAAAGCGTCGTGGTACGGGAATGAATTGGCAGGACGGCCGACTACCAGCGGTGAGCGTTTCGATCCCAATCGACTAACCGCGGCATCCAAGACACTGCCGCTCGGGTCTATCGTCAAGGTGGAGAATCCGAGAAATGGGCGGTCGGTAACAGTGCGGATTAACGATTGCGGCCCATTCGTGCGTGACCGCAGCCTGGACCTTTCGCGCGGAGCCGCGCGAAAAATCGGTATTACGCATCAAGGCGTTGCCCGCGTTAAGCTTACTACGCTGGAATCTCCGCCGGATGCTGCCGGGTGCGCTCGTTAAGCGCAGCGTTTGAGGCGAGCGGCAAAAAAACCATCCAATCCATCGATATCCGGCCGCGTTCTCATGTATCCCTCACGGTCGAGAATACCTTTGAGTTGCTCGGCAGCCGGCGGTGTCTGGTCAACTTCGAAATCAGGATTGTCGGCCAGGAAGGCACCGATTACGTCCGGCCCTTCCTGGGGCGCGATGCTGCACACGGCATACACCAGCACGCCCCCGGCCGCCACCGCAGCAGCAGCCCGTCCAAGCATCCGCTTCTGCAGCGCCGCCATCCGTTCGATGTCCGGCGCGCTCAACCGCCATCGAATCTCCGGATGTTCGCGGAGGGTTCCTAGTCCAGTGCATGGCGCATCTAGCAGCACGAACCTGGCGCAACGTGGTCGAACCGGCAAAGGCTCTGAAGTGTCGGCGCGAACAATCAGCAGGTTGCGATGCCCCAGCCGAGCGGCAGCCGAGCGCATATTGATGAGACCGGAGAACTTCAGATCAAGCGATAAAATCTTGCCGTTGGGACCAATCAATTGTGCGAGGTGCGTCGCCTTGCCGCCAGGCGCTGCGGCGCAGTCAATCACGAATGCTTGAGCACACGGTGCGAGCAGCCGAGTAACTAGCTGTGATGCCTCAGCTTGAAGTTGGAAAAAACCTGCACGCCATGTTTCACCCTCAAGCACCGGCGCGCCGTTTAGAATTACGGTCTCGGGAAAGCGGCCGCGGCGTGCGACGGTCATTCCGTCGCGCGCTAGCCGAGCGACAAGATCTTCGACCGTGCCACGCGCGAGATTAAGCCGAAGCGCGTTCGGCGCGGGCTGATTGTTCGCCGCCATTAGCGATTCTGCCGCTGGCAAACCGAACCAGGCTATCAGCTTCTCGACCAGCCATCGTGGATGTGAATACGCGACCGCCAGGTATTCGGTTTCATTGGCGGCGCGGGCCGGGAGCGCGACCGGCATTCGAATTGTGTTTCGCAGCACCGCATTGACGAAGCCCGCGCCTGCTGCCCCGGCAAGCTCGCGAGTCAGACTCACGGCAGTATCGACTGCCGCATGTTGCGGGATTCGGCTCAGGATGCGGACCTGAAATAGTCCCATCCGTAAGGCTGCAAGCACTTCGGGCGCGAGCTGTGCAAGCGGGCGCGCCGAGTAGTGCGAAAGCTCGAAATCCAGCCGGCCTTGCCACGAAATCGAGCCCAGTACCAGCTGCGTGATTAAGCGGCGGTCGGCGGCGGCGAAGCGGTGAAGCCGTCTTCCAAGCAGTACGTCGGCAAACGCACGGTCGCGCTCGACGCGCAGCAGGATTTGCAACGCGGTGCGCCGGGCAGCAAGCCCTGCTGAGTCGTGAGGACGAGGAGCAGCGCTGGTTGACCCATGTGGGTCTGCCTCCATGGCTCTGTGCTTCATTCGCCCAGGCGCACACCTGTGGAAACGCGCCGTCCGCGCATGAAATCGGCGCCGGACATTCGCCGCCGCCCCGGCCCCTGCACATCCACCAACTCCAGCACCCCGTCACCGCATTTGATGATCGGCCCCGGCTTAAGCTTTACGAGCGTCCCGGGCGGAGCCTCTGTAGACCCAACGTTTTCTTCCAAGGCGGGCACCAGGCGCGCTCGCCAAACCAGCAAGTCATCTTGGCCCAGTTTCGTGCGTGCGACTGGCCATGGATCGTATGCCCGAACCATTCGCTCGATTCGCTCGGCATCTTCTTCCCAATCGATAACTGCGTCTTCCTTTACAATCGGCGAGGTATAGGTCGCAAGGTTCTCGTCCTGCTCGGTCTCAGCCAGTTCGCCGCGCCTGAGCAGAGTCAAAGCTTCGAGCAGGGCGGCGCCGCCAAGCTCGGCAAGCCTTGCCTTGAGGCTGCCCTGGGTTTCATCGGGTGCCAACAGAATATGCCGTTGCAGCAGGATCGGTCCCGCGTCCATCCGCTCCGTCACGCGCATTATCGTCACTCCGCTTTCGGGCTCGCCGGCCATAATCGTCCCCTCCACCGGCGATGCGCCACGAAATTTGGGCAACAGCGACGTATGCACATTTATCGGCATTATGCGAGTGGCCGCGAGCACCTGGTCTGGCAGGATTCGGCCGTACCCCGCGATGACAAGCAGGTCGGGTTCGAAAGACTTCAACTCGGCGACAAACTCGGGCGTTCTGATTCTGATCGGTTTTAATGCTGGAATATGATGTTCTTCCGCTAACGAGCCAACTTCCGAGGCTTCGAGCCGGAGCCCGCGTCCGCGCGGCTGGTCGGGACGCGAGACCACAGCCACGACGCGGAACTGCTCTCGCGGAGCGTTCAGCAGAATCTCCAGGATGCGCGCCGCCAGCTGCGGCGTCCCCATGAAGACAACCTTCAACGCCGGCGTTTCAGATGCGGACGTGGGAGGGGGGCTGATCATCGGCCTTGCCCTCCTTAAGTAGTTTGGCCAGCTTGCGGCGGTACAGCTCCCGTTTGATGCGGCTCAGGCGATCAATAAACAACTTACCGTCGAGATGGTCGAGTTCATGCTGAAACGCGATGGCTTGCAGCTCTGCCGCTTCGATTTCGATCTCAGTCTGCTCCAGCGTCCACGCCCGAACCAGCACTTTGGACGCGCGTTTCACCTCGGCGCTGAAATCGACCACTGATAAACAGCCTTCTTCCCAGAGAATCGAGCCTTCAGCTGCGACGATTCGGGGGTTGATCAATTTCAGCAGATGCTTGCCGGGGTGCTGATGGTCTGTATCGAGTACGACGAGCCGGCGTGGCTCACCGACCTGGGTAGCGGCGAGACCTACCCCCGGCGCTGCATACATTGTTTGCGCCATACTGTCGAGAAGGGCACTAACCTCGCCATCGATATTGTCGACGACCTTGGCGGTCTGCTTCAGCGCCGGGTCGGGAAATTTGCGTATCCTCAATAAGCCCATAAGATTCGTGTAAATATGGTCGAATTTAGCAAAGCAGCTCGCGACCTTAAAGGCATTCCCGGACTGGTCTGAGTCTCGGCCGCATCTGGCTGTTCGGGGTGCGCCGAGCGTTTGCCGCTTCGAGGTTCAAATCGTTGAGGCGCTTTGGATAACTCACCCGTTGGGCAAGCTGGTGAGAAGCAGATGATCTATTCGAAGATATCAGCTATGAATACTCCGATCGAATATCCCAGGAAAGTAATTGGCAGATGGAAGTCATTTCCCTTAAACTCCCGGAGGCTCTTTTAAAAGAGAGCGGCCGTCACGCGCGCGCTCTAGGCATCCCGCGCGCGGAATATATCCGCCAGGCACTCGAACGGATGAATCGAGAAGTCGAAGCCCGGACTCGCGCGGCAAGGCTCGCACAACTCTCGAAAAAAGTACGCCGCGAAAGCATGCGAATAAATGCCGAGTTCGCCCGCATCGAGCGCGACCCGGATGCCTGAGCGCGGCGAGGTCTGGCTGGCTCATCTCAATCCACGGCGCGGCATCGAAGTCGGCAAGACGCGGCCGGTACTGATTGTTCAAGCGCAGGCGCTGATCGACGCTGGACATCCTTCGACCATTATCGTTCCATTGACAACTAATCTGATCGATGACGCCGAGCCCCTCCGCATTCGGGTTTTAGAGACACAATCGCTCCGTCAGCAATCCGACTTGCTGATCGATCAAATTCGCGCGATCGATAACCGCCGCTTGCTGGGAGTGCCATTGGCTCAGCTTGATGATGAGCTGATGAGACGTGTTGCGCAGGCGCTCCGCGAAGTGCTGGGAGTCGACTAAGCAAAGTCCACTCTGCACTGTTGAGGCGCACGCCCATCTGAGGTAAGTGCGAAATTGTCTTCAGGATTTATTCCGCCAACGGTCTCGCGCACAACAGTTAACAAGGATACCTGCGGTGGGCCAATATTGTCCCGCTCGGCCTCATCGGGCACATGTCCTCGCGTTTAGCAGGCGCTCGGCGTTTGTTTGAAGCCCATGCGGTAGTTAGATTCAATGCCGGAGAAACGGTTCCACGCATATGACGGCAGACCCCCTCGAGAACGCGGCATCCACGCAGGCGCCGGAGAAATCGGCAATTCAAGCAAAAGCCCGCGACCTGTTCGATCCGCTGGGATGGGAATTGCCAGCAGTGTGCAAGGATTGTGATAAGGAGTTCAAAGTTCCCTACCGCCATTTTCAGGCGGGAGTCGTGTTCCATTGCCCGCATTGCCACGGCTCATACGTGCCAACCGTACCGATGTACCGCCAGGTCCATGACACGTTCGAAAACTTCTATGCGCGGATGAGGCGCGAGCGAGACCAGATGGCGCAGACCACAGCCGACAGCGTTGCCTTCAGGGACAAGCTCGAAAGAGAATTGGCAGAATTCCACAAGGCGCTGGAGCGGTTGGCGCGGGAGCTGCGTCCTGCAGGCAAGATGGTGCGGCGCAAAGGCCTCGCCGCGATGTTCACGTAAGGGCTAGGCTGGTCACGTGCTGCCTTCCACGGTGATCGCGTAACCTTGCTGCATCAACCGCTCGCGAATCTCACCGATGTGCTCGCGGCTGCGCGTTTCCAATTCGAGCATCACGCACGCGCTCCCGATCGGCATGTTGAGACGGGTCCGGTCGTGCTCAATGGTACGGACGTTAGCGCCTACGGCGCCGATTAAAGCGAGCAGTTTCTGCAGCTCGCCGGGCCGATCGTGCAGGTTGATCGAAAAGCGCAACAGCCGGCCGGCCTTGGCCAGACCATGCCCAATAATCCGATCGAGCAGATTGATATCGATATTGCCGCCGCTAACGATCACGACTATCCGTTTGTCTGTAAGCTCCGGCGCAAGCTTGAGGGCACCCGCGAGCGCGGCCGCGCCGGCACCCTCTGCAAGCAGTTTCATCCGTTCGAGCATCAGCAGCACGGCCTCGCCTATCTCGCCATCATCGACCGTGACGACGCGGTGCACCCGCTCGCGGAGCAATTGGAACGGGAGCTGGCCGATTCTGCCGGTGGCCAGTCCATCGGCAATTGTATCAACTGGACCTGCAATTGAGACTGGCGCGCCGGCGGCAAAGCTGGCGCTCAGTTGCGCCGACCCCGCTGCTTCCACAGCAATGATCTTCGTGTTCGGCAGGCGGGCTGTAAGAGCTAATGCTATTCCGGCAATCAGGCCCCCGCCGCCCACCGGCACCAGAATCACGTCGGGAGTAAGTTCTTCGGCGATCTCCAATCCGATTGTGCCCTGCCCTGCGATAACGAAGGGGTCGTCGTAGGCGTCGACAAAAACGGCGCCGCTCCGGCGCTCCAACTCGGCCGCGGCACGACGGGCTTCCTGGTAGTCGTTGCCTTCGAGCACGACGCTCTGGCCGTAACTGCGAGTCGCATCGATTTTGGCTATCGCCGCGGTGCGCGGCATCACAATCGTCGCGCGAACTCCCGCGCGTGTCGCCGCGTAAGATAGGGCCTGTCCATGATTACCCGCCGACGCCGCGATTACACCGCGGCGAACCTCTTCGGGCGAAAGTGACGCAAGGCGGTTAAAGGCGCCCCGAATTTTGAATGAGCCAGTCTTCTGCCGGTTCTCCGGCTTGAGAAAAACCTGCGCGCCGATGAGGCGGTCGAAGGTATCGCTCCTTAGCAGCGGGGTCGGCTTGATGATCCCGGCGAGCCGCCGGCGCGCCCGTTCGATATCAGTGAAATCCATGGTCGATGAACGAGGCGAAGAGACGCCGGACTTTTCCCTCTCAGTGCGGGTGCGTGGCGACGAACTGTCGTTCACGAGTCGCGCCGAGGCCGTCACCCTCGAAGTCCACCTGCCGGCAGGCTCCCGTATGATAATCCAGATCGAGCAGCAGAAACCGAATGGGCCGGCGCTTGAGGGTGCTGATCAGCGTTCGCAGATTGGGGCGATCTTCAGTGTCGATAGCAACGATTTCCGCCACTTCAAGGTGACTCGCCCGGAGGAAATTCCTGGCCAGTTCTTCGCTTGAAAATGCAAGCGCCCCAGCCCAGGATTGCTCCTTTTCCTGGTAGGCGACAATCGCACCATCTGTGTCGAGCAGAAAATACAGTTCCTGGCAGCCGATTGGGTTCACGCGGCTTCGACCTTGAGTTGTCCGCGCCGGATTGCGTCGGCGCGTTCGCGTACCAGCGCAGGATAGGTATGATAATGCTCGCCGCCCAGCCGCAGGAAGGACTCGATATCGACCTCGTCGAGTTCAAGCGCACGGATTCGCTCTTCCGCGGTCGCCTGTTCGGGGGCATTGACAATCGCCGAGTAAATCTGCGCGCCCCTGCTCCGATTGAAAGTCCTCGCGAGGCGGCAGCGATGCGGGATCGAGTGTGCCTGAATGGTAATGGTCGAGAATAAACCGCAGCGCCTTGAGTTCATGGCGCAGGATGTCAATTCGCTTAAGCGGGCGCGATTCCATGTCGCAAGCTTACCGCCGTTAATCCCGCAGATTCAACGTTAGCGACCGCTGACTCAGAGTTCGTGGTGCCGTTCCTGGAAGCGTCAGGCATAACAGGGCCCGCCGCTGTGTGCGTTACGGGATCATGGTGAACGGCTTACGAGGAACTGTCGCGGCTTAAGCGATGCAGCGTGCTGAGATGGCGCATTGCTTCGCGCTTGTGTCCGAGTTTTTCGTAGAGCTCGGCCAGATTGCGATGGGCCTGAACTGCCATTGGGTCACATTCGACGGTGCGCAGAAAACTCCGCAGCGCATTCTCATTCTCGTCGCGCTTGCGATAGAGCAATCCCAGGCGCTGATGGACCTCCGCATTGGCGGGCACCAGTACGGCCGCTCCTAACAGCCGGCGTAGAGCGCCCCCCAGATCGCCTTCGCGTTCGAGCAGCGCAGCCATCCGCATATGTAACTCGAAGTTGCGCGGCTCCCGTCCCAAGAGATCGCTGTACAGCGTCAGCGCGCGGAATGGATCATTCTCGGCGATGCGGCGGGCCTCTTCAAATCGCTCGCGCACTCGCGCCGGGCCGAAGCGCTCCTCGACTTTGCCTTCAGTTCGAGCGCGGACGAAGGGTAGGCGTAACTGCCCGCTTTCCGCTTCGAAAATAACGTCCCCTTGGCGGACAAGGATGAGCCCATCATCGGCTTCGAGCTTCAGCGAGGTGAGAGACCGAGACGGCTCAATAAACGCGCGAACTCTCTCCACACATCTTTGCAGCGGTTGCAGATGGCGCCGGCCGGGCAACAGTTCCTTGGCCATGCGCATCAGCAGCAAGTCGTTGAAGGCAAAACGATAGCGCCGTCCTCGTTTCGCGGCGGGCTTGATTAGCCGCTGCCTCACCCAATAGCGAATTCGATCGGGAGAAACCGCGAGGATTCGCGCCGCAGCACGCGTTGAGTAGGTTGACGCACCAGCCTCCACCGTCATCACCACCGCCAATGAATATAAGACGCCGACTATGTCATCTCAACGTCACTCGACGCCTTTTTGCACAGCTTATTAGTTCTGACTTCAGCCCAGCTCGTTTTGCAGCTTGAGTACCCGTACTACCGATTCGACCGCGTTTTTTGCATTGTCGATGCGGTCGAGTGCCTGCATTCGATTCATACCGGGGCCGGTTATGCCAAGCCCCACCGGTTTATTGAACTGCAGCGCAAGATCAACTGCCGCAGCGGCGGTCGTGCCGGCGATCAATTCGTCGTGCTTGGTTTCGCCCTTGATGACCGAACCGATTAGAGCGATGCCCTCGACATCATTTCGCCCCAGCAAGCGCTTGACTATGAGCGGCATGTCGTAAACTCCGGGCACGTGCACGACATGGCTGACCTCGGCACCGAGAAACTCAGCATGGCGGCGCGCTCGTTCGAGCATCAGTGACGTTACGTCGAAGTTGAAGTCCGACACTACCAAGGCGATTTTCAAGTGCCGCTCCTTTTAGAATGACGGGTTAGCAAGGCTGGCTCATACGCATTTCGATACCGCGCTGGCTTAGATAGCGCTTTAGGTCGGCAATCGGATACTCGCCATAATGAACAATTGAGGCAACCAGCGCTGCGTCAGCCGCACCCGCGGTGAATGCCTCGTAGAGATGCTTGGGCTCGCCGGCCCCGCCGGAGGCGATCACAGGAATCGAAACCGATTCGCTTATTCGCCGTGTGATCTCGAGGTCATAGCCGCGCTTGGTACCGTCGCGATCGATTGAATTGACACATAGTTCGCCGGCGCCGAGCCGTTCGCCCTCGTGGGCCCATTCAATTGCGTCGCGCCCGGCCGGCGTGCGCCCGCCGTCGATCATCACTTCGTAGCCGGAGGGAAACTGCGGGCTGGTCGCGCCCCGCTTCACTTGCATCGACAGCACGATACATTGGCTGCCGAAGGCACGCGCACCTTCCGCAATGATTTGCGGATTCCGCACTGCGCCGGAATCGACCGAAACCTTTTCGGCGCCGGCCAGCAGCACCGCGCGCATATCCTCGACCGTACGCAATCCACCGCCGACGCTGAATGGAATAAAGATCTCTCGCGCCACTGTCCGCACGACTTCAAGCAGGATTGCACGCCGCTCGTTGGAGGCGGTGATATCGTAGAAGACGATTTCGTCGGCCCCTTGCTCGTAGTAGTAACGCGCCATTGCAGCCGGATCACCGACGTCGACATTGGCGAGAAATTGCACGCCTTTGGTCACCTTGCCGTCGCGCACATCGAGACATGGGATAATTCTTTTCGCCAGCATCTCAGGCCTCGAACTGGCGCAACTCGCACTTGCAGAAGTTGTCGAGCAGGCGCAGTCCGGCGGCGCCGCTTTTTTCGAGATGGAATTGAGTGGCGACGATGTTGCCGCGCGCGAGCACTGCGGTAAAGCTCACGCCATAATCGCATGTGCCGATGGTCACCGCTGGATCGTCCGGTACGGGGTAATATGAATTCACGAAATAGAAATGGGTATCATCGGGAACTCCAGCAAACAGCGGATGCTGGCGCACCTGGCGAACCCGGTTCCAGCCGATCTGTGGTACTTTGAGCGGCCGTCCATCGAGTGACGATGGGTAGCGTACCACGCGTCCGGGAACTATCCCGAGGCCGCGCGCGCTGTCCTCATCGCTGTAATCGAGCAGCACCTGGATGCCGATGCAGATGCCAAGAAAAGGCTTGCCCGCCGCCGCTACATCGTTCCGCAGTACGTCGGCCAAGCCCAGCCGATTCAGATTTTCCATCGTGGCGCCCGCAGCGCCCACCCCCGGTAAGATAACGCGCTCGGCGCGCGCCACCCGTTCGGGTTGATCGGTGATTTCCCAGCGCTGACCAAGATGCTCCAGCGCCCGCGCGACGCTGGTGAGATTGCCGGCCTTGTAATCAACAATCGTTATGATGGACACCATCGGGATTGTGGATCATGGCGGCAAATTGTGAAAGTCGGGGGGATTGCATAGACGGACAAATGACGCCACGCTTCAGCCCAGTGTGTGCCGTTTGCTAAAATACCGTTTACACAGGCTTGCAGGCTGTGAATGTCCCTAGGAGGAGTTCTTCTGGATTATAGTCACACTCGATCCGTAGAAGAGGCCGAACGTGCTGTTCTGGTTGGCGTCGAAACCGGCGCCACGCACGGTATCGCTGCGGCGGATTCGCTCGCCGAACTTGGTGCATTGGCCGAAAGTGCCGGCGCAGCCGTCACCGGGCAGATTCAGCAGAAGTTGAAGGCAGTCGATCCCCGTACCTTTATCGGGCGCGGCAAAACTGCCGAAGTCCGCGAGATGGCCCATCAGCGCGGCGCGACCCTCGCGATTTTTGACGACGCGCTCAGTCCGGTGCAGGCACGCAACCTCGAACAGGAATTGGGGATGCGCGTGGTTGACCGCTCCCAGCTAATCCTCGACATCTTCGCCCAACGCGCTCGGTCATTGGAGGGTCAGCTCCAGGTCGAGATCGCGCAGTTGACCTATCTGCAATCTCGCCTGACCCGCCAATGGAGTCATCTATCGCGCCAAACGGGTGGAGGTGGCGCCGCAGGCGGGCGAATCGGCACCCGCGGCCCTGGCGAGACTCAGCTCGAAGTGGATCGGAGGCGGCTGCGTGAACGGCTGATACGGCTGCGAACACGCTTGGATCGAGTCGAGCGCACCCGCTCTCTCCAGCGGCAGCGGCGGCTGGAAGTTCCCTGGCCGACTGTGGCCTTGGTCGGCTATACAAATTCCGGCAAATCAACGCTGATGAACGCGCTGACGGAAGCTGGAGTGGAGGCCGCCGACCGCCCCTTCTCAACGCTCGACCCGACCATCCGCCGCCTGAAATTGCCTGGCAAGGTGCAGGTAATGCTCGCGGATACGGTGGGTTTCATCCATCGGTTGCCGCATATGCTGGTGGAGGCGTTCAAGGCCACGCTCGAAGAAGTGCGGGTTGCCGATCTGCTGTTGCATGTGGTCGATGCCAGCTCTGCGCTGGCCGACGAGCGGATCGCGGTGGTCGACCGTGTCCTCGAAGAAATTGGCGCAGGCGGCGCGCCACGGCTGATGGTTCTCAATAAGACCGACCTGATTGAGCACGCTCCGTATGGTGCTCATGCCTTCGACGCCATCGAGGTCTCTGCTTTAAGACGTGAAGGTCTTGAGCGCCTGCTCGCCGCCATCGCTCGAAGCTTCAGCGGCCTGCGCGAAGAAATCGCGGTAAAATTGCCGGTGATGCGCGGCGATCTGATTGCGATGGCGCGCCGCGAAGGCGAGATTCTGAGTGAGGAATATGCTGACGGTGTCGTTTCGATGCGCGCACTGGTCAGCGCGGCGGTGGCCGGACGCCTGCGCAAAGCCGCGCTCAGCGCCGCTTAAGCGCTCACATGCTGGGTCGAGTGAAAAAAATGAACTCAGCGTCGGTAAAACCCGCCGTTCAGGCGCATCGCCCTCAGGGCTTGGTTTTCTGGCATCTGCTGAACATACCGAATGTATTGACTGTGAGCCGGCTTTTCCTGGCGCCGGTTTTCCTGGCTTTGCTCAGTCAACATCGTTTCCGATATGCGCTTTATGTTTTCTGCGCCGCCGGTTTGACCGACGCACTCGACGGCACGATCGCGCGGTGGTTCGATTTAAGAACGGAGATCGGAGCGTTGCTCGATCCCTTTGCGGATAAACTCCTGTTGCTGAGCGCCTTCGTCGGCCTGACGGTCGAAAATGCGATTCCTGGCTGGTTGCTGGGCGTGGTCATCACTCGCGACATCGTGATCGTCTTTGGCTATCTGCTCCTGCTCTTCTATACCGATGAGCGCGTGCCGATCCATCCCAGCTATCTGGGGAAAGCGGCAACCTGCTTCCAGCTCGCGTCAGTCGTCGGCGCGTTGGCGGGAATCAGTCAAAACTGGGCGGAGCTGTGGCATTTATTGCTCTATGCTACCGTGGCGATTACCGCCCTGTCCGGAATGCATTACGCCTACAAGGGACTAGCCTGGCTCAGTTCGAGCGAACCACAGATGTTCGAGTAGAATTTGCGCGTTTGCGGGAGCTATCGAGGATGGCGGCCGGAACAATTTAGCGGGTTGTCCTCTTGTATCGGTTCCGCACGGCGGGATAGCTCGGACTTCTGCGCGGCTAATATCTATCAAGATTGTCACTGAATAATCCGGCGCGTCCTGGAGCGGCTTCGCCGGATTAAATCCCGACTCCTACACGTTTAAGGATCCGAACGTCGCCGAGCAGACCGTATCGCTGTGGCCGTGCAGTACCACCACGCTGCGGCCTGAGAACCACATCCCATAAGCGCTCCGGCTTTATCATTGCTTCTGTTATCGCGCCTTCACTGATGCGGCGGCTGCATTGACCATGCGCTCGACATCTTCGGAGAGTAGTAATCTCATGGCGCGCAATTCATCCGCTGCTTTTGCGATCTTGCTGATATAGTCATCTTTGGTTGGATAGCGTTCCTCAAGCGAAGGTCTTGGGTCGCCCGATGCCAGCCGCTCCTCTTTAGTCGCCGCGAATGGAAAATACGACCCCAGCAAAACCAACTCTCCTTCTGCAAAACCTTGGCGCCGCAGATTCCAGCCGGTATGAGTTCCGCGCGGGACCGCAATAGCTGGTATACGCACGCCCGGGACCTCGTTGCCGTCTTCGTCAACATTAGGCACCAAAATGAGATAATCATGACCTGGGATCGATTTAGGCGGCTGGGTGCTGTAGTCCATTTCGCTGAGTTCGTTCACCAGTCCCGGATACTTCACCCCAGGGATCGCGGGAAAGGCGTAGCTTTGAGGCGCCGGAGAGATCAAAGTGCCCTCGCTCACGCGCGGGAAGCGGCTCGCCGGCGGTAACACTCCGTGGCTGACCCATTCATCGAGCGCGACGACCAGGGCCCGGTGCACCCCTCCATACTCGGCTGGGTTAGCTGGGTATCGATTGAAGGGGAAATTCGGAGCGACCGAACCGCCGCCGTGCTGAATGCTCGCGAACAAATACAGACGGACATTATCCGGAACCGGTATCTCGGTGCCCTTTCCGTCAGTCACCAGTAAACCCGCGCGTCCCTCCCAGAAATCGGTGCTGGCCTCTGTCTGCATGATTCTCGGGCAGGTGTTGGAGGCCTGGCATCGCGCCAGGATGCCGTCGGTTTTGCCACTCACCGGATCGGTGGTAGTCGCGTAGGAAAACGGGAACTGATCGTGTGGAAATAGCCGGTCCTCGTGCTGGCGGGAAAAGCGGCCAGGCTGCGCGAAGGCAAAATTGACGAAGGTCTTGCGTGACCCAGCGACGGTCGCGATGACTCCGTCGAACACTTTGCGGCCGTGGAGGTCTTGGTTGAACCCCTGCCAAATAAAGTCGCGCAGGAAACGGCCGGACTGCGAGGCACCGTAAGCCAATACATAGTCAATCCCCGGCCGCCCATCCAGGTCGAGTGGATTGCGCCTGCCGTCGGCGTCGGCGCTATCATGACGTATGAATGCGACCAGGTCGCGCACCGCCGCGAATCCCAGACCCATCACAATCGGATCTCGTGCCGGGTAGATAAATTCGTAAATCGCGCTTGCATCGAAACCCGCCGGCCGGCTGATCTCGATCCTGGTATTTGATTTGAAGCGCCAATGCTCCGGCGATAGCACAGTCCGCGGATCTTGCTCGCGCTGACGAACGGTCATCGTGGCAGCCCCCTGGTCAAGCGTATTCGCCGGATAGCTCAAGGATACAGTCACAGGGCTATGTGTGTGCTCCAGGATAAATTCGTCGCGGCTGGTTGCGACGATTGAAGCGCCACGCTCGGTCGCAATTGGCAGTTGCGCCCGCAGAAGATCGTCGCCTTCTCCAACGTCGCCCTGCCATCCGCTCCACAAAAGTGAATACCCTTGACGCATGAGGAAGCCGTTACCAGCGTCGGCTGCAGTAGCGGGGTCGTTGACGCGGGGCGCATCGTTGAGATTGTTGAGGGCAAGTTTGTTGCCGCGATTGACCACGTCATAAAAGATGCGCCGATTGCCATTTCGCAGATCGGCCGGCTTGAGCAGATAAAAATCAACCCGGTATTCCACTCGGCCAGCCGCATTGGTTGGCGCCTTATCAATATTAATGATTCCGGCGTTGAGCGGGTGCGTAGGGTCCACTTCGGCGAATGCACGACCCACCACCTTTTCGTAAGCCCCGATGTTACCGAAAGAAAACCCATCGAAAGCACTGTCGACACGGGTGATCTCGATCTTCATTTGTCTGCCTCCGCCGCTATTAGTCGCGGCTCGCGCACACATAGCACAAGTTGAAAACTTGGAAACCAGCATCTGCTCAACTTGCCTCTGCGTCGGACTTTAGGCCCTCCGAAGCGTTCGCCATTTCAGGTTTTCCCAAAAAATTCCCGCTGCTTGAGTATGTCTTACTAGAAGACGAAGTAACGCCGCCGCCCGCGCTGGTCCGCGCCGGCCTCGAGGCGCGGCCGGCGATTATTCGCAGCAATGGCGAGCGCGCCAGCCCGCCGCTTCATCGAATTCTTTACCCCCAGCATCTTCAACCGTAACACCCAGATGGCTTATGCGCGCGGTAAACGCCACCGCCGGCAACTGAAGTGCTTGGAGCCTTGCCGTGAGCGGGGACTGAAAATCTACGGACAGCCCGGCGACCCGTCCCAAATCGCGAGTGCTCAGCTCCCGCTTTCTTCTCACGTTATTTGTGGTAGCCGTTCTGGGTGGTGCTGTAGGGACCCCAGCTTGGGCCCGTGCGACTACTGAGGGTCTGTCATGGGATCATGAGCTGGGACAACGAGTTGAAGCTGGCACGTGGCTGGACTAAGAATCACGTTTGGAGACATAAATGGAAATCCCGGCCAAGACACTTTGCTTCCTGACACTAGGCGAACTCTCGGAGCTACTCCGTAAGCGAGAAGTCACTTCGGTCGAGGCTACTCGCGCCGTCCTTGATCGTATCCACAAACTGAACCCGACCCTGCGCGCCTACCTAACCATCTTGGATGATTCGGCGCTCGGCCAGGCCGAAGCTGCCGACAAGGAAATCGCTGCGGGCAAGTGGCGCGGACCGCTTCATGGCGTACCCGTCGCCGTCAAGGATCTCTGCTGGGCCAAGGGCGTTCCGACCACATGCGCGAGCAAGGTGCTGCGCGATTGGCGGCCCGACTCGAATGCCACAGTCGTCGAACGCTTCGAAGCTGCTGGTGCTGTGCTCCTCGGCAAGCTGCATATGACCGAGTTCGCGATGGCGTGGTACCATCCAGAGATTCCCGGCCCGCAAAATCCATGGAATCCCGCGCTATGGCCCGGCGCGTCGTCGAGCGGCTCGGGCGCGGCGACCGCAGCGGGTCTCTGCTATGCGTCGATCGGTTCCGACACGGGAGGCTCGATTCGCTTTCCTTCGGCGGCCAACGGCATCGTCGGGCTGAAGCCAACATGGGGACGAGTAAGTCGCCATGGAGTGTTCCCGCTCGGCGAGTCGCTCGACCACCTCGGACCGATGAGTCGCAGCGTGGCCGATGCGGCGCTGGTCCTAAGCGTCATCGCTGGTCGTGATGAGTTGGACGATACCTCGCTCGATGCGCCCGTGGATGACTACGCGGCCGCTATCGATGAGGGCGCGGACGGAATTCGTGTCGGCGTTGATGAGAATTACATTGCGCGAGCCTCTAGCGATGTAGCAACCGCTGTGACCAGCGCGATTCGCGATCTCGAACGAATTGGTGCGCGAATCCTCAAGGTCAAGCTGCCCGATGTCGAGCCATGCCTGAGTGCGTGGACCACTCTGTGCGCGTCGGAGGCCGCCGCCGGGCATGCGGCTACATATCCATCGAGGGCAACCGACTATGGTCCCGGCTTCCGATCCTTTCTCGAACTCGGCGCATCGATTCGGGGCCAGGACTACGCCAACGCTCACATGGTCCGCGAGCGCTTTGCTAACCGCTTCCAGCAGCTCTTCGATCAGGTCGATGTGATTGTATGCCCTTCGATGCCTTCAGCTACTTTGCCCAACGATGCGATGCCGCCCGACGCCAGGTCTTTCAAGGAACCGAATCCGCTGCTCGCATTCACAGCGCCGTTTAACATGAGCCGCAACCCGACTCTTTCGATGCCGAGCGGTCCGGGCAAGGGTGCTCCGCCTCCGAGCCTACAGCTTGTTGGCCGCCCGCTGGGGGAGGTGACGCTGATTCGCGCTGGTGCAGCGTACGAGCGGGCCACCGAATGGCACACACAGCGGCCGCCGGCATAAATGGGGGTGCCAGGCATATTTGTGCAAATTTTTTAGCTGCGCGAGAGCTCTTCCGGATCGCGAGTGTTTTATTTATATCCACTGCTGCTCCTCCCATCAAAACCGTCTTATTTTGGTTATCATCCTCGAAGTGCAAAGAGCCGGAACGCATACGGGCAGATGCCATAACGTCTGCAACCTAATCCAGCGCAGCATTCGGCGTGATGTCGGGATCCGCCCTGGCGACTCGAGTCAGTCGGTCGCGCAAAGTTGCGGATCTTTGGTGCCCTTCTCCACGCTCGGCGGGTGCGAAATTGACATAACCTTCCGGTAGCGAAGCTGGAGCTCCGAACACCTGACCGCCTTTGCTGGCCACTTCCCCGGCTTCGAAAGCGCTGGTTCCGGCGCGATTTACCGCCGTGCAGCTAGCCGAGGCGCGGTAAGTTCTCAGTGTTCTGCCTGGTGCCGCGGATGCCTAACGCCGAATCTACTTCAACGACCAGGTGACTGGGCGATTGGGAGAGCGATCGGGCTGCGGAGTGCCGATGACTCCAGCCTTCGTCTTATGCTCTGAACGCGGATTTTGCCGTTCGATCCGCGATTCTGTCTGGATAGTACGCGACGCACGCGCGATAACTAAGGGTAGCCGCTTTTCCCCGGCTCGGATCTGAGTTGCCCATGATGCGGCGACTGCAGGACCCGCCCAGGTTGTTCTTGTGCGGCAGGCGGTCAGCGATTTTTGAGCCGTGCAGACTCGGACTCGCCCCCCCTAATTTTGCTGTTCGGGAATGCTGCAAAGATTGCATAATGCTGCATTACAAATGGGAAAATGAGGCGATCCGCTGCCTGTGCGGCGCGGACTTGCAAAATTGTCGGTTATTTCCACGCTAAAGGTCTGTGAGGAGTAGGGGTGGAAGGGCTCATCGTCTGTGGCGCAGCCGCGTTGCAGGAACGGAGAAACGACTCGGAGAAAAATGGAAACTGATAGTAGTTCGAAGGAGCGTCCCCGGCAGGAAATCAACCAGCCGTCGTCGAAACTCACCCAGGTTTTGGGCAACAGCGAGAATCGGACGCTGGCCGAAATCCTGATTGGACGCGCCCGCAACATCCGTGACCCAGAAGTCTTCCACAACATTTCACTGATTGCGTTCCTCGCGTGGGTCGGCCTGGGCTCCGACGGTTTGAGCTCGTCGTGCTATGGTCCTGAGGAAGCTTTCCTGGCGCTGGGGCCACATCAGTATCTCGCTGTATTTTTAGCCATGCTGATGGCGCTGACGGTGTTTATCATCTCGGCGTCGTACTCGCAGACCATCGACCAATTCCCGACTGGTGGCGGCGGCTACGTGGTGGCGTCGAAATTACTTGGCCCGAATCCCGGTCTGCTTTCGGGGTGCGCGTTGGTGATTGATTATGTGTTGACGATTTCGATCTCGATCGCTAGCGGCGCCGACGCTATCTTCAGCTTTCTACCGGCGCACTGGGGGCCGGCAAAGTTCTGGGTCTGCATGCTGGTGGTGGTCGTGCTGGTCGGGATGAATCTGCGGGGCGTGAAGGAGTCGATCCTAACGCTGTTGCCAATCTTTCTGGCGTTCGTCGTGATGCATGTGTGGCTGATTACTTATGCGCTGATCGACCGAGCCTCGGAACTGCCGATGGTGATGCACCAGGCGATTTCGCAAGTCCATCGCGAAAGCGGAAGTTTAGGTTTTTTTGCGTTGGTCATCATTTTCCTGCGCGCCTACAGCCTTGGCGGCGGGACCTATACCGGGATCGAGGCGATCAGTAATGGCCTGCCGATTCTGCGCGAGCCGCGAGCCGTTACCGGCAAGCGCACGATGGTTTACATGGCGGTGTCACTGGCCTTTGTCGCGGCAGGCATCCTGTTCGGTTATCTGGTCTTCGACGTAGGCCCGCAAGCCGGGAAAACGCTTAACGCCGTGCTCTTTGACAAAATGTCGGCGGGTTGGAAAGTCTTTGGACTGAATTTGGGCACGCCGGTGGTCACGTTCACCTTGATAACCGAAGGGGCGCTACTGTTCGTTGCCGCCCAAACCGGGTTCGTTGACGGTCCTCGCGTGCTCGCATCGATGGCGCACGACCGGTGGCTTCCCCGCCGCTTCTCCAATTTAAGCGGCAGGCTCGTTACCCAGGATGGCGTGCTGGCAATAGGCTTGGCCGCGGCGGTGATTCTGGCCGGCACCAGGGCGAGCGTCGATATGTTGGTGGTACTTTACGCCATCAACGTCTTCATCACCTTCACTCTTTCGCAGCTTGGTATGACGGTCCATTGGTGGCAGGCGCGGGCTGAGGAACGACGCTGGATTCGAAAGCTTGCCGTAAATGGTATCGGCTGTACCTTCACGGCGCTGATTCTGGTGGTGACGGTTACGCTGAAGTTCTATGAAGGAGGATGGGTGACGGTCCTGATGACGGGAGGACTGGTGCTGCTATGCTATCGCGTTCGCCGTCATTATCGGGCGGTGAGCAAAGCGGTGCAGCAACTAGAGGCGGATATACTGCCTGAGATCTATGACGCCGCCGCAAAACACCCTCCTGAGCGCGATCGCCAGGCACCCACCGCGGTGCTGTTGGTCGGTGGGTTTAACGGACTGGGGCTCGCCACGTTGACAGCGATCCCTCGTTTGTTCAGCGGGCAGTTCCGCAATCTTGTTTTCATCGGCGTCGGCGAGGTCGACTCTGCCCTGCTCAGGGGCCCCGAAGAAGTACAAGCGCTGGAACAGAGCGTAGCCGACGACTTGCTCGAATATTGCCGGCTCGCTGCTGACCTGGGCTTTCATGCTGAACTGCGCTCTGCGATCGGACCGGACGTCGTGCTTGAGCTGCGACGCCTTGCGCTCGAAGTGGCGTCCGAATTTCCGCATTGCGTGTTCTTTGCCGGGAAGTTGGTCTTCACCGATGGGGCCAACGGCTCTATCAGCCGTTTCCTCCACAATCACACGGCGCTGGATTTGCAGAACTGGCTCCTATTACATGGGTTGAGCCTGGTAATCCTGCCGGTGCGAGTTTCTTCGCTTCCAGGATTTTCACCGTCGCGGCCGCGAAGCGCGAGAGAAGATCCCCGCTGCTGTCCGGCTCCGTCAGAATGATGAATAGGGTCCGCCAAATCGCCTCTGCCGGAATCTCAATCGCCGGCCACGCCCCCGCCTTTGCGACGATCGAACGCGCCGCGCAGTTTGCCCGGCGCAATTTCGATGGTACTCACCGCTCCGAGTTCTGGCACGCTCTTGAGCCGATAGCCCATTTGTGCCAGGGCCGCGGTAGTTTCGGCCGGCATGTTCGTTTCAACCAGCAAGATGTCCGGTGCGGCCTGATCGTGAACGCGGGGTTTGGCGACTGCCCGTTCCGGATCGAGATGGAAATCAAGTTCGTCGAGCACCACCTGTACCACCCCACTGATTATAGTCGGTCCGCCGGATGCGCCGGCGGCGAGGATCGGTTGGCCGCTCTTCAGCGCGATAACCGGCGACATGCTCGACAGCGGGCGTTTGCCCGCAGCTACTTCGTTGGCAGTTGCCTGCACCAGCTTGAACGCATTCGGCACACCGGGCGCGACAGTGAAATCGTCCATCTCATCGTTCAGGATCAATCCCAGCTCCGGGATCATCAGCTTGGCGCCGAAGATCGTATTGATAGTAGTCGTGACAACCACGACGTTGCCGTGGCGATCGACCACACAGAAATTGGAGGTGCCGTGATCGTGAGCGACCGTGATGCCTGGGCCACTGGCATGATGCAGAGCAATCGCACGTGACTCCGCGATATGCTTGGCTGACAGCAAGGTCGTCAGCGGCACTTTGACGTATGCGGGGTCGGCGTAATCAGCACGATCGATGAAACCCTGGCGCATGAACTGGACTAACCGAGCGAGATACGGCGGCGAATCGACTCCGAGTCCGCCAACAGGGTTCGACTCCAGCATCGCCAGAATCTCGAGGACTACACCGCCTGATGACGGCGGCGGCATTGAGTAAACCTGGTAGCCGCGATAGCCGGTGCTGATCGGGGCACGCCAAACCGGACGATAGTCGGCAAGATCGCCGAGCGTGAGCAGGCCGCCGCGCTGCTTCATGTAATCGGCTATCTGGCGCGCAACCTTGCCGCGGTAGAACTCCCTCACCGGCTCGTTGCCGAGACTTTCGAGCAGCATGGCCAGCTTGCGATTGTGAGCGATTGCGCCCGCTTTCAACGGCGCGCCAGCATCGTCGAAAAAGACCATCCGGAACCCGGCATCAGAAGAAATTTTGCCGGCGGTCAAGCCGATATCGTCTGCCATGTGCGGACTGATTGGAAATCCATCGCGTGCGAGCTTTATCGCCGGACCAGCAAGGGCAGAGAATTTCATCGTGCCGAAGCGGATCAACGCCGCATCGAGTCCGGCAAGCTCACCGGGTACCGCCACCGCGAGCGGCCCACTCCGTGCGAGGTCCTCGTCAGGTTTGCCGTCACGCACGTACATAGTCGCATTCGCCGCCATCGGCGCTCGTTCGCGATAATCGAGGCCATAAAGCCGGTGCGACTTGGCCCAATACATCAGCATGAAGCCGCCACCGCCGATACCGCATGAGCCAGAATTGGTAACGCCGAGCACGAGCGAAGCCGCCACCGCGGCATCAACCGCATTGCCGCCATGCTTAAGGATATCGAGCCCCGCCTGTGCGGCGAGATCACCCTCAGCCGCAACCATTTCGTGGCGCGCGTTCACCGCGGCCGACGGAGCCGGCTGCGCGAGGGTGGCGGCGAGCAGGAGGGCGAGGGAGAACGCATGGATCAGTCCGCGGCGCCTGAACTGTGAGAGAAAACGGGAACCGGACATGACGCTGTACTAACAGGGCGATCGCGCCAAGGGAAGTCATCGGCGCAGGCTTAGAGGACGCGCCGCTTAAGGCCAGCCGGCGCCGGCGACTCCGGTTAACCGGACAAAGAATTCCGCGTCTCTGCGAGGTGTGAGATGAGTAATCGCCGCGACGCTGGTGTTAGTCTAAAGCGCCGCCGGCGCGCAGTTTGGCGACATCCTCCTCGCTATAACCGAGCAGACCGATCAAAACGTCGTCATTATGTTGCCCTATGGTCGGTGCGGCGGAGCGGACTGCGGTCTCTGTGCGGCTCATTTTCCATGGGACGCCGGCGTGCTGGCGTGTTCCGACCTCCGGATGGTTGCGGTAGACGAAATAATCCCGAGCCTTCAGATGCGCGTCTTCTTCCGAGAGATATTTGTTATCGGCAACCACGGCGGCGGCAACCCCAGCATGTTGCAGCATCTCCGCCACATCTTGCGCGCGCCGGTTCGAAGTCCACTGCGCGATAATCGCGTCCAGTTCGTCCTCATTCCTCTTGCGTGCCGCGAATGCAGCAAATTTCACGTCGGTGGCCAGTTCCGGCCGTCCCATGGTACGTGCAAGTCTGCCCCAGTCGATATCGTCGGCGCAGGCTATCGCGACGAACTGGTCGATCTTATTCCCGGCGATCCGCTCGGGCCGATCCACGCATCGATATACTCCATGTGGCGCCATCTGCGCATCGGAGTTGCCGATGCGTTCGGGCTCATGTGCGTTGAACGTATATTCGAGAATCCCTTCCGGGAGCAACGCCATCGCACACTCCCATTGGCTCATGTCGATATATTGGCCCTCGCCGGTCTTCGCACGATGATAGAGTGCGGCCAACACTGCGAAGGCGCCGTGCACACCGGCATTGGGGTCCGCATAACTGAAGCCGCTATGCATCGGCGGCCATCCCTTGTACCCGGTTAGCGCCGACAATCCGGAGAGTGGAACCTGGGCTGGGCCGTACGCGACATAATCGCGATAGGGTCCCGTGTCGCCATAGCCGGAGAGCGACATCACGATGACATCCCGCTTGATCCGCTTGAGCGCGTCATAGCCAAAGCCCATCCGCTCCATCACGCCGTGCGCGAAATTATTGATGACAACGTCGCTGTGACCGACCAGCCGGCGGGCGATTTCATGCGCCGCAGTATTTCTGAAGTTCAGCGTGATCGACCGCTTGCCCTGATTGTACTGATTGAAGTAGCCGGAACGGTTGAGGCCGCCCGGCTTGCCCTCCGGCCATGGCGGCAGCACACGCGTGATACAGGGCCGGTTGGTGGTTTCGATCCGGATTACATCCGCACCGAGATGTGCCAGTTGCAGGGTACAATAGGGACCGGCCCATACCCAGGTGAAATCTGCAATCCGTACCCCGTCGAGTGGAGCTTTGGCCATTAGATCACGCCTGTCCGCTTGAGTTCAGTGATTCGGGCTGCATCAAGGCCGAGGCGCTCGCCAAAAATTTGCTCGATTATGCTGGCCCAGGGTTGGCGCCGGCATGCGAATCTCCCATGGAGTCGCCTGGTATTTAAGTGGCGCGCCCGGATAGGTTTGTGTGCCTGCCACGGGATGTGGAATCTCGACGAAAAAACCGCGCGCCTTGAGATGTTCCGAGTTGAGCAAGTCCCCCATCGTTGATACAGGGGCGAAAGGCACCCGCTTCTCCTGCACCTTCTTATAAAGCTCGAGCACAGTATGCTGTGAGCAATAGTCTTCGAGAAAAAGTTTGAGCGCCTCCCAGTTGTCAGCCCGTTTTATCCGGTCCGCGAAAATTTCCTCGGATGCCCATTCCGGATTCCCCATCACTTCGACGAACGCGCGCCACTGATGCTCTTCGACGCAGCAGACATAAATCCAGCCGTCCTTGCATTGCATTGATTCGATCGGCTGGATTGGCTTGCGGCCCAGCCGCGTCGCAACCAGGCCCATATACGGCCAATATTCGAATGTCAGCTCGAGTTGCGAGACGATCGATTCCTGCACCGAAACGTTAACATGCTGCCCCTCGCCGTCGCGCAATTGCGCGATTACGGCACCCATTGTCGCAACTGCGCCATGAACACCTCCCTGGAATCCGGCTTGACTGCCGAAAGTCTTCAGCGGGGGCATTTCGGGGTAGTCAGGGCCGGCGCCGTTGAGCACACAGACACCACCGGCGCTCCAAACCGTCAGCTCTTCAGCGCGCCACTTGCGATTCGGTCCGGACATGCCATAGGGCGTGATCGAAGTCATCACGAGGCGCGGATTTATCACTCGCATCCGCTCGTAGCTCAGCCCGACACGGTCCATTTCTGGTGGCCAAACGTTGTGAATCAGCACGTCGGCCTGCTCCACGAGGCGCTCAAGGAGCAGCATGCCATCGGGCTTCGTGATATCGATGGTAACGCCGTATTTATTTGCGTTCAGATACAGGAAGAGTCCGCTTTTTTCCGGATGAGGAGAATGACCCGGAAACGGTCCGCGCGTTCTTGCCTTATCACCGTTACCGGGCCGCTCAACTTTGATCACTTCAGCACCCATATCAGCCATCAGCTTGGCTGCGTATGGTGCCGAGACCAGCTCACCCACTTCGACAATTTTAAGAGCCGATAATGCTTTTTTCACCGACCCAGCATGAGCCGCCGCTTCGTTGTCGCGGCTCTATCTCTCATGGTTGTATGATGCTCGCTGACTCAGCGCACTCAACACTAACCTTAGTTGAAAGCTAGCACGCCCGCTCGCCGCGGCTCCAGCGTCAATGCCTTGCGCCATCCA
>CAVWAA010000032.1:0-80036 GCA_963752805.1 Binataceae bacterium (SeqCode)
CGGCTCCTACCGGGTTCTCGTGACCTACGCGGAAGGCTACGCGCCTTTCTCATTCCAGACCAGATCCACAACTTTCGGTAATAATTCGATTTGCGGAGTCGGGCAGCGCTGCCACCCGATGCCTGCCGGCTGACGAACCTGCTCTTAGTAAACTGGCAATGAATTGTGCATCGGCTAATATGTCGAGCACAGATGCATTGCCCTGACTTATTTTGGGAGGACCCATTGTTGGAATATGCGAATTTACCTGCTAACGATCGCTATTCGCGAAAATCTTTCAAATTCAAAGACTTTCTATTGAATTTGAGACGGTCGCATCGCACCTGATTCGCACAATAAGAAGAATTTACGAAGATTGACCAATCGATTTGCTCGCATTTGGTGTTGGGCACTAAGCTTGCTGCTAAAACTAATCAGCGCTGCCATCTCCCCCAAAACGCCAGCGCTTTGTCCCCCAAGCAGGGCCGGGCTGCTCTCCGTAGGTCCCCCAACGTACGGTCACACTCGGCAGCCCGGCCCTTTTTTCACCTTCTCCAACCAGATAACTCAGTAATAGATCTTAGAGCAGGGCCAACGCGATCGGGTTCGCCACCGTTGAACCGATTTCTGGAAGGGGTGAGTGAAAATGTCTCCTGTTGCTTTTGATCCGCTGGTTTCATCTGCACCGCTGATCGTCTACGTCGACTACAAGAGTCCCTACGCTTATCTCGCCAAGGACCCTACCTATGCGATCGAGGACGAGCTTGGCATTGAGGTCGACTGGAGACCGTTTACGCTCGACATTCCCAGCTATCTCGGCTCCGCCCGCCTCGATGAACAAGGCCGGTTGGTGGAGAGCCAGCGCAGCGAGAGGCAGTGGAGCGTGGTGAGATACAGCTATCGCGACGTAAGGCGCTATGGGTCGCGGCGGGGCCTTGTCGTGCGGGGAACCACTAAAATTTGGAATTCGTCACTTGCCGCGATCGGTATGTTATGGGCCAAAGAGCAGGGCCCAGACGGTGCTGCGGAAGTATTCAGGACTCGTGTATGAGCGTTTTTGGAGGCGCAACCTCGACATCGAAGACGTCGCGGTCGTCCAGGGAGTGCTCCAGGAAATTGGGGCGAAAACGGCCGGGTTCCAAGCCTACGCGGCCAGCCAAGGTCGCGCACTCCACGATGACATGCAACGGGCCACGTTCGGCGCAGGAATTTTTGGGGTGCCGACCTACATCGTCGGCGGTGAGATCTTCTTTGGGCGGGAACATCTGCCTAGGATTCGTTGGATGCTAAACGGGCGCGCCGGCGCCGCGCCAGACATCGCCTATGAACACCAGACCGCCCAAAACACAACGACCAGCCGAAGGGCTGAAGGCCCGCTTTCGGTTGCCATCGATTTCAAGAGCCCCAACGCCTACCTGGCGATCGGGCCTACCTGCGCTTTAGCTGAAGAACTCGGGGTCGGCGTTGACTGGCAGCCCTTCCTGGTTTCGCCGTCGAAGAACCATCGCCACGGCTCCGGATCGAATGATGACCGCGGCGCGCGTCATCGCCGTTTCCGTGCTGATTACATCGAGCATGACGTGATGCGCTACGCGGCCGACCGCGGTCTCGTGATACGCGGCCTTCACCGGCAGACCGATTCAAGCCTTGCAGCGATGGGACTTTTGTGGATACGGCGCGAGCGGGCGCCGCTCGCGCGGGTGTACGTCCAGCGAGTGTTCGAGCGCTACTGGCGAGAGGAACTTAACATTGAAGACGAGAGCGCGATTTGCGCTTTGCTCGTTGAGATCGACGCGCCGGTCGCAGGATTCGCTGCTTTCGCGCGCGGGGAAGGCCGCGCCGAGCTCGAACGCGCGCGATCGGAACTCATCAACGCAGGCATCTTTGAGGTGCCGACATATCTGCTGAATGGGGAAGTGTACGTTGGCCGGCAGCATCTGCCGCTGATTCACACACTTTTATCGGGAAGTTCCTGGGCCTGCATGAAACAAGTGCTTCATTCCGCCCCAAACTATTGACGCTAGGTTGTTAGCGCAACTCCACCGAATTGGGGGCGAGCATTTGTTCCAGCTCAGCGACGAAGCCCTCGGTCGGCGCCACGCGATAGCTATCACCGAACAGGAAAATCGCCTCGCGGCCGTCTTCAAAATCCAGGTGCAGATATATCAGCGATTGTCCATTGTGGCGCCGTAGCAGCTCCTTGATTTGCGCCAGTTCGCCGTTTGCGATGCGGTCGCGCGGCGCACGAATGCGGACTTCGCGCACCGCCTCGGTCAACGCCGCGCCCAAGGCGCGAAGTTCGTCGAGGATAATCTGGGCCCGTTCGTCGTCAACGTCGAGCTTGCCTTTGGCCACCACCGGGTTCGTCGCCCGCGATCGTGTTCTCATATTTCTGATAAGTTTCGGGCCACGCGATACATTCAACCGTCCCCTCGCGGTCCTCGAGCTGGAAGGTCGCGTAGCGCTTGCCTGCCTTGTTGTTTTTAAGTTTGACCGCATGGATTACGCCAGCCAGCCGAACCTGGCTGCCGTCCGGCGCGGAGGGAAGATCCGCAGTCGTCAATTTGCCAATCCGGCGCAACTCGCGTTCGTACTTGTCGAGCGGATGCGCGGTGATGAAGAAGCCCAGAGCCTCCTTTTCGAAACTGAGCAATTCATTCTGCGACCATTCGCTGACGGGTCCGCGCGTAATCAAGGCCGGCGGCATGATCTTCTGACTGAAAAGACTGATCTGGTTCCTGACCGCATCGCTTTCCTGGCGTTGCGCCAGCTTTAGAGCATCGTCTACTTGCGCCATCAGGGCCGCCCGCGGAATTTTGGTCAGATCGAGTGCGCCGCATTTGATCAACGCTTCGAGCACCCGGCGATTGAGCAGTTGTGTGCCGACACGTGTACAGAAGTCAGCCAGGTTCTTGAAGTCGCCACCTTTTTCACGCACTGCGATGATCTCTTCGGCGGACTTGGTGCCGACCCCACGAATCGCACCGAGACCAAAGCGAATCGCGCCATCGGTCACGGTAAACTTCACGCGGCTGCGATTCACGTCGGGTGGTAGAACGCGAATGCGCATTTCACGCAGTGCCGCGAAGTTCTTGTAGGTCTTGTCGGTGTCGTCCATGTCGAGCGACATCAAGGCTGCCATGAATTCGTGCGGAAAATGCGCTTTCAGGTAAGCGGTGGTGTACGAGGTAAGCGCATAGGCAGCCGCATGTGAGCGGTTGAAGCCGTAGGAAGCGAAGGTGGCGATTTTCTCGAAGATAGATTCGGCCAGGAGCTTCTCCACGCCGTTTTTCACCGCGCCCGCGATGAAACGCTCGCGCTCCTTCTGCATCACCGCAATCTGCTTTTTGCCCATCGCGGCGCGCAGGATATCGGCTTCTTCGAGCGTGTAGCCGGATAACGCCTGCGCCGCTCGCATCACCTGCTCTTGGTAAATGATAACGCCGTAGGTGTCGCGGAGCGCCGGCTCCAGCAGCGGGTGATCATATTCAACCGGCTCCTTCCCGTGCTTGCGGTGAATAAATGGCTCGACCATGCCAGCGTCGAGAGTGCCCGGCCGGAACAGGGAAATGGCCGCGATCACGTCCTCGAAACACGAGGGTTTGAGTTCGGTCAGAAACCGGCGCATCCCGGAACCTTCCATTTGGAAGACCCCGACCGTATCGCCCCGCGCGAGCAGCCGGTAACTTTCCGGATCGTCGAGATTGAGCCGGTTCAGATCGGGCGGCGTCTTACCACCCATTGCGGCCAAATCGAGCGTATCTTTTATCAGAGTGAGGTTTTTGAGCGCGAGAAAATCGAATTTTACGAGGCCAATCTCCTCGACTCCCTTCATTGAGTACTGAGTAATCCAGGCGGCGCCTACACTCTGCTCCTTATCAACGTACAGGGGCACCATATCGTTCAGCGGCGCGTCCGAAATCACGACACCCGCCGCATGGCGCGAGGCATGCCGCAGCAGACCTTCCAGCTTGAATGCATATTCGAACAGTTCCGGATGCTGCTCGCGCTCAGCCTTGAGCCGCGGTTCCATGTCCAACGCATCTTTGAGAGGAAAATCGCGTCCCTGCTTGGGTGCGGGGTAGAGCTTGACGATGCGATCGGTTTCCGCGAACGACAATCCCAAGACGCGGCCGACATCGCGAATAGCCTGTTTTCCTTTGAGCGTGCCAAAGGTGATTATCTGCGCTACCCGCTCGTCGCCGTATTTGCGGCGCACGTAGTCGAGTACTTCGTCGCGGCGCTCGAAGCAGAAATCGACATCTATATCAGGCATCGAGCGCCGGCCCGGATTGAGCCATCGCTCGAACAGGAGCTTATGCTCGATCGGGTCAACCTCGGTAATTCGGAGGGCATAAGAAACCAGGCTGCCAACCACCGACCCGCGTCCTGGTCCCACCGGAATCCCAAGGCTGCGTGCGTGATTGATAAAATCGGCCACAATCAACATGTAGCCGGAAAAGCCCATTTCGCGGATAACCGGGAGTTCGCGCTCCAGCCGCTCGAAATAGGATGCTTCATCGAAGCTGCCGCGCCGCGCATGCAATTCTTTCAGCCGATCGACCAGACCGGCGCGTACCTGCTGCTCCAACAATTGGTCAAGGTCCGGCCCCGAAGGTCGGGGAGCGACTGAAGGGCCATGCGAATCAAGAGAGGCGCCGCTCTCATTGCTTGCTTCTCGCTCGCTCGCTCCTCCCTGCTGGAAGACCGGGAAATGGAACTTGCCGAATTCAAACTCAAAATCAATCCGGTCGGCAATTGCAACGGTATTGCGAATCTCTTCGGAATCGGCGCCAAAGGCGGATGCCATCTCCTCAGGCGTCTTGACGTAGAACTGGTCACTGTCAAACCGCCAACGGCTTTCATCCGCGAGAGTCTTGCCAGTCTGAATACAGAGCAGGACCTCGTGGGCCTTGGCGTCCTCGCGATGGAGATAGTGGCAATCGTTAGTCGCTACCAGAGGTACACCGACGGTGCGGGCGAGTTCGCGCAGACCCTCGTTCAATGGTCCGTGCAGCTCATTGTCTTGTAATTCAAGATAGAAGCGGCCGGGGAAGGTTCGCGCATACCATTCGGCGGCTTCTCGCGCCTTATCGAGCCGGCCGCTGCGCAGAGCCCGTGCCACCTCGCCGCTTAAACATCCTGAGAGCACAATCAGCCCGGCCGACAGGTCGCCGAGAATTTCCTTGTCGATCCGTGGCTTGTAGTAGAGACCCTCCTTATACGCAGCGGTCAGTAACCGGCAGAGATTCTGATAGCCGACGCGCGATTGTGCCAGCAAAATCAAATGATAGTTGCCGGCCGCTTCGACATCGTCGCTACGCGCCGTTTGAGTGCGGTCATGACGGCTGCCCGGCGCCAGATACGCCTCGCAGCCGATAATCGGCTTAATCCCCTGCTGCGTCGCTTTGGTGAAGAATTCGATAGCGCCGAACATGTTGCCGTGGTCGGTCATCGCAATCGCCGGCATCCCGGACTTTTTTACATGTTCGAGTAGGGGGCCGATCTTGTTCGCCCCATCAAGCAGGCTGTACTGGGTATGAACATGCAGATGAACAAAACTCATAAGCTGGCGCCACCTCCCGCAGCCGAAAGCAATCAATCACCGCATTCGCGCGAAGTTATTTTAGCGTAGATGAGGCGACCGCGTATGCGATCTGCCACTGGCTCGGCACAAAGCAAGGCTGTGGAAAGAGTGGTTTTTCAACAGCCGGGGAGCACGCCCTCGTCTTCAAGCAGTGCCCATGAAATTAGTACGGCGTCAAAGAAGAGCGGCTCGCTATCGTGTGAGCCTGTCGTATTCAGCATGTGAGCCGATCCAAAACCAAAGAATTATGGCACCTTCGACCCGACCTAGTGCCCGGTACCCGGCCGACTCGGACAGAATAGACTGCTTTCGCGGGGTCGACCCGTTTGAAGCGGAGGCTGGGATGATTTGGGTCTCGAGAAAAGAGCTTAAAAGCTCTTCGCGCTCGCACCTGAACGTCACGCGGCAACAACGCGAATTCGCGCCGGAAGCGGGGTGTGACGTGAGAGGTCAGAGTTTGTCAGGATCGAGCATTGGGTTTGCCCTGATCGGTATTCTCCAAGCGCCTCGTCGGCCAACCCACCTAGCCGATCACGCGAAGCGGCGAAACTCCGTTGCCATTTTCGTTCATCTGAAACCTCAGCTCTAAGCCAGTTCGCTAGAGCCTGCTGGTCCGCTTCCGGCAGCATCTTGGCCTGCAGGAGCACTTCCCCCAAAGGCCCAGACAGAGTGTCTGAAGGCAGGAAGCCTCGCATAAGTTCAAGTTCCTCCTTCAGAGCTTCAGCCCTTTGCGCGGACAGGAGCGTTTTAAGTCCTTGCTCGTCAGCCGCCACGTGCGCCGCGAAGAACCACACGCCCTGGTTCAGCTTCAGCGGCGACACGTCGGCCTCAAGGGCTAACTTAATCATTCGACAGGCCTTCACCATCCTATCTGGGTCGTCCAGATCGTACTGGCTGGCCGACGCCTGCACTCCTTCTAACGGCAGCTCTCTAGCGAGGTCATTCAAAGAGTCGGAAACCAAACCGACCCACACGTCTCAACGGGCTGGCAATAAAGATAGTCCGTAATCGTCCACGAATGGGGATTCGCCGGATCTGCATTAGTAAAGACAATCAGATCGCGTAGAAACATCGCCCTTATCTTGTGTCCGGCTCCTCTGACCTTGAGCTTGACAAAGGCGGTCGAAAGCTCTCCGTTTTCCACATGTTCGAAGCACGCCGGAACATCGACGGTGTCGAGCTGCGGGTCCCACATCGGATTTCGCGGAATGTTAGGCTTCCGCCTGATAGAACTGGCTAAACAGCTGCCGGAAAGAGCCGTGCGCGACCTCGTGAGCGTCTAGTGACCACCTTGATCCAACCAGGCACATACCCCTTGGGCGCGTCCGCTCTCGCTCCCATGTATGTCAGGTAGCATTTGAGGCCGTAGTCGTTATCATTACTTGAGCCTCTCAAGGTCGAACATCGCAAGAGTACCGGGGACTGGCGGGTATTCGCGCTCACCTAGGTGCGCGAACCACTGAATGATCTCACCAGTCTCGGCTCTCATAAGATCGCTCCCGATCCCTCGTCCCGGTCCGACGCGAGGCACAGCGCGACCGTCTCCTATTATCGCTTAGCTCCGCCCGGCTGCGTGCCGGCGGTCTGCCCGCCAGCACCTTCGGCTGCTGGCGGCTGCGCTGGGGCAGCGCCGGCCGCGCCCTCGGCGGGTGCGGCCTCTTCCGGTGCTGCCTCGGCCGCGGCTGCGGGCACTTCCGCGACGGTCGGCGGCAGAACAGTTACGACCGGATAATCAGTGTCGAAAATCGGACGCACATTCCCTGTAAACCTGAGCGCCGAAACGTGCAGCACGTCGTGGATTCCCAACGGCGAAACGTCAACCTCGACTGACTCTGGTATTTCGAGCGGGAGGCATTCGACCAGCACTTCGCGCTCGAGCGGCTGGAGAATTCCGCCGTCGATCGCTCCAGCGGGGCGGCCGGCAAATTTGAGGGGCACCTTGACGCGAAGCGCCTTGCCGAGGTCGACCTCCAGGAAATCGACGTGCAAAATATCGCCCTTAACCGGCGTGCGCTGCACTTGCTTGAGAATCACGTGTTTCCCATCGAGATCCGAGGAAGCCGATTTGAGCCGGATTAGACGTTGGCGCGCGGCCGCGTTCACTCTGGCATTCAGTTCCTGGGCGGCGACGGCGACCGGCGTGGCAGCGCTTAGATTGCCATAGAGGACTCCGGGGACGCGCCCTTCGCGGCGCAGCCGGTTAACCAGCCCTTTGGGCCGCACCTCTCTTTTTTCACATGTGAGATCGACGGTTTCCATTAGCTCCTCGAACTCTGCTTGAAAGGCTCTTGAATCTGATCTGTCTGTTTTCCTGTTCAGTTGAACAGCGAGCTGACTGATTCCTCATTGTGAATGCGGCGGATAGCTTCCGCTATCAGCCCGCCTACCGACAATACTTTCAAATTGGACAGTTCCGCCTGCGCCTTGGCGCGCAGCGGAATCGTATTGGTCGTAACGACTTCTTTGATCGATGAGACGTTCAACCGCTCGCATGCCGGGTCCGACAGGATCGGGTGAGTCGCGCAGGCCATCACCTCGCGCGCGCCGGCGTCGAGAATTACCTTTGCCGCTTCTGTGATGGTGCCGGCCGTGTCGATCATGTCGTCAACGAGCAGCGCAAATGAATCGCGCACGTCGCCGACCAGTCTCATTTCGGTCACTTCGCTCGCTCGCTGCCGGCGTTTATCAATGATCGCGAGGTCGGCATTGAGCCGCCGTGCAAAGGCGCGCGCCCGTTCGACCCCGCCAGCGTCCGGCGAAACCACCGCCAGCCGATGACTATCGACGCGTTTGCGCAAATACTGCACCAACACTGGCATCGCGTAAAGATTGTCGACCGGAATATTGAAGAAACCCTGGATTTGGCCGGCATGAAGGTCGACGGTGAGCACGCGCGAGGCCCCCGACGTAGTTATCAGATCGGCCACCAGCTTGGCGCTGATCGGCACCCGCGGCGCCACCTTGCGGTCCTGGCGGGCGTAGCCGAAATAAGGGATCACCGCTGTGATGCGCCCGGCAGAGGCGCGACGCAGCGCGTCCATCAGCAGCAGTAACTCCATCAGATTTTCGTTGGGCGGGGTGCAGGTGGATTGAATCACGAAACAGTCACCGCCGCGTACGTTTTCGCGCACTTCCACCATCACCTCGCCGTCAGGAAAGCGGGCGACTTCAACCTGCGCAAGCTTGACACCGAGATGCTCGGCGATCTCCCGCGCCAGCGCCGGATTCGAGTTGCCGGTAAAAATCTCGAGTTCGTCCTTGACCCGTTCAGACATGTTCGAGTCCTCCGCTCCGGCGCGAATACCTTCCGCCACAATGATCTTTGTGAGCTTCCCGCATTCCTGATAGTGCGCTCACCTTACTAGGGTTAAGATGGCTGGGCGGGAAGGATTCGAACCTTCGAATGCCAGGTCCAAAGCCTGGTGCCTTGCCAGCTTGGCGACCGCCCAGCAAGGAAATACGCTTTTTTGCCGTCAATCCAGCCAACAACCCGACCTATTTACCAGCCGACCGACTCGAAACCCCCTAAACGTTAGATAGCTCGCTATGCGAGCTATCTACCATGCGCATCCGCATGCTAGCACGATCCTCGACAGCCCGATGACCCGGACGGCAAAGCACCGGAAGATAAAGCCGAACTCTCGATGACGATAATTACAAAGAATGTTATAGGCGGCATAAATGGGTGTCAACGACACAGACAACACTGCTGAGCGTGAGAGCAAGCCACTACAGCACCGTGGCGCTGAACGTCCGCACCTCGGGTGCGCTGCCGCCGAGCTTACGGCTGGCGCATAACGCCTCGTCACTCGAATTGAAAATACCGAAGACGCCACCTCCACTGCCGGTCATCGCCGCGGCGCGAGCACCGAATGCTTCGAGCAATCTTTTGACTTGTCCGATTTCCGGCCATTTCGCAATTGCGACCTGCTCAAGATCGTTGACGAGATGTTCACGCCCGATGCGCCCTTGAATAATTGCAAGAATATCGTCATCCGGCGCCGGTCCACTCCAATGCTCGGGCCGCAACTCGCGGAACACCAGAGCAGTCGGGACTTCGACTGGCGGCACTGCGATTAGCACAAATGGCTTTTCGATTGGGCCCAGCGCTTCGCTCCGTTCTCCGATCCCGCGCACGCGCGCCGGCGTCGGATTGAGGAAAAACGGCACGTCGGCGCCGAGCCTCATCGCGACCGTCACCAGCGGCGCCGATTGGTTAATTCCGCAGAGCGCTGCCATCATGTGAAGCACCGCGCCGGCATCGCTCGAACCGCCGCCCAAACCAGCAGCGGGCGGGATTTCCTTGTGCAGCTTAATCCGCACTTCAGCGCGAATGCTGAATTCGGTCAGGAATTCGCGCGCTGCCCTGAACGCCAGGTTGCGTTCATCAGCGGGAACGGCTCCTGAATCACTGCAAAGCTGGACAGAAGCAGACGCGGCGGGCCGCATCTCGATATCGACCCGATCGTAGATCGAAATCGGCAGAAAAACCGAGTCGAGTTCGTGATAGCCGTCAGCGCGCCGGCCTGTCACTCGCAGGAAAAGATTAATTTTGGCCGGTGCGGACTTCCTAAGCAGCTTGACCATAGATCGCCTAAGAACGATGCCGAACAATCATTCCGCCGGCCTATCCTTTTCCAGGCGTACTCGCACCCGCTCCTCTGGACTCTGGGAGAAGCGATCGGCGATGCGTGCAGTGGCCTGCTGGGCGTCATTCCTAATCAGGCCGACAAAACCGAGGAATGTCATCAGAAGGCCGGCCAATACCAACACGTAGCCGGTCAGGAAGGTCGCGTGATAGAAATCCATCCGCGCGGTCGCATACGACACTCGACGCTGCTCCGACGTGAGCGGCGCAAGCACCGCCACTGCGCCGGCGTCGAGTTCATCAAAACTGCGATATGCCTGGTCGGGCGTTGCACTACCCGCGCTGCTGATTAGTTCGCTGTAATGCTCAGTGTTGAGACGGCCGACGAGCCAATTGCCAATGCCGAGCAAAATCAGCGCCACACCGAGCATTACGCGCCAATTGCGGTACATATCCGGCATCTTCATCTCTTTCACCGACCCCGCATGTGCCGTCGCTCCGTTGTCGCGGCTCTGTTGGGCACGACACGACGGCACATCGCTCGCGAAGGGCAGCGCCAACCTCGACGGCCCTTTTGACGGAGGTTCGTTTGCCTCTGGTTCCGCAGGGCATGGCTTAGCCGATGCGCCGCGGTAGCTTTTGGTTCCTTTGGTTCCGTCCAGCTAATCCTGTGCGGGATCCCCAGGCGAAATCAACTGTTGAGTGCGGGAAGCGGCTGGCCGCTCACGCGTAATGCGCACGGCCTTGGGGTTCCAAACCGCGGGCCAGATCGGCGGCGATGCGCTCGGCTTCGCCTTGCATCAATGCGCCGATCGAAAGCCGCACTGCGGGCGGACTCTTAGTGCGATAGCGCTCGCCCGCGCTCACCCCCCATCCAGCGGCGAGCATCGACTGCACTACTGCGAATTCTTCGGGCACCGGAACCCATACATTGAAGCCGGAACGGCCGTACCCCGCTATTCCATAGACGGCTAGAGCGTCGAGCAGCGCCCGGCGCCGCTGCGCATAAGTCTCCGCAGCTTTGTTGACCAGGCGCTGAGTATTCGGATCGGCCCATAGCGCGACCGCCAGCTCCTGGAGGAGATGACTCACCCATCCCGGCCCGAGCCGCTGACGCCCTTCTAGCCGGGAGATCGACATCTCATCCCCGGTCACCAACGCGAGCCGCAAATCTGGTCCAAGCGACTTCGAAAGCGAACGCACGATCGCCCATCGTGGCCGGACTGATTCGCACACCGTCAGGGCCGGCGCGCCGGCGACTGGTCCGGCGTGATCGTCCTCGATCAACATAACATGAGGATGCGGCTTGAGAATGCGGCGGAGTTCGTGCACACGCTCGCGGTCCAGCGCAGCGCCGGTCGGGTTCTGCGCTCGCGGCGTGATAATCGCGGCCTCGACGCTGCCCTTCAGAATGCGGCTGAATTCGTCGGGTAGAGGCCCCGAATTATCAATCCTAAAGGGCTCAGCGCGCAGCCCGAGCGCGGCGACCAAATCCAGCACCGGTGGATATCCGGGGTCCTCGACTGCCACGCGATCACCAACCCGCAGGTTGGCCTGTAGGAGACGCTCGATCGCGTCGAGTGCGCCCGAGGTAACGGCGATCGGCCCGGCCCCGATCCCGTCGGCGTCAAACATTTGCGCCGCAAGCTTCAAGAGATCAGAGCGATTGTAGGGCTCGCCATAACCATGCCGCGAAAATGCACGCGGCAGGCTGCGCGGGAGCGGCGGCAACAGAGCCGGATCAGGGCCACCGGCGGCAAGATTGCGCACGTTGGACGCTACCGGTGGCGCGGAACGTGTGACCAGCGGAGGCACCGGAGTGACCACGGTCCCGCGCCGGCCTGAGCCGCGGATGATGCCGCGCAGCTTCAAAATGCGGTACGCAGCCGCAACCGTCGCGGGGCTGACGCTCAGCTGCCCGGCAAGCCCGCGAACCGTCGGCATCTGCTGACCGGGAGTCAGCACTCCGGCCGCTAATCCGTGCTCGGTACTTGCTGCGATCGCGTTTGCGTTCGAACCCCGGATCGGATATTGTTGCATTACAAAACAGCGATTGTACCAGAACAAACAGACAAACTTCAACGGAGTCAATCGATGTCCTCGAACATAGTGGAACAGAGGTCAGCCTCTCATCCGCCAAGTGAACGGACAACCGTCAAGCGAATGCCCCTTCGCGCGGCGTATGACCCCTTCGTCATCAACGCCATCCTTGATGAAGGCCTGCTCTGTCATCTCGGTTTTACCGTTGATTCCCAACCCTACGTGCTGCCAACGATCTACGCGCGCGACGGCGAGAGGGTGCTGATTCACGGCTCGGCGGCGAGCCGGATGCTGCGCAGCCTCCGCAGCGGTATTCCCGCGTGTGCGACCGTGACACTGATTGACGGCTTGGTGCTGGCGCGTTCGGCCTACCATCATTCGATGAACTACCGCTCGGTGGTGATTCTGGGCACCGCCACCGAGATTTGCGACCTGGCGGCCAAACTCGCCGCAATGCGCACGATGGTTAATCACATAGTGCCTGGCCGCTGGGATGAGGTGCGACCGCCGTCCGAAGCGGAAATTCGCGCCACCATGGTGTTATCGTTGCCGCTCAATGAAGCGTCAGCAAAGATTCGAACCGGGCCGCCGCTTGACGATCAAGAAGATTATGCGCTCACGACCTGGGCCGGCGTGCTGCCCTTCAGTCTCGATGCGCATGCTCCATTACCCGATCCGCAGTTACCCGCCGGCATTCAGACACCATCATACCTGCGCTTTTATCGGCGCGGCCCGCTTCCTAATTCAATGCATTCGAAGTAACCGCCGATTGTCACGCGCGGCCGGCCGCCTGCGTCGCGCTGCGGACGCATTCGCGGAACAGCTCACAGTAGTTCATTTTGACCCCTAGTCCCTTCATGATGCCGTCCAGACCGATGAGAGCGCGTAGCAGGAAGATGCTGTGGCGCGGCGATTTATATAATTTGTGCTCAAAGGCCAACTCGCCGACCGTAGCGGCTTTGGCCACCGCATCGTATTCGTCGGGATGGTACGCGCGGTCGGTGATCACCGGCTCGAAGAGGATGTAAATAATCCGCACCATCGGCGCCGGATCCTGCTCGCGGTCGATATACCCCAGCTTAAGCAGCGCCGCCGCGAGCGACCGATCATCATGCGCGGTCACCGCCTCGGCTAATTGCAGGCTCGCACGCCGGACGGACTCGGAAAAATGGCGCACCGAACCGAAGTCCAGCACGCCCAGCTTGGGATGCCAGGTGACGAGATAGTTGCCCGGCTGCGGATCAGTGTGCAGGACGCCGAATTCGAGAATCTGCCGCCAAACCAGTTCGTAATACTTGCGCGCGACCCAGGTCCGAAGCTCCACGTCGGCCGCCTCACCGAAGATGTCCGCGAGCCGATACCCATCGATATAGGTCATCGTCAGAACGCGGCGGGTGCTCAGGTGCTTGATCACCCGCGGGATCAGGATATTGTCATCGCCAGCCAATAGCCGGCGGAATTCGTCGATATTGCGCGCCTCATTCACGTAGTCGAGTTCCTCGCGCAAGCGTTCCTGCAACTCAGCGTAGATGGTGTTAGTGTCGATCTTCTGCCGCATCAGATCGCCGCGCGATCGCCTGGAAAGTGCGCAGCAACAGCTTGAGATTCCCCAGGTCCTGCTCGACAGTGGCGTCAACACCCGGATACTGCACCTTAACCGCGACTTCCTCACCACTTTTGAGTCTCGCGCGATGGACCTGGCCGAGCGAAGCCGCCGCAAATGCTTCCGTGTCGAAGCTGGCGAAAAGCTGCTCAGGGGATTTCGACAGCTCGCGCCGGATTTGCTGGGAGATTAACCGATAGTCCATTGGCGGCACGCTTGCCTGGGTGGTGCGCAGGATGTCGATCGCCTCGCCCGGCAGCAGGTCCTCGCGCATCGACAGCATCTGCACCAGCTTCATAAAAGCGCCGCGCAGGTGCTTGGAACCTTCCACCACCCGCCGCGCATTCTTGAGATGGATATCGAGCAACTCCTGCTCGTAACGAGCGGTATTAAGAAAGGGGCGCCGCAGGGAAGTCCACAGATAGCTGGAGCCGACCTGAGAGGCGATACTGCCCATCTTCACTGCGCGCCGCGCGCGCCCGCTCGTCAGCGTTTTGCGTTCCATCGGCAGACGCCTAATTTTTTCTGCACAAGGGGCAGAAGACAGGCCGAGTGCTCGGAATAAGATTCTCAACTCTCTTTATTTCACTCCCCTTCCCGATCTCTTCTGCCGAGGCTCACGTGATTTTTTCACAGCATATTTCGATGCGCACCTTGTGGACTCGTTGCCCCGCTTCGGCAGAAGCGGCCTCTCGCTCGTATCATACGCTGCGCGCGTGGCTATCGCGGCTCGGTTTTGATGTTCCGCTTCACGCTGTCAGGGTTTTGTTCCTCTGCTACCCACACGATTAATAAGGGTCGCGGCCAGCGCCGCGCCAAACCCGTTATCGATATTCACCACGGTCAAGCCGCCGGCACAGCTATTGAGCATTCCGAGCAGCGGCGCAATACCGCCGAACGCGGCGCCATAACCGACACTAGTCGGCACTCCGATCACCGGTTTGCCAACCAGGCCAGCTACCACCGACGGCAGCGCTCCCTCCATTCCGGCAACGACGATAATCACGCTGGCGGCCTCCAGCATCTTGAGTTGTGAAGTGAGCCGATGGAGGCCGGCCACTCCCACGTCGTAAAGCCGTTCGACCCGGTTGCCGAAAAATTCTGCGCTGACGGCGGCCTCCTCCGCCACTGGGATATCTGAGGTGCCGGCCGTGGTGATCATTATGGCCCCATGTCCACGCGGCACCGGCTTCTCGCGCAGAAGCAGGCCGATTCGCGCATCCGGCCGATAGTCGAACTCACGCAGCCCGCGCTTTACCGCCCTGGCCTTGGCGGGATCGAGCCGCGTCACCATTAGGTTAATCCCGGCGGCAGCCATCCGCTGACCGATTTTTACAATTTGCTGGGCGCTTTTCCCAGCGCCGAAAACAACCTCGGGAATGTCGCGGCGTAAACTTCGATGATTATCAATACGTGCGAAGCCAAGGTCCTCAAACGGCAGATAACGCAGACGTTGCAGCGCCTGGGCGGTCGAGAGACGGCCGGCGGCGACCTGCTCCAGGAGCTGGCGGATCTTCGCTTGCGTCATCGGCGACGCCGCGGCTCGAGTTTAAGCGGACGGTCAAGATGAAGCACAACTTCACGCACCGCGCGCGCGTCGCTGCGAGCAACTGTCAGCATGTTGTCACCGGCTCTGAGCTGCTCGCCGGGCTTGGGAATGTGACCGAGCCGCTCCACCATCAGACCACCGATGGTGGTATACTCATCCGCTTCAGGTAGCCCCAGTCCGAAGCGATCGTTAAGATCTGCGACGGTGGCATGACCGGAGACCATCAGCGTGCGCGGGCCGGCAATTCGCGCCAGTTCTTCGCGCACGTCGTACTCGTCTTCGATCTCTCCTACGACCTCTTCGAGCAGGTCTTCTATCGTGATAATTCCCGAGGAGCCGCCGTATTCGTCTACCACTACGGCCAGAGTTTCATGAGTGCGCTGCAGCGCAAAGAGGATTTCGTCGAGCGGCGTCGATTCAGGAAAGTAGCTCACCGAGCGCATCACCTCGCGCACTCCCCGCGCGAGGTCGGGCGCCTCCAGCAGGTCGAAGGCGTGCACCACGCCAACGATATCGAAGATGCGCTCGTGAAAGACCGGAATCCGTGTGAAGCCCTCACGCCGCACCACTTCGATCGCCCCCGCAATAGTAGTTTCCTCCGGCACCGCTTCAACCTTTACCAGCGGCACCATCGCCTTGCGTGCCTCGGCGCGGGTGAAGCGGAAGATGCGGCTGATCATCTGTTGTTCTTCCGGCATAATCGCGTCTGTCGGCTGCAGATGAACGGGAGCATTCTGCGGCTCGCGCCGGACCAGCAAGGCCAGATCCTCACGGCTTAGGAACACGGTCTCAGCTTCCGGCGGGACGCCGGCGAGGCGCCGCAGTTGCCGGCTTAGCGCAGTCTCTGCAGCCAGCAACGGCGCCAGGATCGTCGCAATCATGCTCAGCGGACGGGCCGCGATTCGCGCGAAGCGCAGTGGCGCTCGCAGCACTGCCATTTTCGGAATCGACTCCCCCAGCAGCAGTGACACCGGCGCGAGGATGAAGGGCGCGAGGTAGGAGGTGCGCGGGCTTAGATCGTGCAGAAAACTGGTCAACGCGGCCGCTGCGATAACGGTGGCAAAATTGTTTCCCGTCAACAGCATCGCGACCACGCGGTCGCGGCGCTGAAGCAACCGTCCCAGCACTACCGCCCGGCGATCACCGCGTTCGCGCTCGGCATGGATTTTTAGATCATCGGCGGCAACCAAGGCGACCTCGCTGGCAGCGAAGAACGCCTGGCAAATTACGCATGCGAGCAGGGCGGCGAGCAGCACTACGATACTCATAGTTTAAACCGCCCCGCTGGCCTCGGCCTGGCGCTTGAGCCGTACTAGCTCGATACTGGCGCCGTGCACCTGCTCCACTGCCGCATCGAGGTTGCCCAATTTGAAATGCTCACCGCGGCGGGGAACGCGTTTGAGGCGGCTGAGCACATAACTGCCCAGGGTTTCGGCGCGGCCCGCCGGCAGCGCGATGCCATCGCCAACCGCCTCGCGCAGCCGCTCGATCGCGATCGAACCGGAAGCGAGCCATTCTCCGGGGCCCACCGGCATCAATTCGGGCCCTTCATAATCGAATTCATCGCTAATTTCACCAAAGAGTTCCTCGAGCAGATCTTCGAGGGTGATCAGGCCGACAACCCGCTCGTATTCGTCCACCACTATCGCGAGCTGAAAGCGTCCACGCCGCATTTCGTCGAACAGTTCGCCGAGTGCTTTGCCTGGCGGCACGAAATACGCCGGACGCACAAGCCGCTCCAACCGCGGTGGAAGTGGCTCCAACCGCCGCGTCACGAGATCCTTAACCCCCAAGATGCCGATGACGTTGTCGGGGCGTTCGCGATAAATCGGCACGCGCGAGAAATGGCCGCGGATGACCTCGCTGATCAATTGCTCCGGCGGCGTATTGACGTCGAGCCAAAAGATTTTTTCACGTGGCGTCATAATTTCGACCACTCGCCGATTGCCAAAATCGAACACCTTGTGAATCAGCTCACGTTCCTGGGGTTCAACTTCACCCAGCACTTCACCGGCACGCAGCAGCGCTTTGAATTCTTCTTCTGAAACCGGCGCCGGACGCGGCGGCTCTGCCGCCGGAGTCAGCCATTTCACTATCGGATGCAGCAATGCGCTCAGCGCCGCTAGCGGCCGTGCGGTGATCCGCGCGATTGCGCCGGGGAATCCAAGGGCGAAGGTTTTCGGCGTGATATCAGCGAAAATCAATACCAGCGGGAGCATCAGCGGAACCGATAACCACGCGCCGATAGGACCGAGCCACGTCAGCAGGAACGTGGTGGCGAGGCATTCAGCGAAGACGTTGAATGCTTCATTGAGGCCGATGATGACGAGCAATGACTCCAATGGCCGCGCCATCATCCGTTCCAGCGCATCGCGTACGGGCGCGGCGAGCTTCTGGCGCGTAGACTCCATCCGAACTAAGGCGAACAACGCCGATTCGGACGCCGCAAACATCGCGCTGACCAACAGCAGCAGCGCTACAACGATTGGAAGAAAAGCCATTCTATCGGCGCAGCGATGCTTGCTTGCGCTCCGTCAAGTGGCGCGCAACTGATCCCAACCGCGGTTTCGCATTACCGCCGGTTTGCCGGTTCCGCTCACCAGCAGCGCTCGCTTCTCGCGTGTGATCTCACCGATACAACCGACTTTCACCCCGAGCCTGCGGCTCAATTCAGCCTCGGAAATTCGCGGGCGCAGACAAAAAAGTAGCTCGTAGTCGTCGCCACCGCTGAGCGCCAGGTCGCGATTGTCCCCGTAAACCTGGCGATAAGCCGCAGAAAGCGGCAGCGCAGTACTCTCCACCTTGGCGCCGACGCCGCTTCGTTCGAGCACGTGGCCGAGATCCTGCCAAAGCCCATCACTAATATCGATCGCGGCCGGCGGTGGTTTGATCCGCGCTAACTTGCGGCCCGGGGCGATTTGGGCGGTGGGCTGCAGAAATCGTTTTACCAGATGGTCCCGTGCCGAACCTGCGGCTGGGATCTTATTCTGAAGAATGCGGAGTCCCAAAGCTGCATCACCCACCGTCCCGGTGACATAGATTTTGTCACCTGGCCGAGCGGAATCACGCCGCATCGGTTGCGTTTCGACTTTGCCAAGCAAGGCGATAGTGATGGTAAGCTCGTTCGCCCGCGTGATATTGCCACCAGCCACCGAAACCCCAGCAGCAACCGCGGCTTTTCCAAGACCTCGGTAAAGTTCATCGAAGAATCTTGGATCCAGCCCTGGCCGGATTGCCAGATTGATGACGCAAATGGTGGGGATGCCGCCCATCGCCGCTATGTCGCTCAAGTTTACGGCAAGAGCCTTTGCCCCGAGCATCGCGGGAGTGCCCCATTCGAGCTTAAAATGCACCCCCTCGACCATGGAGTCGATTGTGATAAGCAGTGGCTCGGGCGAAGAGGCAACTATTGCGCAGTCATCGCCAGGACCAAGAACGACGCGCCGCGATTGCGGCAGGTGCGCGCAGATACGCGCGATCAATTCGAATTCTCCAGGCGGCTCCTTCACTATAGCTGACCAGAGCGCGCGTGCGACGATGTCGGGAACGCCTTGAAGCTGCTCCAGACGAAAATACTGACCTCAAGATGGAAATCGCTGCCCATTATCGGCAAGGCTAAAACACCCCGGCAGTGGGAGCAAGGCGGTGCAATCGCCTTTGAACCCAACGAAAGGCCGCGGTAGGCTCGCGCTGCTGCCTGAAACGGCAATTGGCACCAACCGTGATGGGCGAAGCTTTTGGTGCTTGAAAAACCCAGCCTTATGACTCGGCGGAAGATTGCTTACCGCCTTTTGATCAAACACGACCGAATTCATACCAGCCTGTACACCGATCCCCAATATCTTGCAGACGAATTCGACAGGATCTTCAATCGCGGATGGTCTACGTCGGTCACGTCGGGGAGATACCGCACTCCGGCGACTTCCGGCTAAAGAAAATCGGCCACCGGCGAGTTATTGTGGTTCTTGATGAAAATGGTCAGGTGCGGCTTCTGTTCAACCGCTGCTGCCATCGTGGCTCAACCGTTTGTCAACTCCGAGCGTTTGTCAACTCGAGGCGGGCAACACCAAGACCTTTCGATGTGCTTATCACGGCTGGACTTATCGCAACACCGTGAACTGGCGGGCGTTCCGTACCAGGAGTCGGCGGGACAGCTTCGTCGGCCGTAGGTTGCACGGGCTGCGGTAGGAGGGCAATAGCTCTAAAATCCTGCTCAAGAAGGTACTTTTGATAAACAACGACGGGTATATCGACAACCTGGCCTTCGTCGTCTGAACCGCATCGGTATGACTGAGGCTTCTCGCGGAGGCGGCTCTCAGGCCGTGCACACTCAGCTCAGTGTTCGATGCCATTCACGAGAGATGACAAGCCAGTGCGCTCTGCGCCTTTATTTTTTCAAATGCGGGAATGTTGGCTGGCGTTTTTCCTTCAGTGCGGAAACCCCCTCTGCCAGATCGCCGCTGAAGAATCCCAGCATCTCCATCGCTAGTGAGGCGTCGAACGCCGGGCCGAACATTTTCAGCCAATTGTTCAGGGCGCGTTTGGTGAATCTCGCCGCCTGTTGCGGACCGCGGGCGAGCTTGCGCGCGACTTCAAAGGCTTTGTCCATCAGCTGATCATTTGGCACACACAGCGCGACGAGGCCGATTCGTTCCGCCTCTTTACCATCGATGAAATCTGCCGTCAGCAAGTAGTACTTGGCCTTGGCCATGCCACACAGCAACGGCCAGATAATCACTGCGTGGTCGCCGGCCGCGACCCCCAATCTGAGATGGCCGTCAGTTATCCGCATGTTTTCAGCGGCAATCGGAATGTCGGCCATAAAAGCGACTGCCAGGCCCGCGCCAACCGCAACGCCGTTGATGGCCGAAATGATCGGCTTGCGGCAATCAACCATGTTGTAAACGATATCGCCGGCCTCCTTAAATGCCTGCATGATGTTGTCGTGATTGGCTTTCATCCGATCGATCATGTCGAGGTCGCCGCCGGCTGAGAACGCCCGCCCCTTGCCGGTGATGATCACGACATTGGTCTCATCGTCGTCGTCAACCTCGCGCCAAACTCTACTTAATTCCCAATGCAAGCGGTTGTTGGTCGCATTGAGAACTTCGGGCCGGTTGATCGTAATGAGCAGGATCCCGTCTGAATGCCGCTCGAAAAGCAGGTACTGATACTCGTCATATTTCATGTCCGTTTACCTCGGAATTTAACCTGAGCGGAACCACCACCTTATCCTTACCGCAGATAGCGGGAAGGGAAAACGCCATCCGCACAGCTTCCGCAATAGTTGGCGGGCAGCAGGGAGATCATACAACCGAATCGCTTACCCGCGGTGGAAGGAGTGAAAGCTCCGTTAGCTTGGTTGGAACGAGATCGGAGGAGCGTTATGGGAAAATACGGCCAGCCCGTAGTTATTGCAACTACGGGCTGGCGTGCATGGCCCTTTTTGGCTGGCTATTGCTCAGCCGGCACCAGTTCCACTCGGCGGTTTTCTGCGCGTCCAACCGAGGTGCGGTTGGTTGCCACAAAGTGGGTCTTGCCAAACCCCTGAGGAATCAGCTGGCTGGCCGGAATGCCCTTGTCCTCCAGGTAGGCAGTAACCGCTTCGGCGCGCCGTTGCGACAATTTCAGGTTGTAGGTGCGTGCTGCCGATAGCGTCGCAGTAGCCATTGACGTACACCTTCACGTTGGGATTGGCCTTGAGCGTTTCCGCTGCTTCGTCGAGCACGGGTCTGTCAACCGGCCGAATCACCGCCCTATCGAAGTCAAAGTGGACGCCACGCAGAATGATCTTCTGTGGCGGCGGAGGCGGAGGTGGAGGTGGTGGTGGGGGAGGAGGTGGCGGGGGTGGTGGCGGCGGTGGCGCTGCTTCGGCGCACAGGAAGTAGCCGGCTATGGCGCCGAGCAAAGCGCCGCCACCTACGCTAGCCGGTACGACCCAGGCAAGATACTGATCCTGGCATCCCTCTTCGACAGCGCTACACCCGTACCGATGCCGCCGGCGCCGACTGCCCCGCCACCAGTGTATAACAGAATGCACTTCTCTCGGTCAGTCATCGAAGCGCAGCCTGTAACGAATGACAGTGCAGCCACCCACATCAGACTATGAGCAAGCTTTTTTCCCACAACTTCTCCCTTTCGGCTTCGGAGGAATCCACCGCAGCCCGTTTGCCAGTTATTAGGCACCACTTAAACCTGCACAGATACTAAAGGCATCTACACCGAAATCAAGAAAAAGGCGAGATAGTGTTTGCTAATATTTAATTGAATAGTAGATACAGCACATCGAAGCTGATAACTTCATGCCAAGTACGATTGTAACCGATTTGGAGCGGACATAACTTCATGGAAGCTCATTTGCTTGCTCACCTCGGCCGACGACGCAATTTAGCTCGACGAATTTCTTCGCCGCTTTAATTGGCATGCAGCCAGCGAACAATAAGCCTGCATCCGCGGAGGATTACCAGTCGCGACAAATGCCCGATGGCAACCAGCGCATCGGCGCAGCGTTTCATCTGCTGCAAGCAATGGCCGGAGTAGCCGGGCAATCTCGGCCTCGTTCTCAGCCCCTGCCGTATGCTGATTACTCAATGCCGGCGGCTCAGACGGTAGTATCTGTTCAGCCGGCGCAGAGTCTCGTTCCGTAGCATCTGGCCGGTGGGTGTGCAATGCGCCAGCCGGCACGGCGTTCATTTCGAAAGAGTCAGCTGAAGGGCTCTGCGGTTTGCCGAGGGCCGCGCTGCGAGCCAGTTCGTCGGCCCGTTCGTTGAAAGTATCCCCGGAATGGCCTCGCACCCATTCCCACCTAACCTTGCGCTGCGCGACTTCGGCATCGAGCATTTTCCAGAGGTCGAGATTTTCCCGCCTTTTCCAGCCCAACGTCATAGTGTTGACCAGATATTGGCTGTCAGTGCGAATCGTGACCTCAGCGCCGGGTGGCAATCTACGTAACGCTTCAATTGCCGCGGTAATTTCCATTCGATTGTTAGTGGTAGAGCCAGCGGCGGCAGAGAATTCGAGCCGGGATCCGTCACTGCCTACGAGCACAACTCCCCATCCACCCGGTCCGGGGTTTCCGAGACACGAGCCGTCCGCATATGCGATCAGGCTGGGCTGCTTGCTCATGGTGAGAGCTTAGCAGGTGACTGAAGAAATCTTCACGGCCACTGCAATTCTCTCGCTCAAGCTTCAGGCAGGAACGATTCCGCAAGCTATCGCCGGCTCCAACAGCCGGTTCACAATATGGGAAGACGTCGCATTCGAAGACGCCTGAAATCTTCAGGGTTACAGGCGAACCACGAAGGGCGAGACATCCGCGTCTTCGTTCACTGAGATCGGTAAGGTGGTCGAGCAGGAAGCAGGCGTATCCTAACCGCGGCCGGCGCAAACGATGGGTCGGGGGCAAGTGCGCTTTTGAGTTCGGCCTCGGCATGATCGAGGTTTCCCTGCCTGGCGAATAGCGCGCCGGGACTCAAAAGCGCTTCCGAGGCGATCCGCATTCAATTCTTGCGCGGCAATGTATTCGTCTGTCGCCTGCCCAAAAAAGCGTTGGCCAGGTCGCCTGAACGGATATTCGGCGGTGCACCAGCGAGCACCTTCGCCGTTTCCCAACCGCCCGCACAGGATCTTGGAGAGCGCCGAGTTTACTCCAATGGCCCCGCTTCCGTGCCCACGCATGGTGATTGGAACCGGGTCCGTGGCAACCTTCGCATTCGACAGCGATCTCGGCGTACGTCGTTGCATAGGTCCGGCTTTGGTAATCGTAGCTCTTGCCGGACGTTGGTGGAGTGACAATTCGCGCACCTGTAATTCCAAGTCTGATCGATGCCGGTCTAATGTAACGAATCGGACGCGGGAAGCTTGCGACCCGGGTTGAGAAAGAACCACCGCCGCCGCATTGCCGTGATCGGCTGTCCCACGCGATCCCGAGCGCCTGCCGGCGCCCTCCCGGCATCGCCATGAGATACTACTGGAGCGGTGCAACTCCTAACCTGAATTCGATTTCGTAGTCGTGCAGCGCACCGTCGGACTCCATCGGTGCGCACCATGAATTTCTCGCCGCGGCGGGAGAACGTCGAGGTTATGCCCGCGTTCGCGATCGTCGCACCGCTGAAATTGCCAAGAACGGTCGCATCGGTGGCAGGTGCGTCGCAAGCTGATGATGCGAGCCGATCCATTGCTTCAGTTCTTCGTTATGGCAATCGCCGCAGGCATTCGAACCGACAAAGGTCGGCAGCGGTATGACGGCCGGCGGCGATTTCGCATTTGACAGCCCGTGAGCGGAATCGGTCACCGACCGCGCGATAAAAAACGCCGCGCAGCCAGCGCTATAGCGCTGTAGTAACAACCAACACCCAGCGCATTAACGACGAGTGTAACGCCTGCGACTGGCTAAGGCGTCCGATCCTCTCCCACCGTACAGGAGATGGCGCCGTTCGTGCCTGAATCCTGGCATGAGCATAGACACTCATTGATATCCGGAATTGGTGGCCCATCCAGCTTTAGCGCAAGAAATTTCCCGACTCCGGTCGGGGCTCCGACGGGAATGGTAGTTCCATTAGCAGTAGGGTTAGGGATGCTACACGCGTTACAGGCGCTAGCGACACATCTGCTCCCGATCGCTGCCTCCGTATGGTATGGGCCAAAGACCTGATATCCGAAGCTATCCGAGCTGCCTGACGTTGCATCAGTCGAGATCGGGCAGGAGCAAATGATTTCATTCTTCCGGAGCCGGCCAGTGAAACCCGGCATCCTCTTGCCTGGGGTGCTCTTGAAACAAAAGCCGCCATCACACTGGCCATAGGCTACGGGCGCGATTACCCCACTTCCCGCATCAGCCCATCCGGGGCAGGTGTAAACCGCAGCCGCAGCGCTACCACCTTTCTTCACATTTTCCGGAAGGCTGTAGGTACTCATCATATAGCCATTCGCCCTACCCTGCTGGTTCACGTCACAGACATTTCGCTCGCCCGCAGGGCTCGAGTAGCTGAGCTGAAGACTGATACTGTCACCTGTCTTGATATCGCACTTGCAATAAGCGACTCCGGCATAGACGAAGCAACTCGCCTCGGCGCAGAGCGCATATTGCTGGCTATCGCAAACCACCAAGGGCGGCTCTGGATCCAGTGGGGGATCCAGGTAGAAACCAAACGCCGATATTGCAGTAAAAACCTGGATCGCCGCCAGGATAGGAATAATTCTAAAGAACCGGCGCATGATACCTCTCTCCGAGAGCGATAGTGCTCTCTCCACCCCTCGTCCTCTTTGCATCAGCGTGCAGGTTTACCATGAAGCCGCCGATAACGGGCCGCAATCGAGCTGCTGACGCCTTAGCTCCTTCCGAGGTAGGGCATGATCCGAAATTTTGCAGGATTATCGCCAAATCGGCATAGTCAGTCAGTCGAGGTTAAGGTCGGCTCAACTGGAGTTTCCCAGCGAAAGCTGCTCGAACATTGCCCATTGTGCGATATACAGGTCGTGTCTCGTATTCATTTCTCCTTTCCACCGATTCTTCGCGAAGTAGTAAGTTGCAGCCTCGGTGAATAGCTCTTTAAATTTAGCGCGAAGTAGTCCGGAGAGCCGCCAGATGGCGACTGCTCTGATTCGAGACACTAATTGCCGGTGCCGGCGTCCTGATTTGCGGCGAGCGATTGTGCGTGAATGGCTCGATGTCAAACCCAGCATCTCTCAGTGCCGACAGAGCTCGATCGTGCAGATGGCCATCAGTCCAAATGGCAGCATATCCTCGCCCGCGATGAGTTGCGTAAACCCAACGACCTGCATTCTCAAGACCCTTGATGCAGTCACTCAATCTGCTCTCAAGATCGTCCTCCCCTGAGAGATGATAGCGAGCTGCTTGGTAAGAGTGCGCTCCTCTCAAGTTGCATTAACTTGAGAGCGCAATGTACATGCCAGCCTGTGTGCTCAGTTCACGGACAGCTTCATGCGCCGCGCACACCACTGACGTCGTCTGGAAGGATTCCGCGCTTCAAAGCCGAGACCCAGTCAGCTTCACGGTCTGAGAGAAGTCCCGCACTTGGAGCAAAACGCCGATGTTTCGCTGAATTCGACTCCGCCACAAAGCATACAAAAGCGCGGCGGGCGCGGCGGACGATGTGGAGCGAGCCGGCCGAGAAAATGCCATAGAAGCTGCCCCAACTCACGTAGCGGTGGATTGTCGCGACGCTGATTTGCGTCATTACGGCGCTTTGGTTGAGATTTCCTCTATCTGCTGCCTGTAGTGCGTCAAGCTGTTCGACCGGTTCTTCCAGCGTTATAACAGCTACAGCAGGGTTTCGCAGCTCGTTGTCGGCCGAGCCATTAGCGATGGGCTGGGAGCGAGTTGCGGTGGGCGGCGAGAAATCGGCGACTATGAGTTGCGAGCGCCGGATCTCGTCCGCCACAAGCGCCCTTAAAAATAGCCGCCCATTAAAACACTGCAAATGTGCACAGCGCTCGTGGTCGCCCAACCAAACGCGGCGGTTCCACCAGCGGATCGGTCGCAAACACTCATCGCAGCGGAATGTTATGACGCGAGCAAACAGATCGCGCGTGCCTAAGTTAATAAAGCGCCATGCGTCGAGAATAACATTCGCGCCACTGCTCGGGCGCATGTTCGAATCTTGTGTCACAAATCAAGACTCTGGTTGGTGATGCGCTACTCGCATAAGCGAAAGCTTGAACGTGCGATTTCCGTGTTTCGAACCTCAGCCGAGCACGCGAACAACATCGAACTCAGAAGCAGCTAGGTATTGATTGAAACTTGGTTGCCGCTCAGCAAACTCGCCGCCGACCGCCGGTCAAATTTAAGCTCATGTTCGACCAGCCCAGCTTACTACAATCATTCTTGGTTCCATATCATCGCGGCGGTGCAGCCAGCTGACGTCAGGTTAGGCAATCGGCCGTCGGAGAACGTTGGTATTATTTAGCTCGTATCCGGTCTAGAAGCCGTTCTGCACATAGAGCGCCGTGCCGCCTCCTCGCGGTCCGCAGCTTGAGTGCTTTATATCGAGACTCTCATAGGCTCAAACGTCGACCTTTTTGCCATTGCCATTGAATCATTTCGCTCTCCCATACCGAGGCGGGGGCGGCGGTCCAGGCCTCGAGGCGGCCGACAAGGGCCGAAGCCCGATTGGACTGAGCAGCGTACAGGTACACTCCGCTCAACACGATTGTCATTAGTTTTCCCGCCACTCCTTGGCGAAAGAACGAATAACCATCAGGATTGAGGGTCAGCAGATGAACATGGCCGACCCCAGCTATTCGGAGAGTCGGAAAGCGGCTGCTCTGGGCGGGGCGCTTGCAGGGAGGAACCAGAGAATGGCTCCAGAAAGCCGCAGAAAAAACACTGCTGCCCAACTCCACTATCGTCTTGTCTATAATGGCGCCGGCCGCTCGTCCACACCATGGCGCGGTTTGCCGGCCAGCTTTATCCACAGTAAGCGCCTGCTTGGCAGTCTGTAAGCCGGCCAGGCGTGCCTATGCAAACGATGACGGCAGTCTCGGACATCGGTGCGACGCTGGGCGGCGAACAATATGTATACGCGACTTTGGAGAACGCAGTGTCAAAGGCGGGGGCTGTTTCCGTTGCGACTAGTTTGTAGGGCCTGTTGATGACACTGCTTGCGGATGTTGACGCGAGGGTTTTCTGCCTCGTGTGCGATTGCTCACCACGCGACGGGCCGGAACTATTGGCGAGCGCGGTCACCTCTAAGAACGAGATGGCCATGCGCGCAGGCGAGCGGCACCCGATCTATTTAACAGTCATGGCGTTTGTAACGTTTTTGTTGCTGAGTTCTACACAAAGTCAGACTGGCAATAACTTGAAGCTAGCTAATTTGCGGTGCAAAATTACCGCATTTTCGCCAATAGAATTGAGGGTCCCCGGCGCGTCAATTTGACAGTTCGTCACGTCGGCTCCATTGACACCGTCTCTCTGTATAGAGTATATCTATACAGGATGGCGGATCAAAAGTTTATCGACGAGCTGGCGGCACTGAGCGAAAAGATGCTGTGGGGCAGCCTGGGCGCGGTCTATCGGCGCTGCGGGCGGGCGAACTGCCACTGCGTCACAGGCGAGAAGCATGGCCCGGTGTTCTACTTAACTCGCAACGAGGGCGGGCGCACCCGCAACATCTATGTGCCGCCCGAGTTGCACGATGAAGTTGCGGCGAGGGTCAGTGCATATCGTCGCTATCGGGAACTGGGCCAGCAAATCGCCGATGCTAATGCGCGCTATCTCGGGTTGGGTAAGAAGCGGCGGAGGCGGCAGGGTGATCGAACGGCGGCATCAGCAGCGCAATCTATTCGAAGCAGTCATCGGGTCAGTTGAACAGTTAATTGAGCAGCTCATCGAGCCGCCGCTCAAGCGGTTGGACGAGGTGCTCGCGGATGAAGCCTTGCTGGAAACAGTAATGCAGGGGTTGGCGCAGCGCTGCCCGCAAAGCCGCAACCGGGGACGACCGGGCACACCTGCCGAGGTGGTACTGCGCATGCTGGTGCTGAAGCGGGTCAAGGGCTGGAGTTTCGACGAGACCGAACGCGAGGTGCGCCAGAACCTGGTCTATCGTCATCTTACGCGGGTCTATTTCGAGCGCGTGCCCGATGCCAAGACGCTGATTCGGCTTTCGGCAGTGATTGGTGCCGATGGCATTGACGCAATCCACCGCCGTCTGGTGCAAGTGGCGCGGGAGGAAGGCGTGATCAAGGGCCGCCACGCACGAGTTGACACAACCGTGGTCGAAACCAACATTCGCTATCCCACTGATTCTCGCCTGTTACAGGATGGAGTGCGGGTGCTGACACGAGCATTTAAGCGGATCGAAAAGGCCACCGGCGCGCTCGGCTGCAAGTTGCGTGATCGTACGCGCGCGACCACTCACCGGGTGCTGGAGATCGCGCGCGCGGCGCGCAGCCGGGCGGGCCATGGTCGCGAGCGACTTGAGCAGGGCTATCGCCGGCTGCTGTCAACCGTGCGGAGCACTATGCGCGATGCGGAACGGGTAGGCGCGGAGCTTTTCTGCGGCAGCTCGCGCAGCGCTGAGCGAGCGGGCCTCGAAGGTTGTGGGGCGCAACCTAGCGCAGCTGACGCAGTTTGTTCCCTTGGTCCGCCGGGTAATCGCTCAGACCGGGGCGCGGATCTTCCACCATGATACCCATTATCCCGACAAAGTCTTCAGCCTGTCTGAGCCGCACACCGAAGCGATTCGCAAGGGCAAGGCGGCCAAGCCCACCGAGTTCGGCAAGCTGGTCAAGATCCAGGAGGCGGAGAATCAAATCATTATCGATTATCAAGTATATGAGCGGCGGCCCGACGACCGCGCACTGCTAATGGCGAGTATCGAAGCGCACTTGCACACCTTCGGCCGCGTCCCTCATCTGCTGGCGGCGGATCGCGGTTTTTGGTCGGCGGCGAATAAGCGTGCAGCCAGGCAGGCCGGGGTGGAAAAGGTGTGTATCCCTGCCCTGGGCCGCCTGCGGCCCGAACAAGCGGCCGAACAACGGCAGCGCTGGTTTCGCCGCGGCCAGCGTCTACGTGCCGGTTGTGAGGGGCGCATTAGTGTGCTCAAGCGGCGCGATGGTCTCGCGCGCTGCCGCTATCGCGGCACTCACGGTATGCGGCGCTGGGTCGGTTGGGGTGTGGTGAGTAATAACCTCTGGGTGCTGATGCGGACCACACGCCCGGCTCGTCGCCGTAACACTTCTTGATCGCGGGGCAGCCGTGGACCACCTTCGTCAGAGAATTAAAACACCCCACCTAGGCCGTCTATCGAAAATCACACCCACTAAAATTCTCAGTATTTGGCCCGGCAGACACCCTGCCCATCAACCAAATGACTTTTGCACCGCAAATTAGCTAGTACGAGGGTTCTGGGTGGGCCGTCGGAGACTCGGACCCCAGACCCGCTAAAAGGCTCGGTTTCGGTTCAAAGCCGCTTCATGATGCTCAGCACTCACGGTGAATAAGAACCGCCGGCACCTCGTTGGTCTCGCGCAAAGATAGCGCTCGTGTGTCGCGTCCACGCGGCTGAATACCGCCTGAACAAGTTAATTGTCGCTCAAGCTAGACCGTCTACAACACGTCTACATTGGCGAGAGCTGATAGCGGTTGCGAGTTCGATTGCTAAAGAATTTCGCTGTGTTTGGTGGGTTATATGGAGCGGGTGAACGGTTTCGAACCGTCAACCTTGTGCTTGGCAAACAAGCTATCCGGCCTAAAAAGCCTTAATTTTATGGATATTTTTGACAGTGACCGCTTGTCAAGTAGACGATATGTAGACGACTGAAATGGCTATTTTTACGCGCTGAAATAACACATGGCCCGTCTACTTGATGTAACAGGTGCGGAGATGGGCGCCTACCAAATCACCAAGCATTTTGATTCCGAGCGCCCGTCTGCTCGATGATTCGGCTTGGTGTCGATGCCGAAGCCATTCTCACTCCAGCCGATGCTTTGTGAGAGTGCCGAGCAGTCTGCCCGAAGGCCGCGACTGGCGCTATGAGCTGAAGCTCGACGAATTCCGCGAGATCGGGCGCAGGGCCGGACGCGTGATGCAAAGCGGTCGCCGAGCTGCCGGACTATAGCGAGATCGACGGGGAGGTCGTCGCCCTCGACAAGTGTCGGAAAAAGTCATTCGACCTGCTAGAGGGTCTCGGCAGCGGGGTTCCGCCCATTCGTAGTCTACGCCTTCGATTTGCCGCCTCTGCGCGCGAGAGATAAAAGATCGCCCGACGTGGAGGTCTTGTTATTTTATGGACTGGTCGAAAATCGCAACGTTCGCAAGCGTCTTATCTATTCCAGCCTCGATCGCTCTTTACGTCGGCTGGGCTGCGAAGTATGGGCCGAAGCTGATGAGCAGACAGATGCTTGTCGAAACGGTGTTGTTTTTGTGTTTCTTGATTATTTTAGCGGCGACTGCGGTATCATTGTTTCGTGTTGTCTATATTAAACCCGCCGTCGCGGACCTATCCAGAGGCGTATATGTTGGCCGAATTGCGGTGGATAGTCAGCGTCTTGCCCAAGACTACTATCTTCGACTCACCATCAATGGATTTAACGGAACCGACACGACGGTATCGGTCAACGGTCTAGACGGGTTTATTCGTTACAGAGAGGTAGTGAATGGCCAGTCTGTTGATCGAGGCGCACTACCAGTGCCTAGCATCGATCCTGCCGGGTCACACAACCTTAATACCGGGCCGTGGTCGGAATTTTGGATCGTCCTCGAACAACGGCTTCCGAGCGCACTGGCGATACAGATGGCCAATTCATTATCAACGAAGGGAACTGTGAGACTGGATTTGTCCTCTCTGGATATTTGGGTCACTCAGCAAGGTTCTAATAGCAAGCAACGTTTGCCCATCTGGGACGGTGTGTCATGTCAGGAGCGAGATGGCATGGTGTTTGTCAACAAGGTTTTGAACATGGCTGTGAGATTTACAACCGGAGCTACCGCAACAACGGGGACGGAACAGAGATGAGCTTGCGCCGGCCATTTCTTGCTATCCGCCTCGGCTTTGCGCTGCGCAGCGAATTTGCACGAGCTGGCCTGCACGGTTTCCAGCCTTAGCGCCATAGCCGCGTGCCGCTGGCTCGATCCGTTTCTGGTCGCTCATTATCGAGTTTCTGGAGTGGATGGCGGATAACCGGCTGCGCCATCCGCGCTTCGCCGGGATCCGCAGCGACAAAAACGCTCGGAACGTCGTGCGAGAATAACCCTGTTCCCCAGGTTCGGTCCGATCACGCATTCAAAAGCGCGACCCCATGAAAACCGTGCCGGTGCGCAGAAACAAGCAGCATGCCTCGCAGCGCTGGCCGCCCGGTACCGGTTCGAGAGCGCGCATGCACTTCGGACATACCCTGCTACGCACACTCGGCAGCGTGTTGCCGGCGCCGTGCCACGTCTTCCAGCCGCGGCCACGTTCCGAAACCACTGTCTCGGTCTCGGTCAGCTCGTGCGCCTCGAACTCGTTGCGGCGTTCACGCCTCCGAATCGTGCTGGCCTTGGGTTGTCGTTCACGAGACCCGTCCTTTAATTCGCGGGTGACGATTTCGCGCCCCTTGACCCGCTCGCGCTCCGCAATTGCGTGGGCGTGCGTGGCACAAAGTCTCATATTGTCGGCGTGGGCGCCCCCCGGCATCGACGCTGCGGGCAATCGTAGTCGCCCGAGCTTTGCAGTTGTTCACCTTGCAGGGCGCATCGTAGCGGCATAGCCACAACTCGATAGCTTTTACAAAATCGGCCATTTTACCGAAGTCGGTCAGGTAAAACACCGAGACCCTTATCGCGGTCATACAGAACCACGCATGGACCACCCTTCTGACGAGACTCGCGAGCGCGGTTCATTCGGACGCGATTAAGCGATTTCGCCCAACCGTCCTTTTTCTTTTTTCTGTTGCGACCACCCATTTCAATTGCATCCTATTCTTTCATGCTCAATGCAAGGTCCCCGATTCATCCTTAAGAAAGACTTGCGTTTTCGCCGGTATGCTGTGGAAATAGTTCGTACCCTCGGAAGGGGCCCGCCGATAATGAGTAAGCGTCTTGTCCTGGCGATTCGGCAGCGGCAGCTCGAACCGGATGCTCTTCACGTTAATGCTAAATTGAATCGAGGCGCGGCAGGCCTCGTTTATCGATTGCCGTAGCGAACTGGTCAGCTTTGTAGCGCGTGAGGGTCTGCTCGATTTCGGCGCGCCACTTCGCCGCGCTGAGCTGGTGTCTTTGGCGTACTGCATGCTCGCCGACGGTCCCTCTCGTCGTCGGCGAGAGTAAGTGAGACTGGTAGGGCTGGCGATCCCTGACACCGCTAGCCAGACTTATCCGGTTTCTTACTGGCGAGACAGCTTGCCCAAAATGTCCTCGTGACTCAGATCAAGCTGGTTTCCAAAATTACTGTCAAAAACGAGATTCCAGGAAGTAAGAGACAACGTGAAAACCGGGGATATAGTGTGACAAATGCCGTCAGAACCGGAAAAGGATTGTATCGCCGGGAGGCTGATGCTGCCTGTACCATCAGGGTTGACCACATAAGTTCCGTTTGTAGTGCCACTACAGGTGGCGGCGAGAGCCTGAAAGCTTACGGTCACAGACACGTTGCCTTTTCCATCGCTATGCAAAACTCCGACACCGGCAATTTGGCCAACATCCTGCGTCCTCCCGCCGCTAATTGTCAACGCATAGGAGCCGGATAAATCCGCAAGGGTGAAACGCCGCCACACAAATCGTCGTGTAAATGTTGCGTTTACGGGTGAAAGTGTTGGTGGATCCCCAGCCTCCAGAGCGGAAGCGTATACTTGACCGCCAAAGGGATCAGCGATTACGAAATCCAAGACTGAAATGCCGACACAAGTGGGGGAGAAGCTCATGTTCCCAGTCCCATCGCTGTTCACGGTGTAAGTGCCAGTGCAAGTACCGCTGAAACCGCTGAGGTTTCCCTTCCCATCAAAGGAGAAAATACTTAGACCGCTAACAGAGCCGAGACCCTCAACGTGCCCCTCGAATGTGAGAACATATGATCCGAAGAGGCTCGCGTCGGAAAAAGACAAGAGGCTAAATGCTGCCGTGTTTTGGGCGAAGGCGGCTTTGCTAAAACTCAACAAGGCCGCGCCGAGGACCAATACTCGTAAAACCCGTTTTGTGTTCTTCATCGGTCAGCAGTAGACGCCGACTATGGCAACCGTCAAGAGCCACACATTACTCATGCCTGATTATTAACTACTAATAAGTCGTTCATATCGAGGCAGGAAGGGTCGAGCGTGCTCGCGCCACATCTGCTCGACCGGCTGTTCCAGACTGAAGTAGCCGACATGAACCCCGGCATGCGCTGCATTGATGGCGATGTTCATTGCAAGCGAGGTTTTACCCTTACTGGTACGGGCAGCGAGTATTGTGAGAAGGCCGACGTTGAAGCCGTCGAAGGCGCGGTCGAGCGGCGCGAATCCTGTCGCAATCGAGTCTTCGGAACCGTGCTCGATTTTCCAGATAACTGTGGCGAGCGTTTCCGCCTTGCCTGGCTCGGGCCTCCGTTCCAACCGTGAAGCAATCTCGGCCAAGTCATATTCGGCGACCGCGAGCGCTTCCTCGGTCCACTCTTGAGAGAACGAAGGCCGGTCGTCGTATACCTTGGCGGCCAGCTCCGTTCCGAAGCTCGCCAGGCGCCGTAGAATCGCTTTGTCGCGCACGATCTGAGCATAGTTAGACGCTAACACCCGGCTCCCAATGCCAACCGCAGCAAGTTCCGCGATGTAGCCGCCCCCGCCAATCTCCTCGAGCTGCGGCTTGAGTACCTCCCGCAACGTAATCGCGTCAATCGGCTTTCTTGCCGCAGCTAGCGCTTCGGTCCCCCGCCAGATAATACGATGTGTCTCGCGATAGAAGTCGTCGGGACAGATGTCCTCCGAGACGCAATCGAACAAATTGTTATCGACCAGGATGCTGCCGATCAGCGCTTGTTCCGCTTCGATGTTCTGTGGCGGGACCCGGCGAAGAATATCATCAGTCGCGCTCATGAATTCCGTTCCAATTCCTCCACAGTTCTCAGGCCGTTCATCGACGCAGGCGTCCGCACGTCGAGTTGGTCCTTCCACCGTTCGCGGTTGATGAAAGTCGCCGGCATCGGGATGTACTTCAAGTCAAAGTCTCGATCGCCGAGGCGCCATCTCGGGTCGACGTGTTTGCGCCTCTCGACGGCCGCGAGAATCTGTTGTTCAAGCTCGGCCGACGGATTGAGCTTCAACCAAGCCTTCAACGCGTCTTTGCGCGCCTCGTGCCGAGGATAGCTTTCATAAAACCGGACGAAACCAGCGGGCTCGTCCGAACGCTTGGGCGTTCGGACATATTCTTTCTTTGAAGATGAAGATGAAGAGCAGCGTGACATCGATGGGACATCGGCGTGACATTCGCGTGACATCGGCGTGACATCACCGGTTGCACCCACTGCTTCAGGCTGGGGTGCCGCGCTACGGTGGCGCGCCTGGCGAATACTCCAATCTTGGCGCTGCTTTTCCTCGCGGATCATGCGCCGGCATTCGATGCGGAGCACCCGCACCGGCCGTTAACACAACCCGGAATTTTTGGCCGGGCAAGATTCTTCGGACCAGTCCGATTCGGAGTCGTCGAAGTACTCCAATTCGGAGTCGGAGTACTCATTCATTGGCAGTTCGACGACAGTGGCAAAGTGGAGGTCCCGAGCTTCACGCAGAAAAAGGTCGAATTCCTCGACCGAGCAATTGCCCACCCGGCGCAACTGTTCTGCCGTGCCGATTAAGATGCCGCGCTCTTCCGCTTCCCACATCGCACATATGCAATCGATCCAGATTCCCCTGCTCGACGGGCTGGCCATGCGAAGTTGAGGATCTTTCGACCAGTCTCCTGGATAAAACTGAAAATAAGGCAACTTACCCATTCGATGCGTGCCCTCCGAACGCCAGCACGGCTTGCGCGAGCCGCCTGGCCGCGACTTCGCAGTAGCGTTCTTCGACCTCGAGCCCGATCCCACGCCGGCCCAGGCGCTTCGCCGGCAACAGCGTCGTACCGCTGCCGAGGAATGGATCAAGAATTATCTCGCCCGGTGTGGGCCCGCGGCGCATTCTCATGTACACATCGCGAAAGTAGGGCGGATCGGTGATGACGTGATCGGCCGCTTCGATGGTCGGCAACACGTCGCGACAATCGCCGAGGTAAAATGGTGATGCCAGCTTCCTGGTAGTAGGGGCGTGATTCGCACCATCACACCGCCCAGCTAGCGCTGCTCCACAGGTTGCTCGGCCGTCGCAACCGTGCGTGACGCCGGCCACTGAGCCACGGTCGCCGGATCGTATCTCACCAGTCTGCCGGCTTTGATGTAGGCGGGTCCCCTGTTACGCAGGCGCCAGTCCTGCCAGGTGCGACGCGGAATTCCGGTAGTTTCTTCGAGCTGCTCCTCGCTCAACAGATGCCCGAGTGCTGCTCCCGCAGGTCCCAAGCTAAGCGGGCGCCCTTGTTCGGAATCGGCCCTCACAGGAGTACGCGGTAATCTTCGTGCAAGCATGCACTGAAAGATGTCAGACCTGCCGATTTGGAAAAATCGCTTTATTTTGAGATAAAGCGCTTTAGGCGGGCGTAAAGCGGTTTACGGTTGAACTATAGCAACAAGCAAATGGAGATTGTTTGTTCCTGGTCGCGCTCTGTGATTTCGCGGACGTGCACGGCGAGAATTGTCTAACATTACTGTTAGTAACCATAGCTCGGTTACTTATTCGTAGAACAAGAGATAACAAATTCGTTTAACCGCTGTTTGCACACGTGTGCAAACTGATTAGCTTATTGTGGCTATTTGTATATTAGCTTTTTGCATTGGCCTCGAGCGCGGCAATCTCAAAATCCTTCAGCGCAGGAAGTTCCCAATCGTCGGGATATGCATATAGACGCAAGTCTGCCGGTGGCTGCCACGCGCTCGACTCATGCAGCAAAAAATCCCCGCTCGATTTGGAGCGGGTTCGGCCGATCGGCGCCTCCTGTCTGCAGCCCATCTTCCTGAGCTGCTCGGCCAGCGACAAGAACGCGATCACTTGATTGGCGTCGTACTCCCACTCGCGACCGGTCTGCTCGAACAGCAAGTCGGCAGCGTGAAGGTGTACCACTGGTTTGTAATCCTTCCAGTATTGCCAGAGCTTGCTCTCACTGCTGGGAATTTGCCACTGCCAGCGGTTCTGCGGCCCCGACCGGGAGGTCAACCAACTGGTCGCGGCAATGGCTCTCTTCAGACTGCTTCGCGCTCGCTTGTGTTGTCCAGCTCTCAACGCCAACAGGAACACGTAGGCCGGCGCCCTACCCTCGGCGATGCGCCTTGTCAGCTCTGCGCGCACCCGGCGCCTGCCGTCGTCGCCGAGGTCGCGGCGCAGAACTAGTTCCAGACTGGAGTAAAACGTATTGGCAAGTTCAGCAGGTACCTTGGCTGGGGGAGTCTCTAGTTCGGGTGCAGAGCTTTCGTTTGCTTCTGGTTCTTGCCGCTGGGCCCATTCGGTCCCTAATAACAACAACTCTTCAAGGGCGCGAAATGCACGCGGCGCATCCGCTGGGTATGCCATCTTCACCAATATCAGTAACCAAGCATCGAGGAAGAGCCCCCCGTTGCCGTCACTTAGCCGCCTTTCCTCAACGCCCGGCATTGTTCTCGGTCCTCCGTTTTTCACTCGTGGGCCGCTGCCAATTTTGAGGGCTTCGGCAACATCAGCTCGGCGTTCTTTTCCAGCGCCTCACGCACCGGGTCGAGATGGAGCCGAGCGCAAATCGCGGTCGAGGTCGCATTGGTATGATTCAGGGCCCGCCCGATTAGCGGCAGACCATAGCCTTGTGCGGCAAGCCAGCTACCGAGCGTGCGCCGCAGGTCGTGAATCCAGACGTCCGGCACCCCGGCCTGCTTGCGAATCCGCTCCCATGCCTTCCTCGGCTCAACCAGATGGCCGGTGCTGCCGGCGCCCGGAAAAACGAATTCGCCGGCGCCGCGACTGGGCAGGCTTTCCAGCAACTCAGCCCCGGCAGTCGGAATCGGCAACAAGTGCGGCCGGCCGGCCTTGGTGGTTGGAATCCGCCAGGTGCGCTGGCGCAGGTCAACGTCGATCCAGCGCGCCGCAAGCAGCTCCTGCTTGCGAGTACCTAACAACAAGCTGAGGACGAAATAAGCCCGCCAGTAGCCATTCGGCTCCGTCGCCAGCGCGGCATTGACGCGCGCCAGCTCTTCCGGTGACAGAAAGCGCTCGCGCCGCTCTTCGCGAAAGAATTTCACCCGCACCGGATTCGTGCCTTCCAGCGAGCCCCAGTCCCGCGCGAGGTTGAGCATGGCGCGCAACAGGGTGACTGCGCGGTTCGCCTCGATCCGCCCATGCGCGGCGGCGATATCCTGATGCAAACGCATCACCTCGCCGGTCGAAATATCGCTCAGCCGCCGGCCGCGCCAGCGCTGGAAGTGCACGTTGATCCTGGACTCGTCGCGCTTCCAGCTCTTCTTATGCGCCCTGGCGTGCTGTTCGATATAGCGTGCGGCGAATTCGCCGAAGGTCGGCTCGGCCCGCTCGCGCTCGGCCAGCGGGTCGTCGCCGCGAGCAAGGTCCGCCTTGAGCGCCAGCGCCTTTTCGCGGGCGAGCAAAACACTGAGCGCCGGATACTGCCCGAGCGTGATCCGCCGCACGCGGCCGCGCACGCGGCCTTCCCAGATAAACGACTTAACGCCGTTCGGCGTCACCCGCAGTGCCAGGCCACGGATGGCATCGTCGCGGATGAATACCTGTCCGGCAGTCGGTCGTGCGGCTTCTACTACCTGTTTGGTTAGATGCGCCATTTCCCTCCCTCGCGCCCCCGGGCCGTGTAGACAGCCGTATGTAGACAGCGACTACTTCACGGCCCTGCGCAGCCGCCCAAGTAGACACGTCGGCACGACGGCCGACACATGCTCGGTCGCGGGGCGCCATGTAGACATCAGTGTAGACGTTTGAGACCGGACTGGACAGTATTTCTCGTAAACCGGTGCACCAGCCATCAACCGGCAGATCGTGAATTCTTCAGTGATTTAGCAGATTATCGAGGATTTGACTGGAGCGGGTGAACGGTTTCGAACCGTCGACCTTGTGCTTGGCAAGCACACGCTCTACCAACTGAGCTACACCCGCTCTCCAGAAGGGCGACTTTTATTGTCATCAGGCGCGTTGCTCTTGTCAACGCGAGTTGCGAAGATGAGCGTTGGATCCGAATCACATCATCGCGCGCTTAATCGGCTGAGTCTGCTCTCGCGTCGCCAGCAGCCGAAAACCCGTGAGGAAATATTCGACCGCCAGACCAGATGCTAAGAACCAATGCGATCCAGAGGATAAAAAGACCTGCCGCAAAGAAATCGATATCGAAATAAGTGTAATGAATCAGCAACCCTTGCACGGCCATCACCTGGAGCACCATCTTGTATTTGCCGAGTTCCTCCGCAGCGATAACCCGGCCCTCGGCCGCGGCGACCGCGCGTAAACCGGTAACCAGAATTTCTCTCGATACCAACACAGCCACGATCCATGCGGGTATACGTGGCGTGCGCGGTATTCCTGAAAGCATGATAAGCGCTGCCGTGACCACCAGCTTGTCGGCCAACGGGTCCAGGAATTTGCCAACCGTGCTGCCGCTACCGTAGTTACGCGCGATATAGCCGTCGAGAAAATCGGTAATTGAAGCCGCAAAAAACACCGCTGCTGCTGCCGCCGATGGTCCCGGTCCTGGGAATAAGAGCAGCACCACTAACAGCGGGACGGTGCCAATTCTAACCAGCGTGAGTAGATTGGGAGTGGTCAGGATCACCGATGGTGCGTTCCACAAATGGTACCGAGGCGAGCTTAATAACTCCCGCGCTGGCAGCAGGACAAGTGCAACCGCCTCGCTTCAACGACTGTCAGTATTGCGCTCGAAACGGTTCTCAAGCTGGACAGCCTTTCAACAATGACAATATGGCAAGGTTCAGCGTGTGGCAATGCGAAAGGCGACCGAATTTCGAGCGGTGATTCGGTTTGGCTAGTCCGGGCAGAACGTGCTTTTCAGCGACTCAGCTCAGTCCTGGCATGGCACCGTGGCCATGCCATCGATGGCTTGACTGCCCGCGCTGGCCTGAATTAGCGTCAAAAGCTCGCCCCCGAGGGCACCGCGCCCGTATATGGAGTCAATCAGCAGCGATTTCCTGGTCATTGGTGGCGGCATCGCCGGGTTGCTCTTCGCAATCAAGGCATCCACCGTCGGCACCGTCACGGTTCTCACTAAAGCCGCGAGTGACGAGGCCAATACTGCCTACGCGCAAGGCGGAATTGCCAGTGTCTGGAGCATCGACGACTCGTTCGAATCCCATGTTAACGACACCTTGCGGGCCGGCGATGGCCTGTGCGACCGCCTGGCCGTAGAGACTATTGTTCGCGGTGGGCCGGACGCTGTGCGCGAACTGATCGCCTTGGGCACACGCTTCACCCGCATCGATGCCGGTGGCGAAGACGAGTATGACCTTGGCCGTGAAGGCGGCCATTCCCATCGGCGGGTCCTTCATGCGCAGGATCTCACCGGCCGCGAGATCATGCGCGCATTGGGCGAAGCGGCGGCCGCCTGTCCGAATTTACGCGTGCTCGAAAACCACGTCGCGGTCAACCTGCTGATCGAAAACCACGCTGGTAGCAATCCTGCCTGCTGGGGCGCTTACGCCCTGAACAAGGCGACGATGGCGGTGCGCAAAGTGGTCGCTCGGGCGACGATGCTGGCTACCGGCGGTGCTGGCAAAGTCTATCTCTATACAACCAATCCGGATATTGCCTCAGGTGACGGGGTGGCGATGGCTTATCGGGCCGGCGCGCCGATCGCCAACATGGAGTTCTACCAGTTCCATCCTACTTGCCTGTACCATCCGGCGGCCAAATCATTTCTGATTTCGGAGGCGCTTCGCGGCGAAGGTGCGATTCTGCGTTTGCCGGACGGCACTTCTTTCATGAAGCGCTACCACCCCGATGCAGAATTGGCGCCCCGCGATGTGGTTGCGCGCGCAATCGACTCGGAAATGAAGCGGCTGGGTCTCGACTGTGTCTATCTCGACATCAGCCATCAACCCGCCACGCATGTGCGCGAGCGATTTCCTAACATTTACAAACGCTGTCTGAGTTTTGGCTACGACCTCACGTCAGCGCCGATCCCGGTGGTGCCGGCGGCGCATTACATGTGCGGCGGCGTGGTGACGGATCTCTGCGGGCGCACCACAATTCCGAGGCTTTACGCTGCCGGCGAGACGGCGATGACAGGTTTGCACGGGGCAAACCGCCTGGCGTCTAATTCGCTGCTCGAAGCCGCGGTAATGGGGCGGCGAGCGTACGGCGCCGTGCGCGAGTCCTTGCGCAACGACTTCAGGGCGCCGCCGGAATTTCCCGAATGGGATCCGGGAAGCGCGGCGCGGACGGAGCAACGCGTGTTGATAACCCATAGCTGGGACGAAATCCGCCGGCTGATGTGGAATTATGTCGGCATCGTGCGAAGCGAGCGCCGCCTTGAGCGCGCGTTTCGGCGTATTCAACTATTGAAGGAAGAAATCCACAGCTACTATTGGGATCATCTGCTCGATTCCGACCTGATCGAATTACGCAACCTGGTGACAGTAGCGGAGTTGGTAGTGCGATGCGCGATGGCGCGCAAGGAATCGCGCGGACTTCACCACACGATAGATCACCCTGAACACGATGACGAGTGGTTGCGGGATTCGCTAATTCGCCGCGAAGACGTTCAGCCCACTCCGGCATCTCCGGCATAACCGCCGCTTTGTGAGTCATCGTACTAACATGATGTTAGCAGCGCGGCTGCCCTAGCTGGAATTTCGACAGCGTCAGCGCAATTTCCTGCCCATACGAAATTTCAACGGTGTTGCCGTCCGGGTCGGAGAGGAAGGCCCAATAACCGACCGGATAGCCTGAGTCCGTCGGCCCCGAATCCAAACGTCCGTCGCTGGCCGCGTCCCGGCACAGCCGGTCCACTTCATCACGGCTACGGCAGCCAACTCCAAGATGGGCGAACGGCCGGAGCGGCATGTCAACTTTGTCAGCCTCGATCAGTACGATCACAAATGGCCGAGTTCGATCACTGAGCCATACTACCGAGCGGTGAGTATCGCTATCGACGCGGCGATGCACTACCTGCATGGCTGCGTATTTCTTATAAAAGGCGACGCTGGCGTCAGTTTCTGTAACCATCAGCGCGACATGAGTCAGGCCGATATCCTGGTTTGGAGGCATCTTACTTCTCACGGAAGCACTCATTCGGGGATTGTATTGCTAGGCCACGATGCTCATCAGTTTATCGGGCACATAAATTACTTTACTGGGAGCCTTGCCGCCCAAATGCTTGCTCACCGCCTCCCGATCAAGGGCGATGCGGCGCACTTCTTCTTCAGGAGTGCCGGCATCCACTTGCAGCCGATCGCGTACCTTCCCATTAATCTGCACGACCACCGTTACAGTGTTATCGCGCGTGAGCTCGGGGTCGTATTTGGGCCAGGTTTCGAGATGGACAGATTCCTGGTGGCCCAACGCCCGCCACATCTCCTCCGTGATATGCGGCGCCATCGGGGCGAGCAGCACAACATAACTTTCGACGGCGAAACGGCCCAACTCCTCGGGCGCCAGCTTTTGCAGATAATTGAGCTGATCCATTAATGCCGCCAGCGCAGTATTGAAACGCAAGCGTTCGATATGGTCGGTGACGGTCCGTATAGTCTTATGAGCACGCTTCAGGGTCTCCAGGGCGGGACTGCCCTCGGGACAACCCTCTCCGACGTAACGCCGCACCACGCTCCAGACGCGGTTCAGATAGCGGACAGTGCCAACCACCCCTTCCTCGTTCCAGTTGGTCGCCTCTTCGAACGGGCCCATGAAGAGTTCCCACAGGCGCAGGGCGTCGGCTCCGTACTTTTCTACCATCGCATCGGGGGTGACCACGTTGCCCTTGCTCTTCGACATCCTCTGGCCGTCCGCCGCCCAGATCACCCCCTGGTTGCGCAACACTGGGAACGGTTCGGTAAACTTCACGAGACCCGCGTCGTACATAACCTTGGTCCACATCCGCGCGTACAGCAAATGCATCACCGCGTGCTCGGCGCCACCGACATAAAGGTCAACCGGTAGCCAGTAATTGCCTGCATTCTTCTCGAATGGTGCGAGATCGTAATGCGGCGACGCGAAGCGTAGAAAATACCACGATGAGCAGGCGAAGCCGTCGAGCGTATCGGTTTCGCGCTGGGCTGGCCCGCCGCACTTGGGGCACGTCGTATTGACGAATTCGGCGACGTTCGCAAGCGGCGAGCGTCCGGTGCCGGATGGTTGATAGTCGGTCATGTCGGGCAGGCTCACCGGTAAGAGTTCGTCAGGCACGGGGACGACGCCATCTTTTTCACAATAAACAATCGGGATGGGGCAGCCCCAATAACGCTGGCGCGAAATCAACCAGTCGCGCATCCGGTAACTGATAGTGGGGCGTCCGATTTCGTGCTCTTCGGCATATTTGCAGACCGCTTGGATCGCAACTTCGGTCTTCATGCCATCGAGGAAACCCGAATTAACCGCGACGCCGTATTCGGTGAAAGCGCGATCGGCGGGTCCCGCGGTTCCATCCGCCGGTGCGGTCACGACGGGAATTGCGAGGCCGTATTTTTTCGCAAATTCAAAATCGCGCTGGTCCTCGCCCGGCGCCGCCATGATCGCGCCAGTGCCGTAGCCCATCAGCACGTAATCTGCGATCCAGATGGGGATTTCCTCGTTGCTGAAAAGATTGCGGGCGTAAGCGCCGGTGAATACTCCGGTCTTTTCCTTAACCGTCGAGAGCCGCTCGATCTCACTCTGACGGCGCGCCTGCGCGACGTAGTCCTCGACCTGCGCGCGTTGGCCCGGTGTCGTAACTTCGGCGACCAGCGGGTGCTCCGGCGCAAGTACCATGAACGAGACGCCGAACACCGTATCGGGGCGGGTAGTAAAAAAGCGCACTTCCTGACCCGCGTGGCCAACTACCGGAAAAGCCAGTTCAGCGCCTTCGGAACGGCCGATCCAATTGCGCTGCATCAGCTTTATCGGCTCAGGCCAGTCGATACCGTCAAGGTCGGCGAGCAGGCGATCGGCATACGCCGTGATCTTGAAAAACCACTGCTCGAGGTCCTTTTTAGATACTGGCGTCTCCGTATGACGCCAGCAGCAGCCGTTTACTACCTGTTCATTGGCCAGGATCGTGCGGCACTTCTCACACCACCATTGTGAACCCAGCGCGCGATAGGCGAGTCCGCGGCGGTACAGTAACAGGAAAAACCATTGGGTCCATTTGTAATATTCGGGTGACGACGAGTTGATCTCGCGGCTCCAGTCGTACGCGCATCCCGCCAACTTCAACTGACGTTTAAAGTTTGCGGCATAGCGCGGCACGGTCTGCTTGGGATGCAGCCGCTTGAGCAGCGCGTCATTCTCGGCCGGTAAGCCGAATGCGTCCCAGCCCATCGCATGCAGAACATTAAAGCCCGCCATTCGCTTGTAGCGCCCGATAACGTCACAGGGTACGTAATTATGGAGATGACCGACTGAGAGGCCATCACCCGAGGGGTACGGGAACATTTCCAACACGTAGAACTTCGGCCGGCCGGGTTCTTCACGAGTCAGATAAAGATTTGAACGTTCCCATTCCTGCTGCCATTTGGGCTCGATTGCGCCGGGCTCGTATCTATCTTCCATAGTGTTATTTTTGCTCTCGCGGACGTTCCTCGGCTAGCAGCGGCACAGTCTTTTCGAGCTAACAAACTACCGCTTGGAAAGCTGATGTCACTCTCGGGAGTAGAACGCTGAAGAGCGGAGTCTAGCCTGCGGTGGGTTGCCGCTCCAACGGCCACAGCAAAGTGCCGAACAGAAGCACGTTGCAAGACTCGTGAACGGGATTGCAACTGAAAAAGCTCGTCCATAAGCTGCATTTTGGTGCTTTTCCCAGAAGGTCTCAGCCCTTAAGCATGAGATCTCAGACATTGAAATCGATTACACAAACCATTGATCACAATTTGCCCAGGGTTCCGCCCACTACCGTTTCGAATGCGGCGAATCGCCCTTGAATGGTGTGCCGGAAACTCGAACTCTCTCAGGTCCTAACGCAAAAAAGCCGGATCAGGTGAACTTAACGTGGAAGACTTGATTTTTGAAAAAGGCGAGATTGCGCTCCTCACGATTAACCGCCCGAAGGCGCTCAACGCGCTGAACCGTGAACTGGTTGAGAATTTGGCACGCGTGCTGCGCGATGTTCGCCACGACCATGCGGTGCGCGTACTGATTGTTACCGGCGCCGGCGACCGCGCTTTCGTCGCCGGGGCGGATATCGCCGCGATGTCGGAGATGACGGCAATCGAGGGTCTCGAATTTAGCAGGCTGGGCCATCGCGTGATGCAGACTATAGAGGATCTTTCGATTCCGGTAATCGCGGCCGTCAATGGTTTTGCACTCGGTGGTGGTTTGGAGTTGGCGATGGCTTGTGACCTGATTATCGCGAGCGAAAAGGCGCGCTTCGGACAGCCGGAGATCAATCTGGCGCTGATTCCCGGGTTCGGCGGCACCCAGCGCCTGCCACATCGCATCGGCCATGCACGTGCCCGCGAGTTGATTATGACCGGTGACATGATAGACGCGAAAACGGCGCTGGAGTGGGGCTTGGTCAACAAGGTCGTGGCGCCGGACCAACTGCTTGCCGAAGCGCGCAATCTCGCCGAGAACCTCGCCAGCAAATCGGGCATCGCGCTCAGGCAGGCCAAGGCCGCCCTCCGGGCATCGTTCACGATGGAAGAGGACGCCGGTCTGCGCTTCGAGCAAAGTGCGTTCGGGCTGGTCTTCGCCAGTGCCGACCGCGTTGAAGGTACCAAGGCGTTCGTCGGAAAGCGCGACCCGAAGTGGCAGCACAAATGACTTTGTACCTCTCCCGCGATGATGCTGGCGGTCTTCACGCGGCAGGGCACCGACCCAACGCTCTGCCCCGTATATGGTAGCCTCCGTTAGGAGGATTTATGACGCCAGATACTGTGATTACGGTGCTAGTCATTGCAGTCGCGACGACCTTGCAAATTGCTGGCTTGGTTTTCATCGCATTCCAAGTGCGCAAGATGAACGACAAAAATGATCGCGGACGACGCCTCGATTTTCCTCCAGGGTCGCCAGGTTCAAGAGATACTGCGTGAAATGCGCGAGTTGCTGCGGACTCAGTCCTGACAGGCAACGGCTTCGTTTCTCAGCCGGACAGAATCAAGCCTCGGCCGACGTTCCGCGTGCGCCCAACCTCTCCACACAGGGGCTGATGCCTTTCTATCGACGGCGCGTACCATCTAAGATACAAGTAGTCGCGGTATATGGACCTGGCCGTGCTAGCTGCGCTGGGCGCGGCTGAATATTGTGCATGGATCTGGAACTTAATGAGGCACAACGCGGCGCGCGCGATATCGCCCGGCGCTTCGCCCGTGAAAAACTCGACCGTATCGGGGTTGAAATCGACCGGACGCATCAGTTTCCGCGCGACGCAGTCGCTGAACTCGGCCGGCTAGGGATGTTGGGGGTTTTTATCCCCGAGAAATATGGTGGCGCCGGCCTCGACAACGTCGCTTATGCCTTGGTTGTGGAAGAGTTGTCGGTCGAATGTGCCTCTACTGGCGTAATCGTTTCGGCCCATTCCTCGCTGGGCGCCTGGCCGATTCTGGGCACTGGCGATGAGTCCCAGCGGCAGCGATACTTGCCGAAAATGGCGAATGGAGAATGGCTAGGATGCTTCGCACTGACTGAACCGCAAGCCGGCTCGGATGCGGCCGGCCAGAAGACACGGGCGGTCCGCGATGGCGATTCCTACGTGATCAACGGCACCAAGAACTTCATTACTAATGGCCCGCAAGCCGGCGTCTGCATCCTATTTGCCAACACCGTCCCCGACCAGGGCCATCGTGGGATCAGCGCGTTTGTGGTCGAGACGGCTTGGTCGGGTTTCCATGTGGTCCGGACTGAGGACAAAATGGGAATCCATGGCGCCCACAGCGCTCAATTGAGCTTCTCCGATTTGCGGGTGCCGCGCGAGAATCTGTTAGCGGGCGAGGGTGAAGGTTTCAAAGTCGCGATGAAAACGCTCGATGGCGGCCGTATCGGAATCGCCGCGCAGGCGGTTGGAATTGCGCGTGCGTCGCTCGAAGCCTCGTTAAAATACGCCCAGGAACGTAGGACCTTCGGGAATCCATTGGCGAGCTACCAGGCGATACAATGGAAGCTGGCTGACATGGCGGTCGAGGTGGACGCCGCAAGGTTGCTGACCTTGCAAGCGGCCTCGCTGAAAGACATGGGGCGGCCATGCACTAAACAATCGGCGATGGCTAAGCTGTTCGCCGCCGAAACTGCTATGAACGCCGCCACCGAAGCGGTCCAGATTCATGGCGGTTACGGCTATACCAGGGAGTTCAAGGTCGAGCGGTTTTTCCGCGACGCCAAGATTACTGAAATCTACGAAGGCACTTCGGAAATCCAACGTCTGGTGATTTCGAGCCACGTGCTTCAAAACCGGTGAGGAGCCTGTGACGACAAAGCGGGAATGGCTGGAACAGTCCTATCAAAGCGCGAAGGAACGCGCCCGTCCGTTTCACGACCCTTTCGGACATGGCAGTCGAGCCGTTGTATACCCCAGAAGACCTCAAGGGCGAGTACGATGCCGTTCTCGGGTTTCCCGGAGCCTATCCGTATACACGCGGGGTGTACGAATCGATGTACCGGGGACGGCTGTGGACGATGCGCCAGTTCGCCGGCTTTGGACTCGCCGAAGATACCAACCAGCGCTTCCATTTCCTGCTGGCCCAGGGTCAGGACGGCCTCTCCACTGCCTTCGACATGCCGACGCTGATGGGTTACGACGCCGATAGCGAGCGCGCGATCGGCGAGGTCGGCCGCGAAGGTGTCTCCGTCAGTTCGATTCACGACATGGCGACGTTGTTCGACCGGATCCCGGTCGGGCGCGTATCCACTTCGATGACCGTGAACTGCTCGGCCTCCGTGCTGCTGGCGGCTTATCTGGTTGTCGCCGAGCGGCAGGGTGTGCCATGGGAGCAGGTCAGCGGTACGATCCAGAACGATATGCTCAAAGAGTATATCGCGCAAAAAGAATGGATCTGTCCGCCGGCGCCGGCCCTGCGCGTCGTTACCGACATGGTCGAATTTTGTGCGAGGAAGGCTCCGCGTTTTCATCCAGTATCGATTTCGGGCTACCACATCCGCGAGGCCGGTTCGACCGCTATCCAGGAGCTGGCTTTCACGATTGCCGACGGCCTTTGCTACGTAGAAGACGCCGTGAAGCGCGGGCTCGACGTCGATGACTTCGCACCACGATTGTCCTTTTTCTGGGATATTCACGTCGACTTTCTTGAAGAAATTGCCAAGCTCAGGGCAGCACGCCGAATGTGGGCTCAGTTGATGAAGGAGCGCTTCGGCGCAAAGAATCCGCGTTCGATGATGCTCCGAACCCATGCCCAGACTGCGGGCGTTTCGCTCACTGCCCAGCAGCCGATCAACAATGTCGTGCGCGTAGCGCTTCAGGCGATGGCGGGGGTGTTGGGCGGAGTGCAGTCGATGCATACCAATTCGATGGACGAAACGCTGGCATTGCCGACCGAGCAGTCGGTAATGGTTGCGCTGCGCACGCAGCAGATAATCGCCGAAGAAACCGGAGTCACCAACACCATCGATCCCCTGGGCGGGAGTTACGCGGTCGAGGCGTTGACGGATAAGATCGAGGCGGAGGCGATGGAGTATATCCGCAAAATCGATGAGATGGGGGGAATGCTCAAAGCCATCGAGCGCGGCTATCCTCAACGCGAAATTGCCGAGGCGGCATTCAATTATCAGCGCCAGCTCGAACAGGGCATCAAGACCGTTGTCGGTGTGAACAAGTTCTCCCTTCCTGAGGAGATCGCGATCGAGGTGCTGAAGATTGATCCAGCGCTCGAGGAGCGGCAGATTCAGCGCGTGCGTAAGATGAAGCGCGAGCGCAACGGCAAGGCTGTTAAAGAATCGCTGAAGCGGGTTGCCGAAGCTTGCCGTTCGGGCGAGAACCTGATGGAACCGATCTGCGAGGCGGTGCGCCGCGAGACCACGGTGGGCGAGATCAGCGACGTATTTCGCACCGAGTTCGGCGTTTATAAAGACCCCGCTTGGATCTAAAAAACGTGGCGGAAAAAAGATTACGTATCCTTGTCGCCAAACCAGGTCTTGATGGCCATGATCGGGGCGCCAAAATCATTGCGCGGGCGCTGCGCGACGGCGGTTTCGAGGTCATTTATACCGGACTTCATCAAACTCCCGAGATGATTGCTGAAGCTGCCGTACAAGAGGACGTCAACGCGGTCGGCTTGAGCATTCTCTCCGGTGCGCACATGACGCTCTTCCCGGAAGTGATTCGCCTGCTGAAGGAGAAGGGAGCTGACGATGTCACCATTTTCGGCGGCGGCATCATCCCCGACGAGGATGCACGCAAACTCGCCGAGATGGGCGTGAAGAGGATTTTCACCCCAGGCGCCTCGACCGAGGACATCATCAAGTGGGTAAGCGAAACCGTGCAGCCGCGCCAATAAGATATGGACTTCGAGCTAACCGAAGAGCAGCGTCAGATTCGCGCGACGGTAGCCGATTTCGCCGAACGCGAGATCAAGCCATTCGCATCCCAATGGGATCGCGATGAAATTTTCCCCCGCGGCGTTGTCGAGAAGATAGGCGACCTGGGCTTCCTGGGCGTAGCGTTTCCGGAGAAGTACGGTGGCGGCGGCGCCGATACGCTGTCGCAGGTCATCGTGGTAGAGGGACTCGCGCGTCACGACGCTGGAATCGCATTGTCCTGCGCCGCGCACATGTCGCTCGCATCGGGGCACATCGCAATGTTCGCCCCCGAGGAACATCGGACGCGTTATCTGCCGGATATGCTGGCCGGAAGAAAACTCGGCGCCTGGTGCCTGACCGAACCCGGTTCCGGTTCCGATGCCTCCGCGATGGTCACGCGCGCAATCCGCTCCCGCGATGACTTCACGATAAATGGCTCGAAGATGTTCATCACCAACGGTGGCGTCGCCGACGTTTATGTGGTGATGGCGATTACGGACTCAGTCGCCGGGCGGTCCGGGGTCTCGGCCTTTATCGTCGAGCGTGGCTCCGCAGGCCTCAGCAACGGCCGCAAAATCGAAAAGCTGGGACTGCATTCGTCCGACACCGCTGAGGTGATTTTTGAGAACGTCACGGTCCCCGCGGGCAATCTGATAGGCGAGACCGGCGCAGGTTACCGGCAGACGTTACAGGTGCTCGAAGGCGGCCGTATTGGGATCGCCGGTTGGGCGATCGGGATGGCCCGGGGGGCAATGGAAGACGCCGCCGCGTATGCTAAAGAACGCCGGCAGTTCGGACAGGCGATTGCGGATTTTCAGGCGATTCAATGGATGCTGGCCGACATGGCGACCAGAATCGAAGCGTCATGGATGCTGACCTGCCGCGCCGCCGCCCTCCGAGACAAAGGCCTCCCCTATGGGAGGGCGGCTTCGATGGCGAAGTTATATGCGTCGGAAACCGCAGTGTGGGCCACAATCAAAGCGGTCCAGATTCATGGCGGTTACGGCTATGTCACTGAATTTCCGGTCGAGCGCTATATGCGCGACGCGAAGTTGTCGGAAATCGGCGAAGGCACCAGCGAAGTCCAGCGGATGATCATAGCCAAATCGCTACTGCGCGATGGTTATTTGGCAGGGTAGAAGTATCCCTGAGTGCAGCTTCCGCGTCCAGTTGTCACAGGCTTCGAGCTTTGCGGTCCTGAACTGAATCATGAGTCTGTCGTTGGAGACGGATAACTTCCTCCAAAGTGCCGAACTCTACGACGCGATCTATCATTTCAAAAATTACCAGCGCGAAAGCGAACAACTGCGCAACTTGATCGATCGCCTCGTGCCCGGTGCGCGAACCTTGCTCGATGTCGGCTGCGGCACCGGCGAGCACGCGAAATTTCTCAAGCAATACTATGCGGTCAACGGTATCGATTTAAACAATAGCTATCTCGAAGCGGCGCGCACGAAAAATCCCTCGGGCAAATACCGCTGCGCAGATATGACTGATTTCGACCTGGGATCAAGCTATGACGTGGTGACGTGTCTGTTTAGTGCAATTGGATACGTCAAGACAGCCGTATGCGTCGAACGCGCGATCTGGTCGATGGCGCGCCATGTTCGGCCGGGTGGGGCATTGCTCGTGGAGCCGTGGCTTCCGCCCGACCGCTGGAAACCGGGGGCACTCTCGGTCCACACTGGAGAAACGCGGGACGGTCTGGTCTGCCGGATGGCCTTAAACGGCCGGCAGGACAACCTGTCCATTATCTCACTTCATTATCTCCACGGAACGGGGCGCGGCATTCGTTACTATAGAGAACATCTGGAACTCGGGCTCTTTACCAAAGAGGAGATGACACGCGCCTTCGGCCGGGCAGGAATGCGTGTCGATTACGAGCCGGAAGGGCTGATCGGGAGGGGACTCTATATCGGAACTTTTCCTCCTCCGTCATCCTGAACGGGAGCATGCGGGCGGGCGAGGCCTTAAGTCACCGTGCATTCTTCCGGCATTCAGAATGACAGGACGGTGCAGGCTTCCGAACCGCTCATGGAGACGCGGGCGCCTCGTCGGCTCACTGTTGGGCGGTCGTTTGAGGACTCAGCGCCGCCGTATTGATTTTCGCCACCGATTGATTTGCTACCGCGACAAGGTCGAGCGCATCGGGATGCAGATATTTCTGAGCTGTCTCCTGGATGTCGAGTTTCGTTACCTCGCCGATCAGTTTTGGATAGCGCTCCGCGTAGTCGAGCCCGAGGCCAAAGAGTTCGACTTGCAGCATAAAGCCTACTATCTGGCTTTGGCGGTCCAGACGCAGCGGGAAGCTGCCAATCAGGTACTTTCTGGCGGACGCGAGTTCGTGGTCAGAGACGGGCTGGCTCTGGATTTCGCGAAGTTGCGCGACGATCAACTTGAGTGCTTCCTGCGCGCTCTGGTTCTTGGTCTGGAGCACTACGGCAAACGCACCAGGGAATTTTCCTGCGGAGAATGCACTATCGATTGAGTAGACGAGTCCGGCTTTGCTCCGCACCACTCTCATTAGACGCGAAGCGAAACCGCCACCGCCGAGAATATAGTTCATTACCTGGACTTTGTAGTAATCGGGATTGGTACGAGCGATGCCTCCGGAGCCGAGAATCAAATTGGCCTGCGCCACGTTACGATTCACCAGGTTCGCATGGATACCGGGCGCTACGCTCGGCGCGGCCGGCTCGGCTTGCGCTGGTACGGTCCCCGTCAGGCCTGCCAACTCCTGCTCAATCCTGGGCTTAATCGTGTCGAGATCAACATCGCCCGCCACCGCAATCACCGCGCTACCGGTCCTGTAGTAACGGTGGTAGAAATTCCGCACGTCGTCCGGTGTGAGTTTGCCGACAGTATCGGCGAAGCCTTCAGTCGGATGGCCATATGGACCATTGCCAAAGAGCAGTTTGGCGAAAGCCACCATCGCGGTGTAGCCCGGCTCTTCTTCGCTCGCTTTGATGGCGGCCACCTGATCGCCACGCTTGCGCAAGATGTCACTATCGCGCAGTCCCGGACTCTCCAATGACTGCGCTAACAGGTGCAAGGTGTCGTTTTCATACTTCTTCAGCGATGTCATACTCGCATAGACGTAATCGCGATCGGCGCCGATGCTGATCGAACTGCCCATGAAATCGATTTTCTGATTGAACTCCGCTGCACTGAGTTGTTTCGTCCCTTGCTCCAATGACGCCGCAGTCAGTTCAGCCAGACCCTGCTTGCCGGCCGGATCGCGCCGTGAGCCGGCGTCGAACGCAATGGCAATCGAGACCATGGGCAACTGATGTTGCTGGGACACCAACAGCACCGCGCCGTTGTTGAGCTTCGCTCGCTTGATTTCAAGCGCATGCGACGCGGAAACCGACAGCGCAACAGCGCTCACTGCCGCGAGAACCGTACCCGCGGCTTGCGCCAGTCGCCGCCTCATCGAAACGCCTCGCTGGAATCAATCAGCAGGGGCACAGGCGTCAGCCTCGCGGCGAGTGCGCGGGATATGCGCTCGGCGGCTGGCGGCGCAGTGTGATGCACGGTGCCGACCGCACCGCCACCGGCTTCATGCGGCAGCAAACCAGTCGGAACCAGCACTCCCACCGTCCGGTTGGGTTTAATCAGGTACTGCTTGATCACTCGCTGGACATCCGCAGCGGTAACCTTGTCGATTCCGCCCAAATAGCGGTCGACCAGATGATAGTCACCGAGCATTTGGTAGACGCCGAGCAACTGCGCCTCTCGGAAGATCGAGTCCTGGCCGAAGACGAAAGCCGCCTCTTCCAGATTCTTGGCCTTCTGCAGTTCGGCTGGTGATGCAGGTTGATTGCCAATCATCTGGAGTTGACGATCCACTTCAGCCATTACATCGTCGGCTTTCACCCCGGGCCGCATCTGCGCCGCGATCCAGAACAGGTTCGGATCGAACGAGGTCAGGTCGTATTCCGCGTCCACATCCACTACCATCTGTTTGTCAATTACAAGGTCCTTGTACAAGCGTGAGCTTTTGCCGTCGCCCAGCATCTCACCCGCAACTTCGAGCGCGAAGGAGTCATTAGCGTTCTTATAGTTCGGCGAGTGAAACGCCTCAGCGAAGGCTGGCAAATTGGCGGCGTGGCGCAGCGTTACCTGATGCTCGCCCTGCTGCGGCGGTTCGACTTCGGTGACCGGTGTAGGCTTGGGGCCATTGGCGAGGGCGCCGAACAATTCTTCGATCTGCTTCATCACCTTCGCCGCATCGAAATCCCCCACCGCGACCACGATCGCGTTTTGCGGAGAATAGTAGATAGTGTGGTACTTGAGCGCGTCCGCCAAGGTCAGGCCCTGAATATCATGCATCCATCCGATCACGGGCCAATGGTAGGGATGGGCAGTAAAAGAGGCCGCCTGGACCTGTTCTTCGAGCGCCTCCTGGGGACTGTCATCGGTCCGCAAGCGGCGCTCCTCCATCACCACGGCTTTTTCCGAATCGAAACCCTTAGGCGCAAAATTCGCCATGCGGTCGGCCTCCAACGAGAGCGGCACGTCCAAATGGTCGCGATTAATTATTTCGAAATAATCAGTGTAATCGGCTGAGGTGAAAGCATTATCCTCGCCCCCGTTCTCGGCGATGATATTGGAAAATTCCTCGGGACCATATTTTTTTGTCCCGCGAAACATCAGATGCTCACACAGATGCGAGATGCCGGTTTCGCCGAACGTCTCATTGCGCGATCCAACATGATAGAAGACGTTCAGCGTTGCCACCGGCGCCTTGTGGTTCTCGAGGACGAGCGCCTGTAGCCCATTCGGCAATCTTTTGTACTTGACGTTATCCGAAATACCCGCCAGTGCGCCGCCGTTCAGGAGCATAATTGTCAACGCCGAGACGGTGTACACGGCGAGCCTGCCGCCCCGGAGCCGAGCTGTGATGTTCATGATATACAGTCAGTTAAGTCTTTGCCGCACGCCCTAGTCAAGTGACAAAACGCAATCGCCGCTGTTGTGAAGATGGCGAAGCCAGACGACCCCCCACCTAACCTCCCCCTGGTCAGGGGGAGGGATTCAGATCGACCGAGGCCCCTCAGCTTCATGACTGCGTGGGTGGGTCTTAGACACATGAACAACTGCTTTGAATATCTGAACCTCTCTTCCGATCGGAAGAAAGGAAACGCTTTCGCGAACCAGGATGCCAACGCTACAATTGACCAGGACCCTCGGTTGAACAGAAATTGCATATTGGCGGCCTGATTTGTAAAGATACTCCCCATGATGACTTCACCTGCATCCGCCAACGAGCATGCTCTCTTCACCTTCAAAGGCATGCTGACAAAATTCATGCGGATGCTTTTTCCGCTCGAATTTCGACTCGATTCCCTGGCCAACACTGGCGCTATCCTGGCCTTTCATTATCCGCTTATCGCGGGCGAAATGATCTATCTGCCGGAAAGCGTATCGCAGATTGGCAGCGACGCGTTGGCCCGCGATTATTACATCCTGACCGCCGCACATCTTGCCGCGCGTCATGAATTCGGCACCTTCGACTTCCGCCTGTCGGATATTCCTGGTTTTGAGGATCGTGGCGAGACCGGGGTCGAAGCGCTTGACAGCTATGTCGAGGCTTTCGATGATCCCGCGCTTGCTGGCGCACTGCTCCGCCTGTGCGAAGCAGCGCGAGTTGACGCTGAGTTGGCGCGCCGTTACCGGGGTCTGGAGCCCCGGCTACGGCGAATGAATGCAACGTTGGCGGAGACGCTGCGGCCCGAGGCCCTCAGCACTATCCTGGTGAAGGCCGCGCTGGCTGCGGGGCCGGGCGAGCCCGGTCCTGCCGGTGGATTTAATAGCCGTGCCCGCGAATTCTTCGAGCCGTTGCGTCAGCCCGACACTGACGTCACACAGAGCGCGCTCGTCAGCGGAATGATGTACCAATGGCTACAGGCGCTTATCGCGGCCGCGCGCGCCGCGGGCGCGGCCGACGCGATGGGGGAGCGTGCCGACCAGATGCGCAACGATTTGATCGGCAACCTGAATCGCCCGGCTGGGGATGCCGACGATGCGCTCGGCGACAGCGCGGACCAGGACGGCGGCGGCGAAACTGATCAGCTGGTGCAGATGGAAAGTTCCGGCCGGCATTCCAAGGGTAAAGGCGGCCGGCCTCTCACACCCGAGGAACTGCGCAAGCTTATCGAGCAGGGAGCACAACTCAAACCGTCCGAATCGAGCGGTGACGCCGACGGCGACGGAATGTATCTCACTCAGCTTGGCAACAAGGACGTGCAGGAATTGGAGCAACTGCGCGAGCAACTCGGCGAGGTCAGCACGATGCCAGGCGCGGGACGCCTGATCCTTGGGCGCACCCGTACGCAGGACTCCTATTACGCATACGACGAATGGGACTATGTCGCTGCCGACTACCGGCGCAATTGGTGCCGGCTGCGCGAAATCCGCGTCGACGGTGACGGTAGCGATTTCTTCGAGGCCACGCTTTTACGTTATGCCGAGTTGCTGCCGCAGGTGCGCCGCAACTTCCAGCGGATCCGGCCAGCCTCCTATCGGATGGTACGCGGACTCGAAGATGGCGATGAAATCGACCTCGAACGCACGATCGAATCGCGCGTCGCGCGGCGAATGGGCGAGGTGCCTGACGGCCGGCTCTACAAAGCGCGCAAGAAAGAGGCGCGCGACGTTGCCACGCTTTTCCTGCTGGACATGTCGGCCTCAACCGACGAGCCGATTCATCGTGAGCCGCCGCGCTACGGGCAGCAGGATGACGACAACGACGACTGGACGAAAACGTGGCAGCGCCGTCCGCAACAGCCAATGCGTCCCCGCCGCATCATCGACGTTAATAAGGAAGCCCTGGTGATCATGGCGCAATCGCTCGAGGAAATCGGCGACTCCTACGCCATAATGGGTTTTTCCGGCCATGGCCGCGACAACGTCGAGTTCTATGTAATCAAGGAGTTCGACAATGAATTGACCGATGAGGTCAAGGCGCGCGTGGGAGCGGTCGAGCCGAAACGATCCACCCGGATGGGCACCGCGATCCGCCATGTGCGCGAGAAGTTCAAGGACGTCTCCTCGCGGGCCAAGCATGTAATGCTGTTGAGTGACGGTTTCCCCCAGGATTTCGATTATGGGCATGATCGGCGTTCGAATGCGTACGGGATTCAGGACACGATGGTAGCGTTGAAAGAGCTGGAAATGTCCGGCGTGCTGCCGTTTTGCATCACGGTGGACCGCACCGGCCACGACTATCTACGCCAGATGTGCTCAGCGTCGCGTTATCTAGTGATCGAAGACATCACGTCATTGCCGCGTCAGTTGCCAAAGATATACGAACAGGTGGTCCGCTGGTAATGTGATAATTCGTCCGGCCCGCGCCGCTTAACGAGCGAGGAGAGAAGATGGCTTACGACATACTCATCCGTAATGGCACTATCGTCGATGGTTCGGGTCTACCGCGGTATCGCGCCGACATCGGCATCGCCGCCGGCCGGATTGCATGTATCGGCACGCCACAGGATTCGGCCCGCGAAATCATCGATGCCGAGGGCCAGGTGGTAGCACCCGGCTTCATCGATGCCCACACGCACATGGATGCCCAGGTGTTTTGGGATGCGCTCGGTACCTGCTCATGCTGGCACGGTGTTACCTCGGTGGTGATGGGCAACTGCGGCTTCTCGCTCGCCCCCTGTGAAGAAAAAGACAAATTACTCGTCATGCGCAATCTGGAGCGTGCCGAGGATATCTCGCCTGAGGCGATGCAGGCGGGGATCAAATGGTCGTGGAAGACCTTCCCGGAATATCTTGACGCGGTCAACCGCCTTCCCAAGGGCATCAACTATGCCGCCTACGTTGGCCATTCGGCATTGCGGACCTACGTGATGGGTGAGCGTGCATTCGACCAGGAGGCTAACTCTGAAGACCTCACCGCGATGAAGGCCGAACTGCGGTCCGCTATCCACGCGGGGGCGGCTGGTTTTACCACCTCGCGTTCGCGTGCGCATCAAACTCCTGACGGGCGTCCGGTGGCCAGCCGTCTGGCTAATTGGGATGAAGTGAAGCAACTGGTCGGTGTGATGGGCGACTTGCGCGCGGGAGTGTTTGAAATTGCGCGGGAAGACATCGACCGTGACCCTGACAGGATGCGCGACTATATCAGCCGCCTGAAGGCGCTCGCCGTCAGCACCGGCGTGCCGACTACTTTTGGCGTGACCTATTCGCGCAAGACTCCCCATACGTGGCGCCCGATGTTTGAGATGGTCGATGACACGAATGCGGCGGGTGGCAAGATGCTGGTGCAGGGCCATAGCCGCTCGATCAGCACGCTGTTGTCGTTTGAAACCAGAACTCCATTCGATAAGGCAGAGATATGGCGCGATATCCGCAAGCTGCCGTTGGACGAGCAGGAAGCTGCGTTGCGCAATCCCGAGCTTCGCGCGAAGTTGGTCGAGGCGGCGCATGAGCGAATGCGTTCGCGCGAGGAAACCGTCGGTGCCGAACCGCGGCGGCCTGAGTTCGACTGGATTTTCGTGCTCGACAAACCGCTTCCGCCATACCGCTCAGTTGGCGAAATCGCGCGTGAACAAAACAAGGATCCCGTCGAGATGATGATTGAGCTGGCGCTGGAAAAGCATCTCCGGCTCTTCTTCCAGCAGCCGCTGGTCAACGAAGATCAAAACGTGGTGCTCGCGATGATGCGGCATCCGCGTTCTGTAGTTACCTTCTCGGATTCGGGCGCGCACGTGTCGCAGATTATGGATTCGTCGATCCAGACGCATTTGCTGAGTTACTGGGTGCGCGAAAAGCAAGCGTTGACGCTGGAACAGGCGGTCAGAAAAATTACCTTCGACCTCGCCTCTTTTTGGGGGCTGACCGGACGTGGATTGCTGCGCGAAGGAAATATCGCCGATCTAGTGATCTTCGATCCGGAGAAGGTGGCGCCGCAAATGCCGGCACTGGCTCACGACCTGCCGGCCGGGGCGCGTAGGCTGAAACAGAAAGCAGATGGAGTCCTCGCCACGATAGTCAATGGCGAAGTAGTGCTCCGCCACAACGAACACACCGGCGCGCTGCCGGGCCGTCTGCTACGCGGCCCGCTCGCTCCGGTTACCTCTCCCTAAAGTTCGTGAGAGGTCGCGCGGCTCCTTTGCAGCGCGGGTGAGGGACCGATAGAAAAATTGGCTGCCGAGCTAGCGCCAATCCAAACTGATTTTTCTGAAGGACCCTCACCGCCGCACTAAAAATGGGCCTGGCTTCTACCGGTCGGGGAGAACCCTCAAGACCCGCCGGGCGCCGATAACTTGTTACATGAATTTTCTGCGCGTGAAATCCTTCACATCGGAGCTGCTTAACTCGAACCATTCGCCGTTCTTGCGTTTGTCGGCGAACCTCTTATGCCAATATTCTTCAATGCCGACCGGATCGTCCGTCCGGATGCGGTGAAGGAGGTTCGATTTTTGTGGCAATTGGATCGCTATTTCATACTCTCTTCGGCCTGCCGCATTGCTCCGACCTATCTTGTAGTGACGCCCGGATTTTAGGAGATAAACAGATCCGAAATTCTGCTCTTCAGCCGCGGATTTTGCGGTCTTGAAATTAGGTGAACTGGAAATACTTGAGCATAGTCCGAGCACATCGCCGTACCCAGAGTTAGCCTCGCAAAACGCTCCCACCTTACACGCTAGTTTTTGGCCTAGCCCCCCGGCAAAGCGCTGAAAGACGTTCGCGCTTGGGAAATCACGGTCAACGCGGGCTCTTCGCCGAAGCTCGTTTTTGACAGGGAAATGGCCGAGTTCTCGTATCAGGGAGATAAGTTTCTCGAAGAGTATTTGCTCGCGGATTGCCACGTTCTTGCTATTGGGCTTCAAACCCGCTTCGCGAACCGCATCTCCCCATCGGTCCCAATGTTTGTCCCAATCGGATGCTTTTATTCCGGTTTCTTTCAAAAACCTACGGGCACCGAGCACCTTCGCACCGTTTTCCACGGCGGTCCGTCTGATCTCATCGAGAATAAATTGCTTGTCCATTTTCCGTTAATGCCCTGAGGCTGCTGGGATTCTCTGCCCTGAGCGACGATTTCAGGCGAAGCACGAAAAAAAACGGCAGCTTACATGTATTACAGTGGGCCGCGCTCGCACTCACTCCTCGGCGGCGCTTTGTTGTGCCATCAGCTCATTTGCGTACGGCATCAGGGTTGAGAACAGGTTCACCTGCGAATCGAGGGTCTTGCCGATTCCGCTGAGCAAGCCCATTACCCGATTGACCAGCAGCACGTCCGCGGGAACCTCGACTATTGGGTTCGCGCGCAATGTGCGCGGCAGCTCCTCGGCAAATTCCCCGACCAGTTCACGATCGGCGTAAGCGCGGTTGCGCTTCACCGAATTACCCAAAAAGAGATCCGCGAGCATCAGCAAGGTCTCCGGCGAATTGTCGCGCGTGCGGAAGCCGAGAGCGTGAAAGGCAGAGACAATCCCTTCGCGGTTCGTCGTCAAAATCGCGAAAGTCAACCGTACCATCGCGTCGCGAAACGCCGGCGGAAAGTCCTTGGCTAGTCCGAAGTCGAGCAGCACCAGGCGCGGACCGGGCTGAACCAGGATATTGCCGGGATGCGGATCGGCATGAAAAAAACCGTCACGCAGGATCATCTCGGTAAAAATCTCGATGAGCTTTTGCGCGACCTCGTGCTTGTCAATTGCGGCGCGCGCCAATCCTTCGATATCGGTGACTTTGACGCCCTCGACCAATTCCATCGTGAGCACCCGGCGGGTTGTGAATTCGTGATAGACTTGGGGAATTATGACATCAGGACGGGAGGCGAAATTGCGCCTGATGGTTTCGCAATTACGCGCCTCATTGAGGAAATCGAGCTCCATCGGGATGTACTTCAGGAGTTCGCGCGCGATGATGCGGAAATCCAAGTCCCGCTCCAGCCGGGCAAGCAGCCGCAGAGTGAACATCAGGTTGCGCAGGTCGGCGCGGATGATCCCCTCGATTCCCGGATATTGCACCTTAACGGCGCACCGCCGGCCGTCAGCGGTGCGCGCTTGATGCACCTGCGCGAGAGAAGCCGCCGCAAGCGGACACGGGTCGAACTGCGCGAAGATAGCTTCGAGCGGACCGCCAAGTTCTTTTTCGATCTGCTGCCGAATGATGCCGAATGGGCGTGGCGGCACGCTATCGTGCAATCCCGATAGCGTTCCCACCCATTCTTCCGGCAAAATATCGGCTCGTGTCGCGATAAACTGACAGGCTTTAATCAGCAGCCCTTCGAGCCGAATCGAGGCGGCGTAAAGAGCGCGCGCGGCACGCAAGTCCTGGCGCCGGTAACGCTGTTCTTTGCGCTGTTTGCCAAAGTAGCGCGACCATAGCTGAATCCCCTTGTAGCGGCTGTAGATACGCGCCGCCAGCAGCAGCACGCTGGTAAAGCGATAAACCCGCGTCGGCAGGCGCGGCTCGGGAACGGATTTCTGGAAATCGACTGGATTGTTCGCAGTGAGCAAAGACGCAGAACCCTCACCCTGACCCTCTCCCGCCCAATTCCCCTCACCTCTTCTCTCCAACTATCGGAGCGGGAGGGGACGGGCAGGAGCGGACAAGGAGACAGGGTATTATGTCGCAAGTTTAAACGATGGCGGACCGGCGGAGAACAGCGGCCGAATCAATCTTAGGCCCGAGCCGACTCCCTCCGGGGCCTTTGCTAGTAGCCCAAACGGCGGAGAATTTGGTGAGCAACCCCGCACACGACATACGGCATATTATGCGCCGCTATTTTGCGGTGTGGTGGGTATATTCGTTCGGCGGCGGATTTCTTTTCGGCGTCTATCCACTGTTCTTGCGCGCACGTGGCCTGAACCAGTTGCAGATGAACAGTGTGCTGGCGACCTATTTCACCGTCACTTTCCTGACCGATGTGCCAACCGGGGCGTTTGCGGATGCGCTCGGGCGCCGCCGGTCCTTTATGCTGGGATGTGCCCTGCGAACCGCGGCCTTCATGGTGTACTTCTTCGCCTACCGTTATCCGATGTTTCTGCTTGGGGAGACGATTGACGGTATCGGCACCACGTTCTGCAATGGCGCTATCGACGCATGGGGCGTGGACGCGCTCGACCAGGCGGGTTTTCAAGGTCTCAAGGACCGCCTCTTCTCTCGAATTTCCCAGCTCACCAACGTTGGGTTTATGGCATCCGCGGTGATCGGCGCCTACGTCGCCGGTCACAACATCGCATGGCCGTGGGTGCTCGGCGCCGCGGGCTATTCGGTTGCGGGTGTGGTCGGAGCGCTGCTGATGAACGATGATGGCCGAAAAGCCGCGCAGCTCGACCTGGCAGCGATGGGCGCGCAGGTTGGAAGGCGAATCTCGGATGGCCTGCGCGAGGGATTCGGCCGCCGCTCGGTACTGTTGTTGAGCCTCGCCAATGGCGTTCTGTTCGCTGCATGGGCGCCCTACTGGCTGGAGTGGCCTCAATTCTTCAACGATACCTACACGGTGGGAATTTGGATCGTTGGCTGGCTGTATTCGCTTTTCACAATCGCCCGAATGGCGGGCGCGGAGGCAATGATTCGGATAGGTGGCGACGAGAATATGCGGCCGCCGCGGCTGACCATGCTCGCAATAGCTTCTGCCGCACTGATGTTTTCTGCGGGCGCAGTTGGCCATCGGCCGTCGATGGTGCTGCCTATTCTGACGGCCCTCAATTTCTGCTGGGGTTCGCTAATGCCGCTGGAGCAGAGCTGGTTCAACGAGCAACTGGGAGCCGCGGAGAGGGCGACCTTACTGTCGTTCAACAGTACGTTCGCAACACTGGGCGGCTCAATGGGCCTTCTCGCCGGTGGTGTCATCGCCGACCGGGCTGGCATCCAGGCGACCTGGCAATTCGGCGGGCTGCTCTCACTCGCAGTGGTCCCATGCTATTTGGCGTTACGCGCGCACGGAGCCCCGGCTGCCCCGGTCGGTGAAACGCCGGCTTAAACAGATCTGGTGCAAACCCTGCGGCAGCTTCAGACTTGCATGTGCGCCGCACGAATGAGAGCATTCGTGACCTCACAGGGAGGCGGCTCAATTGGGGCGCATGCTGGACAATCGAGCCGGCCTCGGTGGAGGGGCCTCCAATGGTAACATCCAAGGATTCGCTTTACTCAAGGCTCGGGGGCTATGACGCGATAGCGGCGGTGGTCGACGACCTCTTACCCCGCCTGCGCGAAGATCCATTACTGCAGCGGTTTTGGACCAGCCCGCGCAGTACTGATACCAACAACCGCGAACGGCAATTAGCCATAGACTTCATCGCCGCGTCTGCCGGAGGGCCTACCTTCTATCTTGGCCGCGACATGAAGACTTCGCACAGGGGAATGGGAATCAACAAAAAAGATTACGCCGCCTTCGAGAAACATGTGGCGGCCACGCTGGAAAAGTTCAACGTGCCACCGCGCGAACGCGATGATGTGATGAACTTTATCTCGAACCTCGAAAGCGACATCGTTGAGGGGTAACATGGCAGAACTGCCAAACAAAGCGGTGCGAGGCTGATCTACGTTACGGGGGCGCAATGGAGTTTCCCAGGATTAACCGATTACCACCCTACGTCTTCAACGCGATCGGTGAAGCTGTGCTTGGAGGCCCGCCGCGCCGGTGAGGACATCATTGACTTCGGCATGGGAAATCCTGATGAGCCTACACCTCCCCAGATCGTCAATAAGCTAATCGAAGCCACGGCCAAGGCCTCTAACCATCGATACTCGGTGTCACGCGGGGTATACAAGCTGCGGCTGGCGATCTGCGACTGGTACAAGCGGCGCTATGGCGTTGAGTTTGATCCCGATTCGGAGGCGATCGTCACCATCGGCTCAAAAGAGGGGATCGGCCATCTCGCTCTCGCCCTACTGGATAACGGCGACGTGGTGCTCGCGCCTACGCCGACCTACCCGATTCATCAGTATGGGTGCATCATCGCGGGGGCCGAGGTGGTCGGGATTCCGCTGCGGAACGGTGATGAGTTTTTCGACGAGATGCTCGCAGCGGTCAGTCGCGCTCGCTCGCATCCCAAGCTGCTGATCATCAATTTTCCGCATAATCCAACGACGGCAACCGTTGACCACAGGTTTATGCAACGGGTGATCGACTTCGCCCGCGAGAACGAAATCCTGGTGATACATGATCTCGCTTATGCCGACCTCTGCTTCGACGGTTACCGCGCACCATCGATTATGGAAGTACCCGGAGCCCGGGAGGTTGCAGTCGAGTTCTTTACCTTATCCAAGAGCTACAACATGCCCGGATGGCGAGTCGGGTTTGCGGTGGGTAACCGCGAGATGATCGCTGCCTTGACGCGGCTCAAATCTTACTTCGATTACGGCATTTTCGCGCCCGTGCAAGTCGCCGCGATTGCGGCGCTCAACGGCCCACAGCAATGCGTAGCGGAAATCGTTGAGACATATCGCCGCCGGCGCGACACGTTAATCAGCGGACTCAATCGCGTGGGATGGACGGTCGAGCCGCCCCGCGCGACAATGTTCGTGTGGGCGCCGATTCCGGAGCCGTTTAGCGAAATGGGCTCGCTGGAATTTGCCAAGTTCCTGCTGCGTGAGGCGAAGATCGCGGTTTCGCCCGGGATAGGCTTCGGTGCGGCGGGCGATAGCCATGTCCGCTTCGCATTGATCGAAAACGAACACCGAACGCGCCAGGCAATCCGCGGCATTCGATGCGCATTGAGTCAGGTGGGCGCGCCTCCATGGCGCGTAGCGGCGACGTAGAGACGGCGGCATCGGCATCTCCAGTGGCGGCTTTTGCGCCGATCTATCCTGTGCAGCGGCGAAGTCCGCTCTAGTGAGGCTAAGCTCGCTCAATTGGCACAACTTGGCTGACTGGAGAACCCTCCTTGCGCGATCGACTCCAAACGATTGATCGAAGGATTGTGACGCGCCGCGCTGACTCAAGGCTCGTGCGGCTGGCCTTGCTCGGTTGCGGGACCGTGGGAGAGGGCGTCGTTCGCCTGCTGCGCCGCAATGCCAGGATGTTTGAGCGTAAGCTGGGGGCCGCACTTGAGCTGGCCGGCGTCGCCGACAGGAGTCTCAAGCCGGATTCTTCCCTAGGCCTTGACTCACAGTTGATCACCCGTGACGCGGCATCGCTGGTGGTCCGCCCGGACGTTGATATCGTAGTCGAGCTTTTCGGCGGCCAGGAGCCGGCCCGCTCGTTGATGCTGAAAGCGCTCGAAGCCGGCAAAGACGTAGTGACTGCCAACAAAGCATTGTTGGCCGAAAGCGGCGACGAGATTTTCCGGACCGCGGCGAAATCCGGACGTGCGGTGGGCTTCGAAGCCAGTGTTGGCGGTGGCGTGCCGATTATGAGGACATTGCGTGAAGCTCTCGCTGGCGACCGGCAGCGCGCCGTCTATGGGATTGTCAACGGCACCTGTAATTCGATCCTGAGCATGATGACGGATGCCGGTAGCGAGTTTGCGGATGCGTTGCGCCAGGCGCAGGAAAGCGGTCTGGCCGAAGCCGATCCTACCTTGGACATCGAGGGCCACGACGCCGCCCACAAACTGTGCCTGCTGGTCACGCTGGCCTTCGGTGTGTTGCTCAAACCAGCAAAGGTTTATACCGAAGGCATCGGCCGCGTAACGCTTGCCGACATCAACTATGCGCGTCAGCTCGGCTATACGATCAAGTTGCTCGCTATCGCCAAAGATGACGGCAGCGCAATCGAAGCTCGCGTGCATCCGACAATGATTCCTCAGCGCCATCTGCTGGCCGGCGTATCAGGCGCATTCAACGCGATTTACGTGCACAGCGAGGCGCTGGGCCCGACGATGTACTATGGTCAGGGCGCTGGTCAACTACCCACCGCGACCGCCGTGATCGCGGACATTCTCGAAATCGCGCGTCATCGCATGGCGGGTTCGCGCGGCGGGGCACATGCGCTCGGCTATCCGACCGCTACTGTAAAGCCAGGGCGTGTCAAGCCGATGGACGACGTGCTATGCGAATATTATCTGCGGTTCATGGCGCGCGATCAGCCCGGTGTCCTCGGTGCAATAGCCTCCGTGCTGGGCCGTAACCATATTTCGATCGCGTCGGTGATCCAGCAGGGACGCGGGGTGGCGAGCACCGTGCCGGTGATAATGCGCACGCATGAAGCGGCTGAACGGAATCTCAAGCGCGCGCTGACTGCGATCGGACAACTCAAGATGGTGGAGCGCTCCCCGGCCTTCATCAGGATCGAAGAGCAGCTTTAGGGTAGACGGCCGCGCGCTGTTGCACCAGGCAGGGCAGAAGACATCCCGCGGCATCTACGCCGCCGAGCGATGAAGGACAGAAGGTTGTGACGAAACAGAACCGATCCCGAACAGCTACGCGGCTGACGCGCTGGCCGGGCTTGATTGAACATTATCGCCGCTTCCTTCCAGTCAGTGATTCAACGCCTGTTATTACCCTTAATGAAGGTAACACGCCGCTCATCGAGAGCCCGCCGCTGGCCGAACGTGTCGGCCGCGACGTCAAGGTGTATTTGAAGTTTGAGGGCGCGAACCCGACTGGCTCCTTCAAGGATCGCGGGATGACCGTCGCGATCAGCAAAGCGGTAGGGGAAGGTGTGCGCAAGGTCATCTGCGCGTCCACCGGTAATACCGCGGCATCAGCCGCTGCTTATGCGGGACGGGCCGGACTACAGGCTTATGTGTTCATTCCAAAGGGCGCGGTGGCGCTGGGAAAACTATCGCAAAGCGTGATGCATGGGGCGCGCGTCGTTGAGATCATTGGCAACTTCGACATTTGCCTTAAGGTCGTCCGTGATTTGGCCGAGCACGAGCCGGTCTTGATTCGGCTGGTCAACAGTATCAATCCCGATCGGATCGCTGGGCAGAAAACTGCCGCTTTCGAAGTGTGTGACCAACTCGGCGACGCGCCGACGCACCATTTTTTGCCCGTGGGCAACGCTGGCAACATCACTGCTTATTGGGCCGGTTATCGCCATTATCTCGACGAGGCGCTGTCAAGCCGGTTGCCGAAAATGATGGGGTATCAGGCAGCCGAGTCGGCGCCAATCGTCCTCGGCCATCCGATAGACGACCCGCATACGGTCGCCACCGCGATCAAAATCGGCAACCCGGCGAGTTGGAGCGGCGCGCTTACCGCCCGCGACGAATCCGGCGGCACGATTGATATGGTCACAGACGCGGAAATTTTGGCGGCTTATCGGCTAATCGCTGCGCAAGGGATTTTTGCTGAGCCGGCCTCGGCCGCATCTGTCGCTGGCCTGCTGAAATACAGCACGACTGGCGGACTTAAACCCGGCACGATTGCGGTCTGCACATTAACCGGCCATGGGCTGAAAGACCCGGATACAGCGCTGAAAAATCTAAGCAACACGATCGTCGCCGAGCCCGATCTAAACAAAATGCTAAAGTTGCTCGAGACCTGAAGAAACAGTAACGAGTACTAATCGAAGAGCGCGCACCTCCCCCCTTTAGCGAGGTCTGCATCGAATGAAGTATGTGATTATTCATGGTGACGGAATGGCCGATTGGCCCTGCGACGAATTGGACGGCAAGACTCCACTGGAAGCTGCGCACAAGCCCAACATGGATCTTATCGCCACGCGCGGAAGGCTCGGCCTGGTGGCGACGATACCGGATGGGATGCCGCCCGGAAGTGATGTCGGCACGATGACGATGCTCGGCTATGATCCCGCGCGATATCACACCGGACGCGCTCCCATCGAAGCCGCCAGTCAGGGAATATCACTCGGTCCCGACGACGTTGTGTTCCGGATGAATCTCGTATCGCTGCAGCCTGGCACGGACGGGACCTCGATGATGCATGACTTCACCTCAGGTCATATCAGTAGCGGAGAAGCCGCAGCGATCGTCTCCGATATTGGTCACGAATTGGCCGGCGATGGCGTTGAGTTCTTCAACGGCGTCAGCTATCGGCACCTTATGGTGTGGCGCGGTGGTCCCAGCCGCATGCGCTTGACGCCTCCCCATGACATTACCGGTAAACCGGTTGAATCGTACTTGCCGGCCGGGGAGGGCGCCGAACGGCTAAATTCCATAATGCGGCGCTCGATGCGGATCCTCAGAGATCATCCTGTGAACCGCAAACGTCAGGCCGAGGGTAAAACGGAGGCGACCTCTGTGTGGTTCTGGGGGCAAGGCAAGCGGCCAGCGGTCCCGACCCTCAAAGCGCGCTTCGGCGTTGACGGTTCAGTGATTTCGGCAGTCGACCTGGTCAACGGCCTTGGCCGCTTAGCTGCCCTAAATGTGATAACAGTCCCAGGCGCCACCGGGTTTCTCGATACAGACTACGGTGCAAAGGCGCGGTACGGCCTTGAATCGTTGAAAAGCCGCGATTTCCTGCTGCTTCATATTGAAGCGCCGGATGAGGCCGGCCATATGGGACGGCCAGACCTCAAAGTTGAAGCGCTGGAGCGTATCGACGAGTTGATATTGGGTCCAATGCTGCAAGAATTGCCCGCCTTGGGCGATTTCGCTCTTCTCCTGATGCCCGATCACTCAACCCCGTCGAAGCTGAAGACTCACTCGAACGAACCGGTGCCCTTCGCTATTCTCAAAAGCGACGAGCTTGGCCCTCAGACTAACGAAAGGTCAGGCACCGAGACGCGGCGCTATACAGAGGCCGACGCGGCGCGGACACATGTCCTTGTCGGAGCTGGCTATCGGCTGATTGAGGTGCTTTTTGGCGCGGACCTGCCGGTCAACTGAGTAAAAGAGGAAGCCGGGATGGAACGCAATCTCGCACTGGAAGTCGTGCGGGCAACCGAAGCCGCAGCTTTGGCCGCCGCCCGCTTCATTGGCAAGGGCGACGAGCAGATGGCGGATAAGGTCGCGATCGAAGCGATGCGCAATACGCTCAACTCGATTGCGTTCGACGGCAAAATTGTCGTCGGTGAAGGTGCGCCCGGTACGACCGAGATGCTCTATTCGGGCGAAATCGTCGGCACTGGCGCAGGGCCTGAAGTCGATGTGGCGCTGGACGCGCTGGAAGGCTCACTAATTTGTGCGACCGGCGGCTCCAACGCTCTATCGTGCGTAGCGCTGGCCGAACGCGGTAAGATCCTGCGCTGTCCCGACACCTACATGGACAAGCTCGCCTGCGGTCCGATCGGGCGCGGTGTCATCGACCTCGACCGCTCGCCCACTGATAATCTCAAAGCTCTGGCGGAGGCAAAGCAGGTCTACGTCGAGGATCTGCGGGTGGCGATTCTTGATCGCCCACGCCATGAGAAACTGATTACGGAGGTGCGCCGTGCTGGAGCCGGTATCAAGTTGCTGACCGCCGGCGACCTTTCGGCCGGCATTGCGACTACCCGGGTGGAAAGTGAGATCGATTTGCTGATCGGCATCGGCGGGGCACATCAAGGCGTCCTCGCTGCCGCTGCCATTCGCTCAGCGGGCGGCGAGATGCAATGCCGTTTCACGCCACGCAACGAACAGGAGGCCGAAGCCTGCCTCGCCTCTGGAATTTTGGATTTGCGGCGCAAATTCACGTTGGAGGAAATGGCAGGAGACAACGTCATGTTTGCGGCGACCGGGGTTACCACCGGCGATTATCTGCGGGGCGTACGTTTCCTGTCCGGTGGCGCCATGACCAATAGCGTGGTCATGCGGTCGAAAACCCGCACGATCCGTTTCATAGATGCCATCCACCATTTCGATTTCAAGCCTGAATATTAAGCACGGCGCCCAACTCAGCCGCTAACCAAAAGCTGCACAGTGCTAAGGAAACACTGCGGTGTCGCCAAACCGACCATCACCGGCAGCCGCCCTCGTACCGGTTCCTTCGGAATCTTAGGGTAAAAATTGTAAAGGCTACCGCCTGATTCATTATGGGCGTTGGCTCGGTGCTTGCTCCTTTAATTGCGGAGGGGCCTTGGGCCAGGGGGCGATGGAGAACACTAATTTGACAGCCGCAATCGTGCAATGTGCCAGTTTTGGGCTTATTCAGGGGCGTTTAGAAGAGGCGGAGCACCTTACTATTGAAGGGGCGATAAATCTGGCTGATTGGTTACACTGTGAGTCCTCGATGAATGCTTGGCGACGCATCCATTTGACCCCGGCCGCCGCCGATGTCGAACCCGCTGCAAAAGCACGCCCCTTCAGCCGCAGCTGACCGTCGTAGGAGCGGAACCCTCACGTCTCGCGGACGGCGACGCGACCCAAATCGTATGGAAGATGCCGTAAGTCGTCGAACGGCTACCCCCGGGGTTCACATCGCTGCGAGCGCCGCGAACGATGGATTCCGTACGGTAGTGCCGCATGCCTCACATTGCCACACTCAATCGATTTATCCGTTGTTGACGAAACAAGCCATCCACTAACCGCCATTGTCTGCTCGCTGGCGGAGGCTCCGGATAAAAGCTTTCGCCACGACTTCGGGCCGGTCGCCGCCGGGTTTGTACCAGACGTGTGACCAGTTTAGCGCGCCGATCAACATCAGCCGCAGGTAATGACGATCGACATCGAGCGGCAGTGGCAGCGCATCAATGAGCCGGCGGAATTTGGCCTCGTAATCGCGCCGAATATCGCGCAGTTGAGTGCCGATACCGTCGGCTTCCTGCGGCAGCGTGCGAATCATGACCTGCGCATAATCCCGATGCGTTATGCTGAGCGCGTTGAGGTGGGCAGCGCTGGCCGCTTCCAGCCGTGTCCATGGATCGGTCTCGCGCCCAACTGCGGCGTCAACCAACTCCCCAATCCGGCGAGCGCCTTCCGCATATACTGCCAGCAACATCTGCTGCTTGGAGTTGAAATGGTAGTAAATCGAGCCGGACAACATGTTGACCGCTTTGGCAATATCGCGCATCGAGGTCGCATGAAAGCCGCGTTGGCAAAAGAGCCTCGCCGCCGCATCCAGTAGCTGAACGCGGCGGTTATCTTGTCGTGGCATTCGGCCGGTGGTCTGAATTTCACCCGCCATAGTTTCCACGCATGAGTGCAGCGTCGTGAGCCTTGGCGTCCTTCAATTATGGCTGTCCGTCATCTTGTCGCCCGTCAGGTCGTGCTCTCGGCTTCGAGTGAGTAGGCACGGCCGTTGACGGCCGGATCGATACCAATCTTGACCAAATTCTCGGCCATATGCGCCGTCATCAAGCCGACCTTCTTCAGATTGGCCACTACCTGAGTGTACATCTCGCGTCGAAAGATTTGCCGGAAAAGAGCGTAATCGTTGCTCTTGGCCTGCTCGACCCGGGTCTGCTCAACCTGTTTTATCTGGCTCGCGCTAAAGCCGACTTTTTCGAATGCTTCCCGTGCAAACTGCCCGCGTAGTACCAGCCGGCAAGCCTCCGCCGTGAAATCCTCCAATTCAGCCATGTCGGAGGGACTCAGGCTCGCGATCATGTCGGGCAGCCCGAGTACCGAAAAGCCCATATGGCGCGACTCGTCAGCCAGGATTCGCTTGCAAATGGTCCGCAGCAATGGATCGAGGGAGGTTTCCGCCAGCATTCGGAATAACCCCACCGCGAACGTCTCGGCGATAAGCTGAAGCCCGGCGGTTTTGATAAACCATTTACCCTGCCCCAGCAGGAAATCGAACAGCAGCTTGATATTGCCGGACATTGGATAAATGCGGCCGCCGCATTTTTCGAGCAGATAGCGGCTGAGCACCTCGGCGTGCCGTGCCTCGTCAACCACTTGGGTGGACTGAAAGAACTTGGCATCGTTGCTCGGCACCATATCGACCAGCTGGCTGCAGGCGAGCATCGCGCCTTCCTCGCCGTGCAAGAGCTGCGACAGCCGCCAACATGAGAATTCAAGATTCAGCTCGCGCTGCTGTTTGGCGTCAAGCTTGTCCCAAACTTCGCTGCGGTATCCGTTGACCATGCCGTCAGCGAAAATTCCTTTCTCCAGCTCGACCGGTTGCGACCAGTCAATATCCTTTGAGACGTTCCACTGATCGCGTTTGGCGTTTTCGTAAAGGCGGCGCATATCGGGCGCATGCACCGCATAGTCGCGCTGGAAGAGAGTTTCGAATTGGCTTTCGATTAAGTGCTGGGTTGTGGTCATAATTTGCTCTCTGAGGCAGTGCTGCAGTTGAACTTAAACAAACGCTTGCTTGGTATATAATCGCAGGCAGAGCCTCTTGTCAAGCCCGACCGATGGGCCGGTAGTGGGTCAGTTTGCGCCCTTCTTGTTGTCATTCCCGCGCGTCTGGTCTGCTTGGCGCGCGGCAAGGAATCCCTGAATCCGGGACCCTTCGCGCGGCAGCCACGCGCGAGGGTGACACAAACTGAGGCCTCGATGATAAACATGAACTCAAAGTGACCCATTACCGACGGGCCCGGCGCCATCACAAAAAGCGTACAGAGGACAGCGACACTCGCGTTGTGTGAATTTCCGGCGGCGATGCGGCTAAGCTGTGGCATTGGCTTCCGACCCACGCTAGACGACTTGGGAAGCCGACCACAACGAGGCCATTCGATGACCCAAGCGCTGACCGATTATACTGCGAAACTTTCACCTTTCGACGACGCCTTTTTGAATTTCCTGCGCACTTCCGAATCCATTCAGGAGAATCTGCGTATCAGGGAAGTAAGGCCAGCGCAGGCGCAGATGCTCGAAACGACTGGCGATCTCTTCCGCCGTTTTGATGCCGAATTTGCGCCGCTCACTCCCCCCGACCAGATGGCCGATTTCCACCAACGGATGGTCGAGACTGCGGGCGAATTGCAGAAGTCGTTCAATCTCTTTATGAGCGAGCCCGGTCCCAATTGGACCGTCTCCTTTCTTTACAGCCGCCGCTCGCTCTGTCGCGCCTTGTATTCGTTGTACGAGCTGCAACCGCATTTGCCCGCGGTGAGCCGGTATTTTGAAGCGGAAAACATCACTGAAGCCCGTCAACCAGCGTCCAACGCCGGCGCTGCCGTCGGATTTATTCATCGCGAGCGTAACGACAAGCGTTCGGACTACTCACTTTACATTCCCGAAAACTACACAGCAGATCGAGCATGGCCGCTGGTTATCTGCCTGCATGGCGGCTATGGCGAAGGCTACGAATATATCTGGACATGGCTGCGGCCGGCGCGGGCGCGCGGCTATATTCTGCTTTCGCCAAAATCACTTGATGTCACCTGGACGATGACTCCGAGCAGCATCGATACCCGTTCAATCCTGGTGATGCTGGATGAGGTTGCTGCCGAGTATTCGATCGATCGTTCGCGGCTGTTCCTGACCGGCCTGTCCGACGGCGGCATTATGACCTACCTGCTGGGAATCGAACGGCACGAAATGTTCACCGGAATCGCGCCGGTCGCCGGCGCGTTGCATCCGATGGTCGATCCGATGTTGCGGGCGAGGACCGGCCGCGAACTTCCGATCTTCGTAATTCATGGGGTGCACGACTTCATCTTTCCGGTTGCATTCACGCGCCAAACCAACGAGTTGCTCAAGAGTCTGGGCTATAACCTCAAGTACGAGGAGCTGCCCGACTGGGGTCACGCATTAACTTATTCCATCAATGAACGCCTGGTGATGCCGTGGTTTGAATCCCTCCCGCCGCGCGACACTACGCGCAGCGCAGCGGAGCCGAGCTAAGGAGTCCGCCGAACGGCCCGCAAGGGCCTATTGGACGTGCGCATATAGAATCGCGCAAGGCGGCTAGTCGAATGCGCTTTCGCCGGTAATATCCCGTCCGAGGATCAAGGTCTGCACGTCGTAGGTGCCCTCGTACGTATTGACGGTTTCCAGATTCAGCATGTGGCGAATCACCGGGTATTCGTTAACGATGCCATTGGCGCCGAGCATATCGCGCGCCATCCGGGCGATTTCCAGCGCCGCATTGACATTGTTGCGTTTCGCGAACGAGACATGCTCGGGACGCATCGTACCGGCGTCCTTCAACTGACCTAAGCGGAGGCACACCAGTTGCGCCTTGGTAATTTCGGTCAGCATGTCGACCAGCTTGCGTTGAACCATCTGATAACCGGCGAGCGGACGCGAGAACTGTTTGCGCGATTTGGTGTAGTCGAGCGCACACTGGAAGCAGGTGCGGGCGGCTCCGATAGCTCCCCACGCAATCCCGTAGCGCGCCTGGGTTAGGCATGAGAGCGGCGCGCGCAAGCCGCGGGCATCAGGCAGATGATGGCTCTCGTCGAGCCGCACGTCTTCCATCACGAGCTCCGAAGTAATTGACGCCCGCATCGAGAATTTGCCGTGAATATCGCTGGTGGTGAAGCCGGGGGTGCCTCTTTCGACGATGAACCCGGTGATGCCCTCGTCCACCTTTGCCCAGATGATCGCGAGGTCGGCGATCGATCCATTGGTGATCCAGCGCTTAGTCCCGTTCAGCATCCATCCGCGGCCGTCCTTACGCGCACGTGTTTCCATCCCACCCGGATCAGAACCATGGTCGGGTTCGGTGAGACCGAAGCAGCCGAGCAATTTGCCTTTGGCCATCTCCGGCAGGTAGCGATTTTTCTGCTCTTCCGACCCCGATGAATAGATCGCATACATCGCGAGCGCACTCTGCACCGAGGCGAACGAGCGCAGCCCCGAATCGCCGGCTTCAAGCTCTTGCATGATGAGGCCATAGGCGATGTTGTTCATGCCGGCGCATCCGTATCCTTTCAAGTTGGCGCCGAAAATTCCCAACTCGGCCATCATGGGCGCCAACTCCAGGGGAAACGTTTCGTTGGCAAAATGGCGCTCGACTGAGGGTAACACTTCGCGCTGGACGAAACGCCGCACCGCATCGCGAGTCATCCTTTCCTCGGGGCTCAAGCACTCTTCGAGATTATAGAAGTCAAGGTCCCGGATGAACGCTGCCATATTGGCTCCTTATAGGTCGAGTATGCATAGGTCGAGGGCATTCAGTTCGATATAAGTAAGATTCTGAATCACGCCCGCGCAGACTCCCAGCGTCGCGCTTCAGGGTGGTGTTCCACCGCTGGGTAGGGTCGAGCGCGCAGAGGCGCCGATTGCGTCACCAGTTTGTATCAAATACGCTTATAACAGAACGAAGTATTATGCACATCGAAACGCTAAAGGTCTTCTGCGATATTATCGAGAGTGGCAGCGTTTCTTATGCCGCCTCGCAGAATTTCGTCACTCAATCCGCGGTGAGCCAGCAGGTCAGGAGCCTGGAAGACAAATACGAATGCCGCCTGCTTGAAAGAGCGCGGGCCGGCGTCAAGCCGACTGCTGCCGGTCAGATCCTCTACAACTCGAGCAAAGAGATTGTGCGCCGCTTCGTCGAACTCGAAAACCGGTTGCGCGAAATCGGGTCGGTGGTCGCGGGCGCTATTCGAGTCGGCACGGTATACAGTGTGGGACTGCATGAGTTGCCGCCCTATTTGACCGAATTCCTGCGCGCTTATCCGCAAGTCAACGTTCATCTTGAATATCTGCGTTCGAACAAAATATACGAGGATTTGCTCGAGGGTAAAATCGACCTCGGAGTGGTTGCTTATCCGGCTAAGCGCAGCCAGATCGTCACCATCGCCTTCCGGCATGACGAACTGGTGCTGGTAGTTCCGCCTGAAGATCCTTTGGCAAAGCTCAACAAGGTCAGCGTGGCCCAATTGCTTGGCCAGCGGTTCGTCGGCTATGAGCGAGACATTGCGACCCGCAAAGCGTCAGACCGGATTTTGCGCGAGTACGGGGTGCGGCCTCGTTATACGATGGAGTTTGATAATATCGAGACTATCAAACGCGCAGTCGAAATTGGTCAGGGTGTGGCGATCGTGCCGCGGTCAACGGTCGAACTGGAGATTTCGCGCGGCTCGCTCAAACTCCTCGAGTTCAGCGAAGGACCCTTCACGCGCCCACTCGCAATTATCTACAAGCGCGGACGCGAGCTGTCGCCTGCGGTGCGCAAATTCATTGAAGTATTGACCACCAGCAAGCTCCCGATGCCGGGCCATTCCGGGCGAAATATGGACGGAAATGACCGGCTTGAAAAAAATGAAGGCCACGAGCGCAACGACCGTGGTCAACAGCTGGATCGAGCCGAGCGCACCGAAAAAATCGAAAAGGCCGCTCAGAGCCATTGAGCCGGGCTCCGGGTCCGCATTATGATCCCAGGGAGAAAGGCGCCCGCGCCTCCTGTCCCTGTTAAACTCAGCTTCAGCAATCATGCTGCCGTACCCGTCGCCAACGGAGGTATGTCATGGCCGTTCAGAAGTTCGCACCGATGGTTAAGGAATTCCCTACCTTTGACTGCGATGCTCATGTAACCGAGCCGCCCTGGTTGTGGGATCGGGCCAAGGACTACCTCAGTAAAGCGGACTTCGAGGCTCTCAAGGGCAGCATGTGGTTTGACCGGGAAAGCAAACAACTCGTCGTGAACGGCCATCCTGAAACCGGTCTCGGCTCGCAGCGCATCCACGGCACCCCAGGCATGGTGAATGTGCTTTCATTGGCGGGCCCCGGCCTGAAGCATGATATTCAGCGCGCGCTTAATGTCCGCAATCTCAACCCTTCCACTGCGGTTACTGCCGAGCAGGCAGATTATCTCGACCACAAAGGATCCTATGAGCCCAAACCGCGTCTGCGCGATATGGACGTCCAGGGTATCGACCAGGTGATGATCATCCCCACGGACATCGATACTTATCCCTGGATTCAGAACGCGATGGGCGCGCGGGCAATGTGCAAGGCCTATAACGACTGGGCCCACGAGTACTGCCAGGAAAATCCCGAGCGGCTCTATTTTGCGGCGCTGCTGCCGATGCAGGATCCCAAATTTGCCGAGCAGGAGGTCTATCGCGTAGCCGCGAAAGGATGCCGCGTCGGCCTGATTCGCCCGATCGATGCGATGGGTAATTATCCGATTCAGCCGAAATACGCCCGCGTGTGGCGTGCGATGGAAGAAACCGGGGTGGTCTATGGGATGCATCCGTTCCCCGCTTTTGGCGTCCTCAAACCGCCTGCGTATACCGAGCAATACTCTGGCGCGGAACTGATCGGTTTGACCGCCAGCTCTTCGGGTCTGCCGCACTTCTTCCTGACCAACGTTCAGAATTTCCAAGCCGAAGCATCGCTGTGGGTCACGATGGTGCTGATGTCGGGCTTTTTCGAACGTTATCCGAAAATTCGGGCGGCCGTCTTTGAAGCCTCGTCAACCTGGTTGAGTTTTCTGGTCGACGAATGCGACAAGGCCTACAGGCTCTACCGCAATGATCGCCGCCTGGCGCCATTGAAACGTCTGCCGAGTGAGACTTTTTTCGAACACTGCGTAACCGGGTTCGAGGGGGACGAGGCGCCGCCGTCGCGATTGCCCGACTTTTACGAAAATATCCTGGCCTGGTCCTCCGACGTCTACCATCACGACGGCGATGATGCCTGGCGCGCGATTGAGACCATGCGCAAATGCGAGTTGCCCGATCGCTATCAAGCCAAATTCCTGGGTGAGAATGCGCGCAAGCTGTACCAGATTGAGGCTCCCCAAAAATTTATCCGCGAGCGCGTCACTGAAATCGAGCGCCCTGACTGGTGGCCAACCGATCAGGAAGTGAGGAAGTCGCTCAGGCCTGAAGCGTCCGTCCTCCGGTGATCGACGCAGCAGGAATCTTATTGGTCCCTCCTGATCCGACTGATCCGACCACGGAGACAATCGATCATGGCCCGCAAGAACTTTGTCGTATTCGATAGTGATTCCCACGTCGTGGAGCCGCCGGAGGTGTGGACCACATACCTCGAGCCCGAATTTCGCACGTTGGGTAAACACGCCTTATGGCGTGAAGAAGGAAAGTTCGGCAGCTATTTGAAGGTCAACGGCAAGATGTTTCGAGACACCATCAACTCGAACATCCCGCGCCATGCGATCTGGCGCCCCGGCCTGACCTGGGATCAGATTGGCGAACTCAACCCCAATACACGCCATACGATGACGGCGGGCGCTTCGAACCCGGAAGCTCGCCTCAAAGATATGGACGCGATGGGCGTCGACCAGGCGCTGCTTTACCCAACCTGGTTCGCCGAGGGATTTCATCTGGTTGAAGACCCGGATGTCGCATACGCGCTCGCCCGTGCCTACAACGAATGGATTGCTGATTTTTGCAAGGCGGCGCCGCAACGGCTTTTTGCCGCGGCCATGCTTCCGCTGCAGAATATGGATTACGCAATCGAAGAGATGCGGCGGATTCGGCGCATCGCGTGTTTCCGAGGCGCCTTTATTCGGCCGATGTTCCTCGAGGGGCGCTATTTCACGCATCCTTATTACGATCCGCTATGGGCTGAACTTGAGAATCTGGAATTGGCAGCGGCCGTTCACCCGACCGCTGGTTTATGGAATCCGGAGTGGACCTCGCACGGTCCGTTCATGGAAAAGGTGAAGGGCCGACTCAATCATCATCAATTCATCGCGGTGGCCGGCGGCGGCCCGTTCGCCGGCGGCGGTACCGCCCGAGGCTTTGCGTTCTCGGCCTCGCCTCCGCTGGGACATCCGATCGCGCCCATCCTGTCGTACTGGCTCGACAATCACATGTTCGTCGCATCCACGCTGATCGGCTTTACCGTGATGCAGCGTTATCCGAAGATGAAGGTTGTCGTCGCTCATGGAAAGGCCTCCTGGATGGAAGAAGTGCTGGAGAAGATGGAGGCTTCGACGCGCACGATCCCCCTGTTGCACTATTATCCAGTCCGTACCGACGCCGAAGAGATGTGGAAGGAAGGCAGCGTGATGCTCGGATTCGACGCCGAGGAACGGCTGATCCAGAGGCTGCCGGACGATTTCGCGGAAAAAATAGTATGGGGTTCACGTTATCCCCATCACGACACAACCTCCGCCTGGGATGCGATCGAAACGCTTAGCGGGGCGCATGTGGACGAAGCCACCCTCGCCCGAATGTTCGGGGCCAATGCGGCAACGCAATTCGGTATATCGTTGACATCAGCGGTTAATTAAAGGAGAAACGAGATTCGCTCGCTTAGTCGGTTGCGTACTCATGACGTTTTTTGGCGCGCCACTGGAGTCACGCTCATAACCGCTGCGCTTTTGATGCTGGGAAGGCGGCCGGGCGCTGCCGCTTCACTGCCTCACCTTGGCGCGATCAGCTTCAAGGTGTTGAACGCCGACGGCAGTGAAATAATCGGCCACAGCCGCTACGAGCTGAGCCGCGGTGACCACAATCTGTTAATTGGCCGTGGCGCAGCATGGTTCAAAAATGGCGAACACGATGTCGAATACGACATCTTGAAGGCGCGGCCGAACAAGCCTCCCGCAATGCTTACGCTCGATCATAAGTTCTATAACGCCGACGGCTCTATGCAGCGGGTGAATGCCGCCGATTTCCGCACCGGCCAGGCGTCGTGCACCCGCTACGAAAAAGGGGTGGCGCAGACCGACAGCGCAAAGCTCGACTTTACCCAGGATTCATATGGCGGCTCGGCCGTCGTTCTCCCGCTTGAGCATTATCTCGCCCAGGACCCTAAGGAGCCGATCAAACTGCAGGCGCTTAATTGTATTCCAAAACCGCGCTTAATCGCCGTCAAAGCCCGCGTTCAGAAGCCGTCGCGCTGGAGTCATTACCCGGGCCGAACGGTGGAAGTGGACATTAAACCGGATTTCGGTTGGTTGGATGCAGTTATTGCGCCGTTCTTTCCGCAGTTGCGCGCCTGGTTCGTTCCGTCAGATAACTGGACGTTCGCCGGTGGTGAGTTCTCACGCTATTTTCGGGGCCCGCGGGTAATGCTGGTGCGCGAAACCCCGGTCGAGTTAAAGGCAGTGAGAGAACAAGCGGGCGGTGATTGAGAACCGCCGGCGCTGTTTCTGGCATAACCCGGTCCTTTTACCACTAGCTGCGGCGCGATTTTTATGCCGACTTAAAAAAATGGCAGTTCAAAGCGGCAGTGAGTTCTTCAAGGCAACTCAAGCCGGAGTCGCCGACCTCGAATTGCGCCGCAAGCTCGACAACGCAACCGGCCGCCATTTTGAACATGCGGCCGCAGTGCGGTCCGAGTTCTTACCTTTCGACGCGGAACGCGAAATCGCTCGCAGAATCAAGCAAGACGCCATCGGACGCCTTGACCAATTGCTGATACAGTTGAAGGAACGCCTTGAAGTCAATGGTTTCAAGGTATTCGTCGCCGGCGATGCCAAAATGGCGCGCGACTATATTATCGAACTCGCCCGTGCGCGCGGAGTAACACGCGCAGTTAAAGGCAAGTCGATGACCACTGAGGAGATCGAGCTCAACCCTGCCCTTCAGCAGGCCGGAATCGAGCCGATTGAAACCGACCTTGGCGAATACATCGTGCAGCTCCGTGGCGAGAAACCGTCGCACATCATCACCCCGGCGATACACCTGTCAAAGGAAGACATCGGCAAAACGTTCAGCGACCGGCTTAATATTGCCTACACGCCGCAGCCGGAGCAATTGACCGCGGTTGCGCGCGAGCGGCTGCGCTCGATTTTTCTGACCGCCGAGATGGGGATCACGGGCGTTAACTTTGCGATTGCCGAGACCGGCACCCTCGTGCTGGTCGAAAACGAAGGCAACGGCCGCATGTCCAGCACGCTGCCCGAGACGTTGGTCGCGCTGATGGGTATTGAGAAGGTTATCCCCAGGCTTGATGACTTGCCACATTTTCTCGAAATCCTCGCGCGCACTTCGACCGGCCAGAAACTCACGTGTTACACGAATTTCATTAATGGTCCGCGCCGCGACGGCGACGCTGACGGTCCGCGCGAGGTGCATGTCGTAATGCTCGACAACGGCCGCAGTGCGATGCTGGCCGATCCGGTGCTGCGCGAGGCGCTGTATTGTCTGCGCTGCGGCGCTTGCCTGAACGTCTGCCCGGTCTATCGGCGAATTGGCGGACATGCATACGGCGTAACGTATTCGGGACCGATCGGCTCGATCGTCAGTCCCAGCCTCTTCGGTAGCGCCGCGGCCCAGTTGCCGTTCGCGTCTACGCTATGCGGAGCATGCCGCGACATTTGTCCGGTTAGCATCGATATCCCGCGACTGCTGCTCCATCTGCGGTGGAAAGAGAACCTTGGTATCGGTGCGCCGCGCGTCGAGTTTCCCGGCGAGGTGGCTCGGTCGCGCAATGGGATGCGGCGATTTGCGCAAATGGCGCGATGGCCGCGGCTAATCCGCCTCGCGCTGCTGGTCGGCGCGTTCGTCGCCCGGCCGTTCGCACGCGAAGGCTACCTCAGATGGATTCCCGGACCATTCAAAAGCTGGACTCGCGGCCGCGACTTCCCGGCCCTGCGGGGCCACTAAGTATCTTAACTTTTCCACTCAGCATTAACTGTATTAGCCGAACAAGTGTGACAGTGTATCGCCCAGCAGCTGCCAAGCGCGCCGAAAAGCTTTTCGGGCGTGCGCTTCGCATACCGGACTAGCCAGGATAGGTGCGGATTTCACCAATTTTTTCTGCGACAGACCGCAGCACTACTACTTAGTGACATAAATCAGCGTTAGCTCTCGGCTCACTGAGTCGGCGCGCGCCGGTCCCCCCCGACCAGAGAGTGTCGATTTTCATGCTGCTGCGAGAGAAGAATCGGGTTCTCCGCGCGGCAGCCACGCGCGAGAATGACAAGCGCCGGAGGTTCACGTGCCTGCAAAGGTATTTACGGGACGCCAGACCAGAC
>CAVWAA010000033.1:0-140099 GCA_963752805.1 Binataceae bacterium (SeqCode)
TTAGTACTCCGCGTCGGAATTACGGTGACGTATTGTGAAGGACATGGTTAGGCTACAAGGGCGAGAGGTTTGCGGTCGATTTTAGCCAGAAGAGCCCGGAGATTTTTGCGGGTAAAAGTCCACTGGAAGGGTGACGCGGTGCGTTCGTAGTGGGTCTGGAAAGCCAGGAGACGCTGTTGGAGTTCGGCCAGAGAACAGAAGTCGTTGGGCGTAAGAACTTTTCTCTGAACGATCGAGAAGTAGATCTCGATCTGGTTGAGCCAACTGGCGTGGATCGGGGTGTGGACCAGCATGGCGTTGGGCCATTTGGCGCGGAAATGCTCGGCGGCTTTCTGCCCGCGATGAGCGGAACAATTGTCCATAATCCAGAACACCCGATGGGCGGTCTTGTACGGCGCTTGGCGCATGACCTCACCAACAAGGCGATCTACGGGAGCAATGCCGTTCTTGACTTCGCAGCGGCCGAAGACCTTGGCGCGATGCACGTCCCACGCTGCCAAGTAGGTCCAAGCGCCTTCGCGAAAGTACTCGTGCTCAACTCGCATGGGGCGAGTGGAAGCCGGCGGCAAAGTTGGCTGTTTGCGGCGTCGGGCTTGAACACTGGTCTTTTCATCTGCCGAGATCACGAAGTCATCGGCGCCCAACAGGGTGTCCTCCCAAACGCGTTCATACAGATCAAGGACACGACCCGCCTTGGCAGCAAAGTCGGGATCGCGAGGGAAAAGCCAGCTTCGATGTTGCCACGGGCGCAGCGCATCGCTGCTGAGCCAGCGCCACAAGGTAGCGCCGCTGATCTCCGCAACCAGCCCTTGAGTAATAACGTGTTGGCGGATGTCGGCGATCGAGAGCCGGGACAAGGGCAATCCGAGGCGGTGCGGAAGCTCACAGGCGAGCGCCTTAACTTGAACCACGAGGCTGGGGGAAAAGCGGGTGGGAGCCCCACCGCGTGGTTGCTCATCCAGACCGGGGAAGCGATTCTCGTAAAAGCGTTTTCGCCACTTGCTCACAATCTGGCGCGGCATATCCAGGCGTGCGGCGATGCGATCGTTGGACAGACCTTGTGCTGCTAGCAATACGATCTTGGCCCGCACTACATCACGATATGGTGACGTATATTTCCTCGCTCGGGCTTCCAATTCGCGACGCTCATCTGCTGACAGCTCTATTAGGTATGGGCTCCTCCTCGACATCCCACCACCTCCACCGAGGTGGAAGGATAACGAATGCCAAGACCAAATGGATCCCTACTATTCGTCGCTGTATTTCATACAGATAGGACTTAGCTAGCTAATTTGCGGTGCAAAATTACCGCATTTTCGCCAATAGAATTGAGGGTCCCCGGCGCGTCAATTTGGCAGTTCGTCACGTCGGCTCCATTGACACCGTCTCTCTGTATAGAGTATATCTATACAGGATGGCGGATCACAAGTTTATCGACGAGCTGGCGGCACTGAGCGAAAAGATGCTGTGGGGCAGCCTGGGCGCGGTCTATCGGCGCTGCGGGCGGGCGAACTGCCACTGCGTCACAGGCGAGAAGCATGGCCCGGTGTTCTACTTAACTCGCAACGAGGGCGGGCGCACCCGCAACATCTATGTGCCGCCCGAGTTGCACGATGAAGTTGCGGCGAGGGTCAGTGCATATCGTCGCTATCGGGAACTGGGCCAGCAAATCGCCGAGGCTAATGCGCGCTATCTCGGGTTGGGTAAGAAGCGGCGGAGGCGGCAGGGTGATCGAACGGCGGCATCAGCAGCGCAATCTATTCGAAGCAGTCATCGGGTCAGTTGAACAGTTAATTGAGCAGCTCATTGAGCCGCCGCTCAAGCGGTTGGACGAGGTGCTCGCGGATGAAGCCTTGCTGGAAACAGTAATGCAGGGATTGGCGCAGCGCTGCCCGCAAAGCCGCAACCGCGGACGACCGGGCACACCTGCCGAGGTGGTACTGCGCATGCTGGTGCTGAAGCGGGTCAAGGGCTGGAGCTTCGACGAGACCGAACGCGAGGTGCGCCAGAACCTGGTCTATCGTCATCTTACGCGGGTCTATTTCGAGCGCGTGCCCGATGCCAAGACGCTGATTAGGCTTTCGGCAGTGATTGGTGCCGATAGCATTGACGCAATCCACCGCCGTCTGGTGCAAGTGGCGCGGGAGGAAGGCGTGATCAAGGGCCGCCACGCACGAGTTGACACAACCGTGGTCGAAACCAACATTCGCTATCCCACTGATTCTCGCCTGTTACAGGATGGAGTGCGGGTGCTGACACGAGCATTTAAGCGGATCGAAAAGGCCACCGGCGCGCTCGGCTGCAAGTTGCGTGATCGTACGCGCGCGACCACTCACCGGGTGCTGGAGATCGCGCGCGCGGCGCGCAGCCGGGCGGGCCATGGTCGCGAGCGACTTGAGCAGGGCTATCGCCGGCTGCTGTCAACCGTGCGGAGCACTATGCGCGATGCGGAACGGGTAGGCGCGGAGCTTTCTGCGGCAGCTCGCGCAGCGCTGAGCGAGCGGGCCTCGAAGGTTGTGGGGCGCAACCTAGCGCAGCTGACGCAGTTTGTTCCCTTGGTCCGCCGGGTAATCGCTCAGACCGGGGCGCGGATCTTCCACCATGATACCCATTATCCCGACAAAGTCTTCAGCCTGTCTGAGCCGCACACCGAAGCGATTCGCAAGGGCAAGGCGGCCAAGCCCACCGAGTTCGGCAAGCTGGTCAAGATCCAGGAGGCGGAGAATCAAATCATTATCGATTATCAAGTATATGAGCGGCGGCCCGACGACCGCGCACTGCTAATGGCGAGTATCGAAGCGCACTTGCACACCTTCGGCCGCGTCCCTCATCTGCTGGCGGCGGATCGCGGTTTTTGGTCGGCGGCGAATAAGCGTGCAGCCAGGCAGGCCGGGGTGGAAAAGGTGTGTATCCCTGCCCTGGGCCGCCTGCGGCCCGAACAAGCGGCCGAACAACGGCAGCGCTGGTTTCGCCGCGGCCAGCGTCTACGTGCTGGTTGTGAGGGGCGCATTAGTGTGCTCAAGCGGCGCGATGGTCTCGCGCGCTGCCGCTATCGCGGCACTCACGGTATGCGGCGCTGGGTCGGTTGGGGTGTGGTGAGTAATAACCTCTGGGTGCTGATGCGGACCACACGCCCGGCTCGTCGCCGTAACACTTCTTGATCGCGGGGCAGCCGTGGACCACCTTCGTCAGAGAATTAAAACACCCCACCTAGGCCGCCTATCGAAAATCACACCCACTAAAATTCTCAGTATTTGGCCCGGCAGACACCCTGCCCATCAACCAAATGACTTTTGCACCGCAAATTAGCTAGCATTCGGGCCGTGCGGCGGACGTGAGTTGCTAAGGGCTCAAATGCCAGTTATGAAATGGATCCGCAAGAACGATCCTTAGTTTGTGGGGCGTTGCGGCTACGCTTTAGTTCGCGACGCGACATCCTGCAGTCAATGCGGCGCGCCTGTTGAACCGTCACCGACTCCCGTCTGCGTCGCATGATATCCGCACTTCTCGCGAGGCAATTCTCGTAGCCGGTGCCCACTGCACCGCGACGAAAAGCCTTTCGCGGTTCGAACAAGGGCGCTAGCGGAATCTGGCAAGCATGCGCCGCTTTCCGCGATCTCCGAACGTCAACTTTCTAACCCGGGAGTTTCAGCGGTCAAGTAACGTCGTCAGCGTCGCTATCACCGAGCTTTACTGGCTGTCCTCACTGCGGAGCAGAGCCACGGAAGGAGTTCGCCGGGGTTTTCTTCGTCCGGTGTTCCTGCGGCAAACTCGCCTGCAGTACAGGAATCATTGGCGCAGAGAATGTGAGCCCTTGTGCAATCGCATTCTTGCGGGACACCGTCCTCTTCCCCTGCCCGGGTGAAGGACCGCTAGGACAGCTTTATGGGGCTGACGAGTCTAGCGGGCCGCGATCCCTTCGGAGTCGCGCCGTTAGGTCAGCGTCGATGATCTCGTAATACGAGGCGATCGGTGCGTGGACCGAAGCGTTCAGGCTGACGAGAAAACCCTCGAAGGACGGCGATTTGCTTTCAGCGTGCCGCCGAGCATTTCTAACCGACGATCCCTTCAACGCAGGAGTGTCGAGAAGAGCAAACGCTTAAATCGTTCGATAGGGACCGCGGTACGCTCCGCCTTGGATTGAAGGATCGCGCCCTGCAACGACGCAATCAGGAAGCCGGCGAGCTCATCGCAGTCGCTCTTGCGTGTCACATCGCCACTTTTCACAGCCGCTCTCAAACAATACGCGACCGACTGGCGCATCTCCTCGAAGATTTGAACTATCCGCTTCCTGATCACTTCGCTGTGCTCGCTCGCCTCGGCGCTAAAGTTGCCGACGAGACATCCGTTTCGCCAACCGTTACGCTTAAGATAGTTGATTTGTGCATCGACGAAGGCGCGCAAGCGCTTAGGCGGTTGAAGCGACTCATTGCGAAGAGTCTCATTTATCATCGCGCGTGTGCCTTCGAAATAAAGATCAAGGATTTCGAGGCAAAAAGCTTCTTTCGAAGCGAAATGATTGGTGAACGATCCCTGCGGCACCTTCGCCGCTTCAACTATGTCGCGGACGCTCGCGCCCGCAAACCCGCGCTCGTGCACGACGCGAAGGCCCTCAGTCAGTATTTTCTCGCGGTTCGACGGCTTACTCACTAACCTAATATGGACGTTCGTATTAAGAACGTCAAGAAACCTCGGATCAGGTTGCTGCCTTCGATGCCTCAGTTGGGTCCACGCTTTGGCGCCTAGCGGCCGTTGAATTGCGGCGGTCGCTTGGCCAGAAAGGCGGCGATCCTTCTTGCACATCAGCGGTTCCGGCCATATCTGTAAGCCACTCGGTCTCAAACTCCATCTGCTCGGCAAGTGAAGTGTTCGTCGCGCTGTAGAGGAGACGTTTGACTCCTTCGTAAGCCCGCGTGGGGCCCTGAGCCAGCTCCGCAACGAGCGTTTGAGCATGAGCCATGAGCTGGTCATCCGCTGCTACCCGCGTAACGAGACCGATCGTTTCCGCCTCGCGTGCGCTTAGCACGCGATTGGTTAAGGCCAGTTCGAGCGTGCGGCGCAGGCCAATGATCCGCGGTAGGTAATAGGTCGAGGAGCCGTCAGGCGTCAGGCCGATTTGCGTGTACGCCATGGTGAAGCGTGCCGACTCACTAGCCAGTACGATGTCGCCCGCGCACGCCAGGCTCATCCCTCCGCCACCGGCAGTCCCATTGACCGCCATCACCACAGGCGCGCGCATTCGGGCGAAGCGATGGATGGCCTGATGCAGAAACAGCTTAATACGCTGGTATAGGCGGGCAGACGGCTGGGCTCCTGCGCCGCGAAGGACTTGACATCCCCGCCGCTGCAGAATGCCCGTCCGGCGCCAGTGATCAGGACAGCCCGCACGTCGCTGCTCTGTTCGCACTCGAAAGCGGCTTCATAGAATTCACGCGCCATTTCCAGGTTCATTGCATTGGAGACTTCAGGACGGTTCAATCTGATATGAGCAACATGCTCGTGAACCTCGAACACCACGTTTTTTAAGCTTTCCATTTTTGTTAGTACTCCATTCGCTATTGTTTTTGTGTAGGAGGTCCGCGCACCTCGGGACCGGTTGATCAATAGGGTCAGCTCGGCGGCCCTTCGTCATTCACCTGACCGACCTGGACGCAACGACTTGCCGAATGTCATTGCCGAGATGGCCGCCCCCTCGCGGTAAGGGTGATCGCGTGCATGAGTTTGGGCACTGAGATCGCTGCGCCGTCAGGGATACATCCATCGATGACGGGGAACGCGGGGCTCGGCCGCCGTATCGGCAATTTTCACCTGCTGCTTCCCGAAATTCTCGCCAGTAAACAGGCGCATGAAAGCTCGTGGCGCATTTTCGAGGCCGACCGCCACGTCCTCCCTCTGCACGAGTTTGCCTTCGCGCTGCGGGCGGCCGAGTGCCTCGAAGGCCTCGGGCTCACGCGACGGATAATCAATCCCGCTGAATCCCACGATGCGCCCGTGCCTCGCCACAAGGTTGAAGTAATTCGCCGGGCCCGGCTGTGGCACGGAGGCGTCGTATATCGAGATCGAACCGCATAGCGCGATGCGCGCGTTGAGGTTGATGCGTGCGAGTACCTCGTCAAGGATGGCACCCCCAACGTTGTCGAAGCAGACGTCGATCCCCTTGGGACAAAGCGCCGAAAGTCGAGCGCGAAGATCCTCGCTCTTGTAGCCGAAAGCGCCGTCGAAGTGCGCCTCGTTGACGAACCAATCACGTTTTTCCTTGCCGACCGCCGTGCCGATCACGCGGCACCCTTTGATCTTGGCGATCTGGCCAGCTACAGAACCCGTGGCGCCAGCGGCGCCCGACACCACGACTGTTTCACCGGCTTTGACCTGGCCGACCTCCGTTATCCCGAAATACGCTGTTAGGCCGTTGATGCCAAACAGGCTCAACGCGAGGTTGGGAGGTACGCCGGGTGGAACCTTGTGCATCCCGCCGAAGACTTTTTCGTCGGTCGCGACATAGTCCTGCCAGCCGAAACTGCCTCGCACCATGTCACCTGCCTCGAAGTCAGGATGACGGGACTCCAGTATCTGCCCAACAGCAAAGGATGCCATGACCTCGCCAATCGGAATCTTTGGTATGTAGGAGTCGCGCCACATCCAGATGCGCTGCGCGGGTTCGACCGACAGCCACAGGTTTCGGACCAGCCCTTGTCCCGCAGAGGGTTGGGGAATGGATGCCTCGTGCCAGCGGAACTCTTTGCCGGTCAATTTCCCAACGGGGCGAGCCTCCAAAATCCATTGACGGTTCTTGCCGACAGCCTTGGTGGTTGGAACCTCCTGAGTGTCCATTTTAGGTTGCTCCTTCGTTTTTGGGATTCAACAAAGGCCTACTAAACACTATGTACGTCCGTATTTTCAACCAAGTCAAGAGCCTCGTGTATCCAGGCATAAATTCCTGCCGACCGCGTCAGCTTTCGACTTGCCCGGCTATAAGTGACGAAGAGTACGAGTGCCTGGCGCTGGCGGGAGCTTCGAATTGATCGATGAACCTGTGCGCGAGGAATGAAGGACCGCTAGTGCGGCTCTAAAGGGCCTGGTTCAGCGTCCTTAGAAATCGGGCGGGTTGCGCGGATGGGCATTGGCAAAAGCGGGGATTGACGATGTATTCAACGGCGAACTTCCTATGCGCGTCGTCGAGGGTTATTTGAGGAGACCGTACGCCCCGATGGTTGCCATCTTGGGGACCATTTCCAATACCGGATCGGAGTGTCACCCTCGCTGAGTGCACCGTAGATGTACACGATGCTCTGATTGGCCAGCGCCGAAATCAGTTTGGGGAAAGTCGGCCCCGCCGATTGAGTCGAAAGCGACACGTGCACCGTTGCCGTTCGTAATGCGCATTACTTCGGCAACCACATCTTGCCCCTCAGTTGCAATGACGTGTGCTGCACATGCTTCGAGTAACTGCTTTTTCTTCGTCGAAGTGCGCGTCAGCGCGATGGAGGTTGCATCAGCATAGTTGGTAATCTGAATTGCCGCCAACTAACACTGCTGGAAGCTGCCGGGATGATGACGAAGTCACCCTTGGTCACCGGGCCAAAAAAAGTTTAGGGCCTGCACTCAAAAGTGCGGACTTCAACGCATCCGCCTGCAAGTTCGCTGATGTTTGTCTGGCCAATGGCAGTCTGTGTGCCCGCGGGTGAAACGGCGTACACGGGAAGCGTTCTGCCGAACATCGGCAATCCGCTTTGCGACGCTTCCTCGGTCGCTTCGTCTTGCAAGACGTCACAGTGCTCGTGAGCACACCGTCGGCGTTCGTCGTCATTCCGCGCTGACCAGTGCCGCTTTGGGTTTGTTCTGTTTAAGCATCAGGACAAGCGGAATCATGGCAAGGCACAGCACACTGATGAGCCACGCGACGTCGATGTACGACAGCACATCGGCCTGGGTGATTACCGAGTTGTAGATGCGCAAGGTAGTTTGAGCCGCTGCTTGAGGCTGGGTGAGGCCGCGATGAAAAAGATCACCGCTCAAGCCGCTCGTCACGTTGCGATAAGCCTGTCGCGCGCGTGTCACATGCGCGCTGAGTACGTCCTGATGAAACTGCTCGCGGCGCGCTATCATGGTCTCGACCATCGAGATGCCAACGCTCCCGCCGATGTTGCGGAGTAGATTTATCGTGCCGGAACCTTGCCGCCTTTGTCCGCCGGGACGCCAACGTAGGAGGCCGTGTTGATCGGAACGAACTGCAGCGAAGGCCAAGCGATAGCCAGACGCTTCGGTTATTTACCTGCGATCGCTGAGATCGCAACTGAGATCGGGCACAGGTGCCCTCCGTTGCCGGATCTCACAAGAGAGTACTTTCATACAGTCCGCTTTGCGCGCGAACATGGTGACAGCGTAGGTCGCGGCGAACCGTCGGCCGAGTGAAGCGCCGAGTTCTGGATCCAACTCTGGTAGCGATCGTGGCTTCGGCCGATTATCCATTTACCTCTTTTGTGTCTGAGGGCCGAGCGCCTACTTATCAGGAGTACGTTCTTAGCCTCATTGGATGTGCATTTTCCGGCGATGACGCTCGGAAAAGGCCGTGCTTGCCGAAGAGGCCTCCAGCAAGCACCGGCCACGCCGCTAGAGTCGCGCCGCCAACTCCCAAAATCGCCAGTGCGGTGTCTGCCCAGAAGGCCGCGTGCAGCATGTTTCGAGCGCCCAGAAAACGAACGCTCGCACCTCGATGCTTTCGCGCGGCGCTGCGTTGGGCGGGCTGTTCGGGTCATCAAACGAGGTATGCGCGGTGAAGCGCGCGCGGCCATCGTCCTTGGAGTCGTAGCACTTCAGTAAGATTGGTTCGTTGCGCTCCAATCGCGGAAAGTAGTACCAGCGATGCTTCGGGTTGTAGAGGAAACCATAGATTTCGCCCACACGGTCGCGATAGACGAGATCAATCGGCACGATGTCCTCTGTCCCTAGGCTGCGGGCGTCGCACAGCGCGAGCGGCGAAGTTTCGATCGGGCCGCGAATCGCGCGCCAGACGTTGATTTCGGAGAAGCGATTCTTCAACAGGCGAACAGCTTCCTTCGGCAGAAGATCGCAGACGCGGCTCGGCGCGGATTTGAAGGTATAGTCGTTGTGCACGAACTTGGCCGGTGAGCGAGCGCCCTTTTCGCCGCGTTCCGCGAGCAACGGATTACGCACGATATGATCGAACACCACCACCCGCTCGGCGCCGGTTACCCGCTTCAGCAGGCGCTCGACTTCGGGGTAGTAAACGGACTTGACCTCATCGGAATCGTAAAAGTCCTTGACCGCAGTTTCGTGCTCTGTGAGCACGAAACCGTTGATGTCGAGCGAGAGTTTGCCGAGCACCTCGCGGCCGTTGCGGACAGCGACGCTATGCTCGACGTATTTTCCCGACCGGCGGGGGACTCCGGCCGGCGGATCATAAGCATAGTTGACCGGCTTCGGTGTCGCATCGGCCAGGTAATTCAACCGCGCGTTGACGACTACTGTTCCTGCGTCGGCTTGTTCCCGGATGCTGGTATCCATCTTTAGATCACCTCGGTTCATTGCTTGCAATTCCACGCGTTGAAACCCGGAGAAAGCGAAAGAAGTCGTACTCACTATCGATCGCGTCCTTGAATTGAGTCTCAACGTCCCAGGCGTCGTAGTTGACTTGCAAATCGCAACTCTTTTGGCGCTTCGCGAACGGCTCTTCGTCGCTAACTTTAATGACGTTGTTCATTTCTCTGACCCAAGGTCGTTGTATATACAAGACGCGAGCCAATAAATTTTCGCTTCCGACCATTGAACTCGCGGCATCGAAATTCTCACGTACGGGTTCAGAGTCCGCGTTAATTCTATTTTGATCGAACTCGGCAACTTTCGCGGGGCTAGGGCGGTGGGCCATCAAAAAGTTTCTGAATGGTACGGTCGAAGATTCTGCCCGCCTCGGACGATCTAAGTTCAACGCAGGAGTGTCGAGAAGAGCAATTGCTTAAATCGTTCGATAGGAGCTGCGGTACGCTCCACCTTGGATTGGAGGATCGCACCCTGCAACGACGCAATCAGGAAGCCGGCGAGCTCATCGCAGTTGTTCTTGCGTGATAGGTCGCCGCTTTTCACGGCTGCTCTCAAGCAGCACCCGCGAACCCGCGCTCGTGCATGACGCGGAGGCTTCAGTCAGTATTTTTTCGCGCTTCGACGGCTTAACCACGAATGTAATATGTACGTTCGTATTACAAACGCAAGAAACCTGCTGCCTTTGATGGTTCAGTTGGGTCCACGCTGCTTGCGACACTCAAAAAGTGACCCTTTTTGACATTTTAAAAATGACCCACCCTCCAGCGCATTTAGTCTCGATCTAGTTTAGTCGCCTTTTTTTCCACCGCCGGTTCGTGGCGGCGGCGCGGTAATCTCGTGCTTTTCTGATGGTGGCGGGCGGCCATCGTGAACTGGGTCTTTGTCATCATTGCGTTTGTGACTGCGATAGGATTCGCCCCGCGTGGTCAGGATATGACTGTGGTGGGTAAGGCGGTCGAGCAGTGCCGTGGTGAGCTTCTCGTCGCCGAAAACCTTGACCCATTCGCCGAAGGCCAGGTTGGTCGTAATGATGGTGGCCCGCCGTTCGTAGCGCTGGGCTAAGAGGTTGAACAGCAACTCGCCGCCCTGTGCGCTCAAACGGCAAAAGCCCAATTCGTCCACGATTAACAGCCCGACCTTCTCGTAACGCTGTTGCAGTCGGGTGAGGTCGCGCGCGTCACGCGCCTCAACCAGGCTCTGCACCAGGTCGGCGGCGCGAGTGAAGAGTGCGCGGGAGCGCCGGCGAGTAGCTTCCACGCCGAGCGCAATCGCCAGCATTGTTTTCCCCGTCCCGATCGGACCCGCCACGATGACTGTCTCAGCGCGAGTAATGAATTGACAGCTCGCCAGCTCGAGGATCTTCGGTTTCGACACGCCCTTAAGAGCCTGCCAGTCAACCTGGTCAAGGGTCTTTACGTCGGGAAAGTGCGCCTCGCGCAACAGCCGGCGTGCGGTGCTCCGACGGCGGCTGATCACCTCGGCCTCCAGGAGCTCGTGCAAAAACTCTTCGTAGGGCCGGCCTCCATCTTGGGCCCGCCGGCAGAGCACTGGATACTCGCGCACGAAGGCCGCCAGCTTGAGTTCCCGGCAGTGCTCACGGATAACTGCTTCCAACGCGGTGTTACTCATGGGCGCCTCCGTCAGTGAGCAACAGATGATCGTAGTCGGCAGCCTTGCCCGCCTCGATGACGAATCCGGCGAGCGCACTCGGTACTGTGATCACGGGCGCTGCCGTTGAGGCCGGCGTGATCACATCGAGCAGGCCAATGCGCTGCTCGTTGAGCGCGTCTTCAAGTGCACGGGCGACTTTGTCCTCGCCGTGTTCGCCGATCGCGCCCACCAGGCACGCTAGCACCCGCGCCGCCTCGCGTTCACCGTGAGTCGCGCTGAGGAGCCGCCAGACTTCGCCCCACGGCTCACCCAGTTCAGCCACCAACTCCGGCGCCACCTGGCGCACCGCTTTGGGTTTGCGTGCCAGTTCCGGCAGGTAGTGCCGGTACAGAACCCTGCGCCCGCCGAAGCGCACGCGCGGATGGGTCACGCTCTCATTCATGCAGACGATGCGAACCTGATCGACGCCGATGTGAGCAGTCGCCTGGAGCCTCGCCCAGCGCGCTGGCACCGAGTACCACGCGCCCTCTACTCTCACCAACGATTGCGAGCTGACTTCCACCGGTGCCATGCGGCTGACCTCAAACGGCGCGGCCGGCAGCGGCAAAAGCTGTGGACGTTCCGCGGCCCAAAGCTCACTGGCGCTGCTACCGCCGGCGCTGCGCCTGGCAGTGAAGGCCTGCTCTAACTGAAGCAGTAGTGCTTGTGAGATTTCGGCGAGAGTTTCGCCGCGAGGGATCGGCGTCAGATGCTGCAGTCGAATCGCCTTGCCCCGGCTCTCAACCCCACCTTTGTCGTGCCCTTCGCCGATCCGCGTGAAGTCGGGTTCGAACAGATAATGGCTGACCAGCGACAGAAACCGCTCTGATAACACCCGCTGCACGCCGACTATCCGGCGCACGGCCGGCTTGAGATTATCGTAGACGCAACGCCGAACCACTCCATCCAGGTAGGCAAAGGCGCGCACGTGGCCGTCAAAAAATGCGAGCTGGTCGCAGCGTTCATAGAGCCAGGCGAACTCCCGCCCGGAGTACATAAGCCGCAGCAGAAACTCCCAGGCCTTGAGCCACTGCCCGCCTACTTCGACCACTACTTCAAAGAAATCGACCTGCGCTTCTTCGCCCGGCCGGTGAATCAGCGGTATGTACACTTCCTGGCGCTGGCGGCGGCGTTCGCGCAGATAGCTACGAAGCAAACTCGCGCTAACCTGGTGTCCTTCACTGATTAACTGTTGATGCAGCCGCGCCGCGGTCAGCCGTTGTTTAAGCGCCGTGCGCGGTTCCCACTCCGCCAACAGCTCCTCCAGCCGCGGCTTGACGCGCTCCCATACCGGCCGCGGCCGCCGCCGGAGTTGCTGTCGGTGCGGCATCGACTCGCGCAGATACTTGCGAACCGTGTTACGGCAGACTCTCAACTCCTCAGCTGCTTGCCTGATCCCGTGTCCCTCAACCAGCACCTTGTGCCGGATTACATGCACCTGATCCATCCTCAGCATCCTTTCCCCCTCCGGCTCGTCGCTTCTCGCGACTCATCCGGAGTCTAGGGCCGGGGGTGGGTCATTTTTAGGGTGTCAAATGGGTCAAAATTTTAGTGCTGTATGCACACGAGTTGGCGCCTGCGGCCGTTGAATTGCGGCGGTCGCTTGGCGAGAGGTCGGTATGCCTCGGCATATCGAGATGACGCGGGCGCTCCTCGGCCGAGCTGCCAATCATTAAGGTAAATCATGAGGCTCGCGGGCTGGGTTAGGGTTGCTACGAGGCCTCTCGAACCCTATGCGATGGATGGCTAACCCGCTGGTTTCACGGTTATCGTCGCGTAAACGGTTGTGGTAACCCCGCGCAAGTTGATCAATTCCGAGCGAGCACAAGTAGGTCCCGGGATGCTGGTAAACGTGCAGCATGTAGGCATTGGCCGGCATCACAGAAACCGCTCCATCGCCGAAATTCCATTGATAGATTAGCGCCCCGGGCGTATTTGCTAATCCGACGTAGAAGCCGACCGTGAGCGGGGCCGCTCCGTATGCAGGCACCTCCAGCAAGCTCGCGTTAGGTGGCACCTGACTCGGTTTGACGGGTCCAATCGGCGGAATCGACGTTCCGGAGTCGGCAGAATTAATCGCACTTCCGGCCGAGATGGGAGAGGGAGCTGACGCGGGACCGGTCGCGTAAACCTGTGCAAATGCGGCCGTCGCGAGAATAGTCAATGCGGGCGTCAGCGCGATCAAAAGGAATACGCCGATCACAGTCTTTCGGATGATGTGAAAGTCCATCGTCATTCCGCGCTCACAACTGCCGCTTTGGGCTTGTTCCGTTTAAGCACCAGGACAAGCGGAATCATGGCGAGGCACAGGATACCGATGAGCCACGCCACGTCGATGTACGACAGCACATCGGCCTGGGTGATTACCGAGTTGTAGATGCGCAAGGTAGTTTGAGCCGCTGCTTGAGGCTGGGTGAGGCCGCGATGAAAAAGATCACCGCTCAAGCCGCTCGTCACGTTGCGATAAGCCTGTCGCGCGCGTATCACATGCGCGCTGAGTACGTCCTGATGAAACTGCTCGCGCGCGCTATCATGGTCTCGACCATCGAGATGCCAACGCTCCCGCCGATGTTGCGCAGCAGATTTATCGTGCCAGAAACCTGGCCGCCCTTTTCCTCCGGGACGCCCACATAGGAGGCGGTGTTGATCGGGACGAACAGCAACGACAAGCCGACCGATAGCCAGACGCGATACATGGCGAGCGAAAATGCGTCGGGGAATCGCGCAAAGAAATCGGTTGAACGAAGCCGCTCTGCGGGGGTGGGGCCGCCGAGCTATGGGCACTGATTAGGCGGGTAGATTGAGGGGCCTTGGCGTAGGAAGTATTTGCGGTTTGGTGGCGGGGCGCAGCGAGGAATGAGTTGGAACTCGGCCGGGCCAATAGAGGACCGGTGTGACATTCCTGGTTGATAGAAGAACCCCACATTGATCCGGTGCACTCGTAGCCGGCCACTGGCAGACGCAGACCCGCCCATCACTGCCAAGCGTGCGAAGGTCGAAAGCCGGGATAGACGATAAAGAATAATGGTTGTCATGAACCGTCGATACGCAATGGAAATGGGCCGGTGATGGGTGCCAGGATCTGAACCCGTACCATGTGTCCACAGCCGCAAGCGGGACAATCGGACAGAGACTTTCCAGTTAATTCCTGGTACCGGTCGCGATAATCCGAGACGACCGAGGTGAGGGAGATGACAGCCGCGACGGCCAGCAGTTCGCGGCATCGCGCGATTTTGACCCGGCGGTGACGGTTGCCGAGAAAACCGTAGTGACGGATGCGCATGAAGCCGTCAGGCAGCACGTGGAGCAAAAAGCGGCGGATAAACTCCTCTGCGTCCAGTGTCATTTTTTTCGGCTGATCGTGGTGACGGTAATCTTTCCAGCGGAAGGTGACCCTGCCGTCCTTAATGTTAAGCAGGCGATTATTCGAAATGGCCACGCGATGGGTGTAGCGAGCCAGATAGTCAAGCACTTGCTCAGCCCCGGCGAACGGGCGTTTGGCGTAAACGACCCATTCGGTCCGACAAAGCGGCCTCAGGTACTGGGCAAAAATATTACGGCTGCCAAGCGACTCCAAAGCAGAAAAAGAATTGCAGTTGGCCGGCATCGAAGGCCACTCGAAGATATTGCAGGAATAAGCGGCGAAATAGGCGGGAGAGCACGCGAACAGGGAGAAAGAAGCCGGAACGGCATGCGATCCACCGGTTAGCGCCTGGGGCGATACCGCCGCCGGACACGAGACAATGCAGGTGGGGATGATGGAGCAGGGTTGTCCCCAGGTATGCAGGACGGCAATGAAACCAATCTCTGCCCCCAGGTGTCTCGATCGGCAGCGACGGTGCGCAAGGTTTCGCCGGCGGCGCGGAACAGAATGGCATACACCACCTTCTTGTTCTGATAGGCCACGTCCGCTATCGGCTGAGGCACGGTAAAAACCACGTGGAAATACTCCACCGGGAGTAGCTCCGCTTGACGGTGTTTGAGCCACTGCGCGCGCGCTAGCGACTGGCACTTGGGACAATGGCGGTTGCGGCACGAATTATAAGCAATGCGCTCGTGGCCGCAGGAGTCACACCGTTCCAGGTGGCCGCCCAGAGCCGCGCTGCGGCAGCGTTCGATAGCGCTCATCGCGCGGCGTTGGCCAACGGATAACGAGTCGGCGTGCCTACGCCGGTAATCGGGGCCGTAGCGGCGGAAGACATCCGCCACTTCCCACTGGGGCCGGAGCATAAGAGGCGGATCAGTCTTTAGAGCCGGCTTCGGCGAGCAAATCCAAAGGACTGGAGGTAGAACAGATGGAGCTCGTGGCAACGCTGAGATAACGGCCGGTGGTGGAAAGGCTGCGGTGGCCCATCAGGAGCTGGATGGTCCGCAAGTCGGTGCCGTTTTCAGCAGATGGGTCGCAAAGCAGTGGCGCAGCGAATGCATCGTCACCGGCTTCGTCAGGCCGGAATTCTGCCAGGCGGTATGGCAGACCGCCTGTAGCGTTCGCACGCTGAGGTGCTGGTCGGGCTTGGAGCTAGGAAATAACCACTCCTTTGGCCGAACTGTTGTCCAGTAGGTCCGCAGGAGGATCAGCAGGCGCGGCGAAAGCATGACATAGCGGTCTTTGCAGCCTTTGCCCTGCTCGACGCGGATGACCATGCGCTGGCTGTCGATATCGGTGACCTTAAGCGCAACGACTTCGGAAACGCGCAGGCCCGCCGCGTAGGCGGTCATCAGCGCCGCACGGTGTTGAGATTGGGAATGACGTCGAAGAATTGCTGGAGCTCGGCGAGGCCCAGAATGACGGGGAGTTTCCGCGCGGGAGGCGCGGATACGCGATGTGCTGGACCACCCAATCTTTGCCCAAAGTCACGCGATAGAGAAATCGCAAGGCACAGACCCTGACGTTGAACGTGGTCCAGGCAAGCTGCTTGGAGAGTAGGTGCTGCTGATAGGCACGGATGTCTTCCGGCCCGAGTAGCTCGGGCGACTTGCCGAAATGCTGGGCAAACTTTGCAACCGCGTAAATGTAGGCACGCTGAGTCGTGGGTGAGAAATTGCGCACCCGAAGGTCTTCGATCATGCGCTGACGTAGCGGGGTCATACGGAACCTCCTCGGAATGGAAATGTGCGGAAAACCGCGTCATCACGATTCCAAAAAGCAGGTTCCGATAGCGAGTTCGGAAAAACTCGATGGTACTAGTGCAACACGCCTGGGCAGAATACCGCAGAGCGGTTTAGTTCAATCCTAAGAACCTGCCGGGAGAACATTGCGTACAACACGCTACCGTACAATTTCCCACGGCTGCTGCCGCTACCCCAAGTAGAACGTACTGCAGCAGTGGCTGCTTCGGCGTGGCCGACGATGAGCGGGGTTGCCCAGTCATCTGCTCAGCTCTTTTGGCGATGGCTAAAATCGGAAAGAGTTCATCGCGGTCCGCCGGCTCGGAGTGTCGGACACAAGGAGTCAAACAGATTAACGCCCGTACAACCCCACCCGAGCTCAAGCCTTATGGCTTTACGCTAGGGCGCGACGCTATTGAGCACGCTGTGGCCTCGGATATCTATCGCCGGGGTGAACTGCTCCACCCTGCTTGCTGTCGGACAAGGAAATGTAGCGGTAGTGCAGCCAGCACTGTGCGTAGCAACCGCATCAAACGCTTTCTCATCTGCAGAGATATACCCCACGGTGTCAAGCGTGCCGCCGACAAATGAGGCGCAGACTGCTGACGGGGTGCCGCGGAATGGATCGCTTAAGACCGGAGTCGGGACTGACGATCTAATGGTGTTGTTGTTCAAGGTTCTCGTCGGTGTTCCGGACGGCGAAAGGGGTGGTTCGAATCGGCAGTCTGCCTTGATCGTGACGCTAGCGATCTGGTCGCAGGAGATTCCATCATAGCCACCGTGCGTCGAGTTCGGAATACCGCAAGCTCCTGTTTTGATAACTTCGGTTATGGAAGCAGTAGCGGTTGCCGTGGTAGCACAACGGGGAAGGCAGCTTACGCCATTACTGGTCGTCAGATCACCGTTTAAAACGACGTCAGCGTCGCAGGACGAGGTGGGGGTCTTTTGTAGAATGGTGTCTCCATGGCCGGAAAAGAAATAAGTCTGGGCGCCTGGGCAAGCCGCGCCTACCCATGAGGGCAAGGCAACACAAGCAGCCAGCGCCAACTCCGCGATTATTGAGCTGTTCCACTTCATGGTCCCTCCTCATGTGCGCGCCGACTATCCTCCATCGCATGCGCTGAAACTATTTGTCAAGCCACGTAAGCTCTTAGCCAGATGTAACCGGTAGACCTTGCTCTGACAGTGAGTGGTGCGCCATGTTTTCAGCGCAATGGACCCTCAGGGCAACGTCGGTCTTTAGTTTCAAGGAGCCCAGTAAGACAATCCTGTTCGTTATATGCTATAAACGCGGAGAGGGGGAAGAAGAAGACCGGCAAAACTCAACCGCCAGCGCCGGCCTCAGATCACGCACGTAAATTGGCTGGAGGACGCTACAACTGTCGCCGTGACCAGAAGGCTTTGCCGAGCCATGGGACTTTCGACGCCGCTAGCCAACCTGCTACTTCAGGCCCAGCATCGCCTTGGCTTTGCCAACCGCATCTGCGAAGGACGGGCGCGCAAGCGCGCGTTCGACATATGCCGCAAGCTTGGGCCAGCGCTTGGCATCTGGAGACACGCCGGCCAACCTTGCCTGGGCGAACTGGGTCGCGACGCCGATATCGGCGACCGAGAAACTACGGCCCACCAGCCAATCGCCAGTTCCGAGCTGACCTTCGAGATAATCGAACAATGGGGGCAGTTCTTCGTTGATAGCCTTGTTGACCACAGTCTCATCGGTCGGCGTCTTGAAGAACGCGGGCCCGGCTATTTTCTGGAAAAAGATTTTCGGCCCTACAATCGGGGAGAGTCCGCCGTCGCCATACTCCTCGAACCAGAGAGCGCGCGCATAATCGCGCGTGTCTGAGGGATACAGCGCCGGTGACGGCTGGACCCGTTCCAGATAGGCAATGATTACCGATGAATCTGGAAGCGTCAGATCGCCATCGCGATACGCGGGAATCTTGCCGAGTGGGCTAATCTCCTTACTAATCCGCTTGAACTCGGCCGGTGCAATCGCAGGAACAACGGGATCATGCTCGTAGGTAACGCCCTTCTCGGCAAGCGCGACCATCGTTTTGCGCACGAACGGCGATATGGGAGCTCCATAAAGCGTGGGCATAGGCTGACTCCTTCAACCGCAATTTTCTATTTTCTCACTCAATGAGCCTCGATTATACCCGCACTGGCTTTATGAGAGGCAACATATTCCCGCGCAATAATGATCACCCTTTTCGAGTCGTGAGGTGCCCTCCAGCTCTGCCGAGACCTGAACTCGCGGGACTCAATTCAAAGTTGAGCCGTTCGTGACCAAGGGGAGCGAGGCGGAAGGCAGGGTGGACGCCTGTCACACAATTCAGATCGACAGTTTGTACAGCCGCGCGGCGTTGCGCCACAGGATTAGTTCGCGCTCCTGTACAGGAACTTCGGCAAAGTTGTTCTCGATCATGCGCGCGGATTCGGGATAGGTCAACGTCGATCGCGGAAACTCCGATTCCCACAGGATGCGGTCCGGCCCGACGTAGTTGCGGTTGCGCAAGCCCACCTTTTCCCTCCACGTAGTCACGTAGCATTGCCGATGGAAAATCTCCGACGGCCGTTGCGCGAATCCTTCGTTTTCGGCCAAACGCTGGCGTTCCCATTGATGGTCCAGCGCTTCGAGCGCGAACGGCACGTAATCGATCGCGCTGCCGGGGAACACCGGCCATAATTTCGGGAACCGGTACAGAATCCCCGAGAGCACCATCCCATTGATTAAGGCCGCGCTACCGGCCGACTGGCGGACGTTGTCGAATGCCCGGGCGCCGGCCGCGTCGTAGGCCGGACTGATTTCGAACATGACGCTGGGAGCGCTTCCCGCGTGGAAGCATACGGGGACGTCCAGTTCCTCGATTGTGGTCCACAGCGGGTCCCAGTCCGGCTTATACAGATGGGGCGCGGCAGGGTTTATTTGCGAAGGCTGCGCCGGCATGATTACGCCCTTATGGCCGCGGCCTACCGCGCGCCTCGCTTCCGCGACCGCCGCTTCTATCGATCCCGCCGGTAGGATGGCCTGGGGTACGAACCGGGTGCTGGACGCGGCCCACACGTCGATAATCCAGTCATTATAGGTACGCGCGCATTCGATCTGAAGTTCGAGATCCTTGATTGCGCCGATCACCTCGCCACTGACGCCCGCCGCTGATGGGTACAGGACCGAGCAATCAATGCCGTCCAAATCCATCGCGGCCAGCCGCGCCTGCGGATCGTACGCGCTCTTTGGCACTTCACTCCAGGTCTGAGGTTCCGAGCCGCGGTCCTTTGACAAAGCGCCGGTAGCGGCGAGCGCACTGCCGGTCCTCACTTGTCCTTCAATCACCCAGCGTTCGGCCCCGTCAGCCTGAGCGGCCACGTGTGGAATGCGGTCGCCCCATTTCGCCCGCGACATGCATCGCGTCCACAGGTCGGGCGGTTCCACCACGTGGTCGTCAACAGATATCACACCAAATCGCAATCCCACAGCATTACCTTCCAATCCAGCAACAGTAAGAAAAACGGCCGCGGCTTGAAACCGCCACCGTCGCGTTCATTCGGCTACAGCTTGTAGACGCGTTTGGGATTTTCGACCAGGATCTTGTGCTGATCCTCTTCGGGAACTCCCTCGAAGCTCCATTTCAGCCACTTGTCAGCCGCGGGCCAGATTGAAGTCGGATGCGGGAAGTCCGTCTCCCACAGGATGCGGTCAACGCCGATGAAATCGCGGAGCTTGACGCCTGCCTGCTCGTACCAGAAGTCAACGTAGCATTGCTGACGGAACACGTCGCTGGGCTTGCGCTTGAGCCCGTTTTTGTAAAGCTGGTTGCGCTCCCATTCGTAGTCGCAGGCTTCAAGCACGAACGGAACCCATCCGATACCGCTCTCCGCACCGACGAAGGTCAGCTTCGGGAAACGCTCGAGCACGCCGCACAGCAGGAGATTGGCAAAGATTTGTGAGGAGAGGGCGAATGAGTTGGCGCTCCCGATCGCGAGCATCTTCATGTCGCTGGCGCCCGGCTCTGAGCCGAGCGTGAGCCGTTTGGCGCCAGCCACATTATGGAAATGTGCCGGTATGTCGAGGTCCTGGGCGGTTCCCCACAGTGGATCCCAATAGCGGTCGGCAAACGCCGGCAGACGATACTGCTCGGTGGCGCCGATCATGAGAAATCCGCGATGGCCGCGATTGGCCGCATGCTTCAACTCGGCGACCGCGGCCTCCACGCTGGAGAGCGGCAGTTCGGCCAGCGTGATGAAGCGATTGGGAGCGACGTCGTAAAATTCCTCGGCCAGATAATCGTTGTATGCCCGCACGCAGTCTTTCTGCAACTCGGGGTCCATTTTCATCATGAAACCCTCGCCACCGACCCCGGCCGTGTTGGGGAACAGCACCTGCGCGGAGACACCGTCGCGGTCCATCGCGCGCATCCGCCCGTCCGCCGTGTAGATCATCGATGGCACGTCGCGCCAATGGGTCGGTAGGCTCTTCCGATCCGGGATGACGCCGTGGCACAGGGCGAGCCATCCGTTCATCATCACCTTCCCGTCGCACATCCAGGTCTCCCGGCCTTCCTTCTCGACGATCTGCGGTATACGGTCGCCCCACTTGGCCATGGACATTCGGCTGGTCCAGGCGTCGGGTTTCTCCTGACAATGACTGTCAACATCGATGCGCTTGTATTCGAAAGCCATGACCTAGTCTCCTTATGAATACTTTAATTCATCCGCAACGCGGCGGTCTCCTGCGCGAGTGATTTAACGCTGCGGACGCCAAGCGCAGCTACTTGCTGCTGGAAGTTTCGTCCTCCGGCAAAACCGGATCCATTCGCTCTCGAGACCATTACTCCTGTGAGCGCACGTACTTTCGTGCTCTTGGCTTGCCTGACGCATGGTCTTCAGTGACGCCGGACAGCAGGACCGGCGGGCGGTTGGGGAATTCCGCGACCAGAGACAGACTGCCTCCCATTGCCTCGACCGTCTTTCGGAGTGTAGACAGCAGGAGATCGCTGCGCTTTTCAAGGCGCGAAACGCTGTCCTGGGTTACCCCGAGGGTCTTGGCCATACGGACCTGCGTGAGTTTGCGAGCCTTTCGGAGCTCCCGCAAAGTCATTTCTTTGGCGATCAACTCGGCTGCGCGGGCCTCCGCTTTTTTACGTAGAGCCGGACTCAGCTTGCTGATTTTATCATCCACATCCACAGGCATGCTTACTTCCTTGCCCCTTTCTGCCTGGCAAGATGGGCGTCGAAACGCTCATCGGCCTTCCGGATCAGCTCCCGGTAGAAACGTCTTTCGTTAATCCCAACTTATCTCCAGCCACAAGCAGGATCGCCACTCGCCATTCGCCCTCGCCGCGCCAAAACGTAGCTCCTTCATATTGGTATAGCCTGACTCTTGAGGGTATCGGCGCGCGGTCGCCCCAGCTGCGGACCGAATTGCTGGAGTAGACGCGACAGCGCCAGGATTTCCGCCTTACGTCCTCGTGCAGCGCGTCGAACTCGAGCTCAAACTCATCACCGATTTCAACAACCCAGCTCACCCATCAGGATATGTTCTATAATACATATATGATGTCCGATCCATACAGGAAGCAGCTAGGATCCTCAAGCTCCGATCCCCGCTACGATGCCGCTCAGATTGGAACGTCATGCGAGGCGCTTCCCCAATTGGTGCGCCTCCTTTTATCGTAAATCTGGGTGGTCGTTACATGTCGGTGGCCGAGCAGCCCCTGAACTTTCCGGATATCGACGCCGGCATCCAGAAGCAGGGTAGCGGTGGTCGCCCGCAGGGAATGGGTGCTGTAGAGCCGCGTACCTTCCTTAACCTCCCCAGGCAGCTTTGCGACGTAGCCGACAATGACTCGGTACATGCTGGCCCTCGCTCATGGGCTTGTCACCAAGCTCATCGCTGTTGGGCGCGCGGCGAGCCCGGAAAAATTGGCCCGCTCTCAAGTCGAGCTTTCCCAAGGTATTCGGCAAGCGCCTCGGCGGCGGCGAAACGGATGCCGATGGTGCGGTGGCGGTTGCCTTTCTCGTTGATGGTGAGGGTGGTCTCCTCGCCATCCTGATGAAAGTCCCGCACGCGCAGCCGGCAGGCGGTGGCAAGCCGTACGCCGGTGTAGAGGTAGGTTTTGAGGATGGCGCGGTCGTGGAAATCGAGCACGTCGTCGCCGGCGGGAAGCCCCATCAGCTGACGGGCGCGGGTGGCGGTCAACGCCCGCGTGCCCTCCAGCGGATCGGACGACTCGCGGGCGATGAACTGGGCGTGGACGGGATTAGGGACGTTGACGGGGGGCCGCCGGAGTTAGGCAGCAGCGCCGGCCAGGTACTTGTAGAAACTGGAGAGCGAGGAGATGCGGTGGTTGAGGGTCTTGGGGGCCTTGGTTGCGGCCATCATGGCGTCGCGCCAGCGCTGCACGTCGGCGACCGAAGCCAGCAGCAGCCTGAAGGCCTCCTGCGGCCAGATGAGGCCGAGGAAGTCGACGAAACTCAGGACGTCGCGGCGGTAAGCGCGCTGAGTATGGTGGCTGGGGCGGCGGGTGGCCCAGCGCTCGAACATTTCGGCGACGCCGGCATAGAAGCTTGAGGCCCGGGCGCGAAGCTGAGGGGTCAGGTGGCCGGCGAGGATGGGCGGCAGCTCGTCGGGATCCCTCAGGACGACCAGGTTGAGATCGTCGGCCGCGGTCTCGGCAGTGTCGCTCACGAATACCGCGTCCCCAAGGGGGGATAAATTGTCCGCGGGTGATGCAGAGGTCCTCTTCGTATTTATCCGCCTGGGCGGCGGTAACTGCCTGAATGCCCTCCCCGCCCCGGCAGTCTCATGACTGATAACAGAATTTATGAGGGCCAAAGTGTTGACTATCGTGTTAACCGGAATGTTAATCGGGAGAGCACTCTGCAAAAGGGGAGGAGCATCAATGAAACGAAGCTCTCTGCGACTTCGAGTATGGAGCAATTAGGCCGGAGCCTACAGACGGCAACCCGCGTCGATGAGATGCGAAGGCACTTTGTGGTCGTCTCTGGCCTGCCGGGCAGTGGAAAATCCACGTTGGCACGTCGATTGGCTTCAGCTCTAAACCTGCCCCTGATCGACAAGGATGAAATCCTCGATCGTTTGTTTGACTCGAAGGGTGTCGGCGATGCGACGTGGCGCCGGGCGCTAAGTCGGGAAAGCGACGTGATTCTTCAGCGGGAAGCAGTGTCCTTGGATGGTGCCGTTCTGGTGTCGTTCTGGCGGCTGGCTGGAATGGCTGCCGATTCGGGAACTCCAACAGAATGGCTTGGGCGGATCTCCAACACGGTTGTCGTTAATGTCCAGTGCAACTGCGAGCCTGCGACTGCGGCAGAGCGATTCTTTCACAGAAAGCGTCACCCGGGACATCTTGATTCCGGCGCATCATATGGAGAGGTTTTGGCCAGTCTTCGAAAGCTCTCACGTCTTGATCCCCTCGGCATCGAACCGCGAATCGATGTAGACACGTCGCAGGACCCTAACTTGGACGAACTGGTCCGCGACATTCGCGGCGCGTTCGCACGCTGCCTAACATGTGATTGACGGCACGTCGGAAGAAATCCCGACGGACCGTGAGGCCGCTCGGCGAGTTGCGCAAACATTAGAGCCGTAGTGATGAGCGTCTCGCCAGCTTGACTTCGATGAACCAGCTATGGCGTTTCGTGTGAGCGTCCGCCGTAAATCTCAGCAGAATTTTTCGGCTGGGTCGTTGGTAGCGCAATAATATGAACGCTTTGCGGCAACGGGTGCACCGCAATTCCCGCAGAATTTGTAGTTGCATCGAGCCTTCGATGAATAGGCCCCGTTGCTCCCGCACTTTTGGACAGCACATCTTTCCCCTCCCGGGAGCTATCCTGTCAACTGATCGAGGTGCCCCTTCGCGTCTTTCAGATCGGCGGTGTCTAAACCTTCGTTGAACCAGTTGTAGATTTCGGCAAGTATGGTGCGCGCTGCGTCGTGACGGCCGGTATTCCTAAGCAACCGCGCGAGGCTCATCGCCGACGGCAGTTCCCACGCCTTCGCGCTCATTTTTTGTGCTAGATCGAGCGCTTCGCGAAAAGCCTCCTCGGCCAGCGCTGTTCGCCTTTCTTGAAGGTGTAGTTCGCCGCGCACGCGGAGCGCCTCGGGGCGATAGGCGGGTTCTTCAGGTTTAACTGGAATTTGCGCTGGACTCGGCGGGCAATGCCTACGTCACCGCTACACGGCTTCCACTGACTTTCCGACTACCGCCGGGGCGTTTCAGACCACTTGCGGCGGCATCTGTGAACATCCGTTCGTCAGCAAACTAAACCCACATTGCTACATTTACAAACGGGGGTGCTTTCTCTGCCACGATCCGCACCTCCTTTCCTTCGGCTATGTCGCTTGAGATGGCTTTCTTTCGTTAACGGTCCGAGGGTGCAAGCGTTAACGGGGCTTCCGTTCCCAACGGTCGGCTATGTATCTCGCGAACCGCAAATCGTGCTCGTAGCCAAAGTCCAGCAAGGACCGCCAAAAATCGATCGCCCAAGGATACTCGTGCTCCACTAGAGCAGAGAGTCTTTCGGCACCCTTCGCGAAAAGCGCGTTGCTTATCTCCTCCACCAACCGGCGAGCAATTCCCCTTCGTCGGTATTCGGGCGTCACGGCGAGACGGTAGATGTTACCCCGCCATCCGTCCCATCCACCGATCACGGAACCGATAATCCGATCATCGATTGTTGCAACGAGAAGGATGGCACCCGGCGCTTTGATCAAGCCGGTCAATCCATCGATCGAATCAGTGACGCTGGGAGGGGTAACCCCAGCCTCATCCCACAGCCGCAGCACAGCCGAGAGCTCGTCGCGAACTCGTCGAATTACTAGTTCACTGGGCATTTGAGTTTCGGTGGACGACAGACTGAGCAGTTGGTATCGAACAAACGCGCGCTCACGCTTACTTGATTCCGACCACCATCGACTCCACGCCGGTAAGCTGTTCGACACGCGTCTCGCTGAAACCCGCTTCACGCATCCATTTGCAACAGTCCGCGCCGGTGTAGTCGAAGCCCCCTTGCGTTTCTAACAGCATGATCAGACTCATCACTAGGCCGTTAGCGTTTTTTCGCCGCTCGTCATCGATAAGGTGTTCATAGACGATGAGCGCTCCGCCCCGAGGCAGGACATCGTGCGCTTTCTTTAGCAAGGTAATTTTCACGTCGAGGTTCCAGTCATGCAGGATCATACCCATCACGAGGACGTCCGCGGCTGGCAGGGAGTCCTTGAAAAAATCGCCGAGACGAAACTTGATACGATCCTGAAGGCGGAAAGACGCGATGTATTCTTCAAAGAAGGGACGCACCGTCGGCAGGTCGAAACCCTCCCCCAACCAGGTACGGATGCGCCATCGCAACCTGCACGGGAAGGCATCCTTCAGCGGTCCCAATGTCGGCGAAGGTCCGGTATTTCTCCCATGGAAACTTCTGCGCGATAGCCATCGCCGACGGCAGGCTGTGCCCGGTCATCCCCCTTAGAAAAAAGCGTAGTCGCTCGGGGGTCCTATACATAGCATCAACCCAGTCCTCATCCCCACTCTTGATTTCGTTCTGTGGGTCGCCGGTCTTCAACGCCTCTGAGAGCTTTCCGAAGAGCTGATATTCCCGCAGACTCGAGATCTCGACACAGTTCCCAAGATAGGTGGCCTTGGCCCGATCGAGATAGAAGTCCGTTTCGGAGGTATTGGAGTAAACATGACCACGACGCTCCAGCACCCCGAGCGTTACCAGCGTGTCCAGGAAATCGCGAACGCCGCGGGGATGAAGCCCGCAGCGTTTCTGAATCTCCCCGGCCTCCAGCCGCCCTTTGGCCAGTTCGGTAAAGAGTCCGAATTCGATGGCGCTGAAGAGGACCTTTGACGCCATGAACCCGAACGAGAGATACTCAATGCGATCGGTTGTGCTCCAAAAGGAATTTCACTTCTGTGGTTTGACTCCAGTGACGTGCATCGAACCCTGTGCGCTGCTGCTACGCCCGACGGTGCGCATCGGAAAAGGAGGCCGTGTTGTGCTCCAGCCCAAGCAGCACCGTCGCGCTCGACCAAAACTGCGGGAGGCTCGCCGGCTCGAACTTCCCGTACGGCCACGCCGCGCCAGCCTTCTGCGCCCGCAGTTCGCGCGGCTTCAATCAACGCCTCCTGCATAGCCGGATGATCGAACCCCAAGGCCGGCAGGTGTTGAAGAGTGGTGGCCCTGAGATCGCGAGGCGGCTCCATACCCATAGTGTCGAAATTCGGCAATTCAGGAGCGCAGCGCTCGAGCAATGTGTCGAAAATCCCGATTCGTTGTGCCTCCGCGACACCCTATGGCGCGACCCACTCGCCGCGAATGCGATCCGAGAATTGACGCTCGCGCTCGACCACCTGCACGCGCGCGCCGCTCTTCGCCATGTTTTTTCGCCCGCGCTGACCCGCCCAAGCCTCCACCGACCGTGATCAGGTCGAAGTCGTAGCTTTTCATTCCGCACGCTCATATTGGCCGCGTATATTGGTTCAGTTCGGAGAGCTTCTCGAGCGTGGCTCCGGCACCGAACTCGTTCACGGCCTGAACCGAGTCTGCCCGACCCAGTCGGCGAACCACCGTCGAACTACATCGGGGCATCATCACGCTGTCGCCTGTGCCGACTCCTTTCGGACCTTCAGCAGACCTTCAAGCTCGTCGGCGGCCGCGATTGCCCCACTGCGCGAACGCAGGCGGGCGCAGACGACTCCCGCAGCGTGTTGGTACGATGGGTCCCGGAGAAGCGACCGCACCTCGGTCCGGATCTCCTCGGCGGAAGCAGTCTTCGGCAAGACCCGCCCGGCACCCGCCGCGGCGACGGCCTTCCCAATCATTGGCTGATCGAGGATGCGGTGCATTGGCATGATGAGCAGCGGTATCCCGTGAGCGAGGGCGCGCATCGTGGTCGAATGCCCGCCGTGGCCGACGACCAGCGACGCCGAGGGCATGATGTCGTCGTGCGGTAGGTATTGGTGCGCCTCGACGTTGGCGGGTACCCTGAGGGCGCCGGGGGCGACGGCGCCGGTGGTAACGACTCCTCGGATCGGCAGCGTCTCCAACGCGTCGAGGATTGCTTGGAGGGTCTCCACCTGACCCTCGAAAAAGAGCGTGCTAAGGCTCACCAGGACGAGTGGCTTGTTCTCCGGGACACCGGGCTGGACGGGAGCCTGGACTACGCCCGTGTAGCGGACGTTCGCCGGCAGCCGCCGTTCTGCCGAAGGGTCGAGAGCGGAGTCGGTCGCCACCAGAACTCAATCGGCCGCATTCCAGAGCCTGCCGGGGCGCATACCGCGCACAGCCGCAACGACGCCAATCGGGCCACGGCTCCACTCGTGGGTGTGGTACCGGTGCAGCGTGTGCATGAGGATGGCGGTGGGCACCCCGGCCCGCTCGGCGGCGCGCACCCCGGCCAGGATCATCGAGTCCACCAGCGCCAAGTCAACCGGCTCGCGAGCGAGTTCGTTACGCACGTCCTTGCCCGGACCAGGATCGGTGAAGACCCCGAAAAGGAACCGCAACAGGAACCGTGTTCCCGTGGCAGCGACCTTCGGCGACCAGGGGCGCGCGTGGTGGTAGTCAACGAACTCCAGACCGGCCGAAACCACTACTGCGCGTTGCTGGGGATGGCCGAGCACACGGACCTGATGACCGCGGCGCTGCAGTTCGCGCGCGACGCCGAGCATCGGCGGGACGTTGCCACCGCCATCCCATGTCACAACCAGAATCCGTGCCATATCAGCTCCTTTCGGAGGGTGCAGGCAGGACAGCCCGCACTAGGCGCAGCATGCGTTTGCAGGTGGTTGAGCGGTCCATGCCGCCATCTCGGCGCAGGATTTTCCAAGTGAGCACGTCGGTGGCGACCACGAGCAAGTCCACGAGTTCTTCGCGGTCGCGCCGGCCGGCGAGCTGAGGAGCGAAGACCTCCTCCACCCATTCGCGATGCACCCGACGGCCGAGCTCCACGGTCTGCCGGCTCAGCTTGTCGCTGTGCTCCTGCGCCTGTAGCCGCAGCGACCATTCGCCCAGTCGGTCGTAGAACGCGACGATGGTGCGTACCGCCGACGCGGCGTCACCGATCGGTGTAGCCCGTTCGGAGCGAACCTGCGCCAGCTGGCGTGCCTGCGCCTGTTCGAAGAGACACTGTCTGCTACCGAAGTGCCGTAAAACGGTCTGGACACTCACACCTGCCCGGTCGGCGACGTCGGCAAGGACGATCTCTACCGACAACCGCTCCTCGGAGAGAGCAATGACCGCATCCAGGATTCGCTCCCGCGTCTTGGTGGCCGACTCGGCGCGCTCGCGCATCGTGTAGCTGCGCGTCAGCTTCACCCCAGCCATTTTCATGTTGACGTAAGTTAGCACCAAATTCTACATTGGTGTCAATGACCATGAACACGAATTCTGCGGCCAGGAGCGCTCGCATCGCGACCCAAGGCGAAGGGCGTGGGAACAGATCGCGAGGCACGCCGGCACGGCTTCCCCCAAACTCTCGACGGGGATCACGACTGCCCGCGGGTATTACGAGTGGAAAATCCCGCCGGCGATGCCTTCTATGCGCTATCGACGGATCGCGTCACGTTGGGATATCGGCATAGTTCGGCTGTGCATTACTTCGCGTTTCAACGTCAACGCCGGTGAGATTCGTCCTATAGCGTTGGGCCGGTGCGCCGGGGCGGGGAGTTGCCGATGGTTGGCGACTCCGGTTGACGGATCTCCATTTCCCCACGCGAAGGGGTTACGCCGCCGATCGAGCCGTGAACTCGGACGGGGCTGTGAGGGAATTGCGCTTATTCGTCGGGGCATAGCTGAGTTGCTTCAAATCGGGAATCGCGCCGGCGTAACTGGTAATCTTGCGACGCTGGCAGTTGCGCAGCTTCGCGAAGGCGCTATCGCGGATGCACTCGCAACAGTTGAAGGGGCATCAACTTTAATCCCCAAGAGGGCAAAGGCCTTTCCGACACGCTCCGGGTTCGCGGCGAAGTACACCTTAAGCAGGGAGATCTGCAATTGGCTGAAACCGACTTCCGGGAGTCGATTGCAATGGCGCACCGCATGGGCGCAAAGGCATGGGAGGCGCGCACGGCACTGAGCCTCGCGCGGTTACTCGTGCGTCAGGAGCGTCGGCATGAAGCGCGTTCGATATTGGCGAAGATTTACGGCATGTTTACCGAAGGATTCGATACAAGCGATCTAAAAGAAGCTGAAGAGTTGCTCGACGAACTCAGTGACGACCCGCAGGTTCGTGCTCACCGACTGCGAACACGGCTGGTCGCGCGTTAATCGCGCGGCTATCCTAAGGGTACACGCTCTACTACCGTACAATCGCGCCGGGAATGATCGAAATCGTCCGGATCCTCCACGAGCACATGGACCGCAGCCGTCACTCCACGAGAGTTCCGAAGACAAGCAGCGAATTCAGCATACCAAGTACGTCAAGTAGCGGAGAAAGATGGCATTCCGTCGCTCTTTATACTGCATAACGAACAGGATTGTATCCGAAGTGCTCAGTCGGTCGCTGGTGTGTAGTGTTGGCCTACCTATACTCAGCTTGCTATGAGATTGAGCATTTCGGACACAATTTGTTGAGCTAAGCCGCGTCGTCTATGGGGATTCAATTGGGCTGGTTTTGATCACTGCAGTCTGAGACGAGGCCCCTTCAGACGACCGCGTGAGAGCGTTGCGAGAGTTTGGAGCGAAGAGAGTCTGCGCATTGGATTCAATGGTCTTGAGGTTGCGGTGACCGAGCAGAACTGGATGCGGCGGAGGTCAATCGCGTCTTCCAGCAGATGGGTCGCGAAACAATGGCGCAAAGTCTGCGGTGATATGGGCTTCGAGAGATGAGCCGCTTCTCCGTGGCCGCGCTAGAATCGGAATGATTTACTGCGAACCGAACCGGCTCTTCGCAGATTCAGCTGCGTCCCGCAAATCTATCGACTATAGACTTGAGTGAATCGACTTCTTCAGAAGTGATCGTGTGTATTTCGACTAGTTCACCGAAATGTTTATTCAAGAAGGGCTTAACTTTAAACGCATAGGTTCCGAGCTTGTTTACGATAAACGATAAAGACGCGACGCTCTCCTTGCTCCGCATTGATCCTAGGCGACGAGGTGTCTCTGGGTGCATCTCGGGATCGCGCAGCAATTCTAGCGACGGTTGATGATCCTGAGCCTTGCTCGACTGATAGGTCAGCTCAAAATTAATTTCAGTACCGACCCTCACGGTGGTGTTAGGGTGCACCGTCAGGAAATATCGATCGGGAAGCCGAATTGATGCTGGCTTTGAGATCTTCGGCATAGCAGCCTCCAGTTAGAGATTGCGAGCTGTCACGGTATCTGACCTATCAGCCATTGCTGCACTCCCGGGTCACTGATTATGCCAAAATGATCCACGTAGGTCGCGTAAAAATGTGCCGGATTCGGGCTACCCGGATTATTTGGGTCAGGGTCGAGGCCGGCCAACCAAGTCGAACTGTCGGCAATGACCGTGCCATCACCGAGGTAAACGCTCTCTGCACCCGCGTCAGCAGCAAAATCGATACTGAAAGGGGGCGTATTCGAGAATGAGAACTCGTACTCCGTACGGATCTTATCGCCAATTGCCAAGGCGACGGATAACCCTCCGAGCCCATTAGCAAAGATTTCTGCGTAACGCTCGTATCTCCTTGTAGGGACCTCGCCTGATACTTCAACACTGTTGCTCCAACCTGGCCAGTGTAAAGCGGCATAAGATTGCGGGCTTCCGGCAGGTTGAGAAACGAGAATGCCTTCATCCTCGGGTGGCAAAAGATCTCAAAGCCCGGAAAGTGATCGAGTGAGCAATGTATATGCGTCATCAATCCCGGCGAAAGTATTGAGCCACCACGCACGTAGTGCATCGACCAATGGGTGTACATCTGGGAATTGGTGCAGTTGCCTGAAGGCTTTCGAAGATCCTCGATGCGGCGGCGCTAGCTCAATTACCTTAGCGACACTGATCCCTGCTTTTGTTAGCTCCGACAGTGCAGCTCTGATTACGAGACAGCCCATACTGTGCCCTATGAGGACCAGTTGCGAACCATTCAGGACTCCTTGATCCTTGAGTACGCGGCACAAATGCATACCCGAAGCGCTCGTAGGTTGTCTCCAATCGTAGCCAAAGGGCAGAAAGCTGCTGCCTTCCTTATATCCTTGGCTCTTGAGAAATTGGAAAAGGGGTTCGTATCCGAACCGGCGACCGGAAAAAACCTTGCCGGGCAATAAAATGCGATGTCCCTCTAACATCCAAGGTTCAAGCAACAAGGTCTGAGCGACGGTTCGGATGCTCTCTTCCCACACGCATCTGCCGGTAGGTGCAGGCGCAGTCCATAGTTCAGTTCCCATGATGCCGGGAACAAACACCAAGAACACACTAAGCATTTAGACCTGTCTCCGAAGAGCCGAGTCTAACCATGCTGACCTTTGGCCGTCAAAATGCGCAAGAAACCGTCTGCCCAGATACTGTGCCGATCAGATTCAGGCGTTTAGGCCTGGCTCATAAAAGACCAGCACGCGAGCTTCGATGCTCTCTCTCGCCGGGGCAGAGGCCGGGGCCGTCGCATCCTCAAATGCAGCATGGGCAGTGAACCGCGCCCGCCCGTCCTCCATCGAATCGAAACCCTTGATGAGCAGCACCTCGTTCATTTGCATCTCCGGAAAGTAGAACCAGCGATGCCTGGGGCTGAACCTGACCATGTAAACCTCGTGCTTCAAATCGGTCGGGACCAGATCATTTTGGGCAATGCTTCGTGAGTCGCACACCGCGAGCGGCGTGCTCTGCACGGGACCTCTGATCGGCCGCCAGACATTGATCTCCACGAAGCGATGCTTAAGTCGCTGCTCGGCCTCGTCCGCATCCAGGAGCTCGCGCACGTGCTCCGGACCGGACTTGATCGTGTAGTCGTTGTGCACCGGCGCGACCGGCTCACGCACGCCCTTCTCGCCCGCTCTCGCCTTCAGGATCGAGCGCACGTCATGGGCGAACACCACGACCTTGACTGCGCCCATGGCGTGCTTGATCAGCCGCTCGACCTCCGGGTAGTAAACCGTGCGGACCTCATGCTCGTCGTAGAAATTCGCTACCGCGGTCTGATCGCCAACCAGGACGAATCCCTGTCTGTCCAAAGAGAGCTCTCTGATTATCGGTCGCGCATCGTGAATTTGGACCGTATATCGACCGGATCGTCCCGGCCATCCTGCCGCATCAGGTGGTGGCTCGGGCAAACCGGCTGTTCCCGGCTCCTCTACGGGATCGGCTAAGTAGAGCAGGGAACCTTCAATGTGAGAAACCGCCCCATCCACCGGTTGGTTATCCATGCTGCTGGAGAAGCCTTTCATGTCAACTAGATCGTCTGCCGATCATAATCATCACGGGAGAATTCGCCATAAGTGCTCTTCCTCGGTAGTCGCCGAGCGTTTCCTCGACTTCGTACCCGGTGTGACTAAAGAGCAGGCGCAGTTCGCGGGGAAAGAAAACGTGGCATGCAAAGTCGTCGATATAACTTTCGACCGCGCGTCCGTGTTGATACTTCTCGTACATAAACCGGATCTGAGCGCGTTGCTCGTGGCTGAGATAGCGCGTGGTCTTCCGCCGAATCAGTCGGGTACCATCGCGTTCATCGATGTTGTCGATGTCAATCTCTACTGGCATACGCGGCGGGACATTGAAGGAATCCACGAACGAGGCCATATTGGGCATCGTGGCTTCGACCAGCAGCCGTCCTCCCAGTCGAAGATTATCGTGACAAGTTTTCCATACCGCGAGCTGGTCTTCCAGGCTGAGCACATGCGTTATCGACGAAGCTGGAATCAGAATCAGATCGAAGTCAGAGCCGGCGGACCAAGTTCGCATGTCGCCAGCAATAAATTGAAGTCGCTGACGGATTTCAGAAGGGGCTTGCCTCCGGCGCTCTTCGGCCTTTTGTAGCATCTCGGGTTGATTGTCGAGACCGACCATGTCAAAGCCGAGTTGCGCCAACGGCAGCGTGATTCTTCCCGTTCCACAACCAAGTTCCAGAACCTTGCGTGGCGCAAGCCTCCGGCTCAACGACAGGTAAAACCCGATGTCCTCGTCGTCACCCAGATGCTCGCGGTCGTATTCCTCGGGATGTTTGTAGAGATCGCTCATCGTTGTTACCTGCACCCTGTTCTTCGTCTATTGATCCAATATTCAAGGTCAAACCACCCTGCGTGTGAGTCTAACCTGAAACCTTTCGTTGGAACCCAGCGGGTAGCCACTCCCGACCGGAAAGGCTGGCCAGCCATCCGGAAGCGAGTCTTGCGTGGCGGTGAGGCGACCCACCCTGCGAAGCGTAGACAGCGAATGGGCGGGCCGTGTGATTGAGCCCCGAAATGTCTGGCAGTCGTGGGAGTCAACACTGTCCAAATGGCGGAAGACAACACCGGAGCGCGGCAGTGGCCGAGTGCAAAAGGTCCCGCCGGGGGCTCTTTCGCCACACGTATCGCCGGCCGGGCTTTACCGTGTCGTGGCCCGCACCGCCAATCGTTAACCTTAGCGTAGTGTTTCATACTCTAATGCAAACTACTCCTTTGACGGTGTTGTCAAATATGACAACATAGCGATATGAGGTGGTAGCGACAGCGACAAGCGATGACCCCAAGAACACGGCCCGTTTCATGGATCAGGGCGGCGCTGAAGGAATTCGAGACGTTCCCCGAAGGGGCTCGGTCGATCTGCCTGGCCGCCTTGACGATTGCCGCCGAGGGCGGCAAGGCCGATATCGCGAAGCCTATGCACGGCATGGGGTCGAGCGTGTTCGAGATCGCTCTGGCGTTCCGGGGCGATGCGTTCCGTGTGGTCTAAGCGGCGCAGCTCGCCGAGGAAATCTGGGTCGTCCACGCGTTTCAGAAGAAATCGACTCAGGGCATCAAGACGCCCAAGCGCGAGGGCGATCTGATAAAGGACCGTTTGAAGAGGCTGAAGGAGATGTTGCGATGAAAAGCGAAAAGCTGGAGGTGGTGCGCGGAAGCGGAAATGTGTTCCGCGATCTGGGGCACAAGAACGCGGATGCCGAGCAGTTCAAGGCGATCCTCGCGGCCGAAATCATCAAGGCGCTCGACCGGGACGTCCTAAGCGTGCGCGCCGCGCATGGCCGCACGGGGATTGCGGCGGCTGACTTCTCGCGCATCCGCAATGCGGACCTGGGGCGCTTCACCGTGGATCGCCTTATGTCAATCATCAACCGGCTCGGGTCGCGCGTGGAGGTAAAAGTCCGGGTGCGGCGCGTAGAAACAGCCGCGCACGATGTCACGGCGTAAAGGGAAGGGAAGCATTTGGCGGAGCTGTAGGGGGCAGCATGGTTGACCAGTGAAAGAGCAGGATACCATCACCAATTTATCAGTCATAAGAATAGGCGGAAAAAACGGGGGTAGGGCCTTAACCCGCGATTCGGCGCGAACGCGTCGCTTCCACTAACCTGGCCGGCGTCGCAAATGCATGATGGCGATTACCGAAATATTCTCGGACTCGATCTCGTATAGGAAACCTGTGCATGAGGCGCCGCCTAATCGTGCTACCCGCGAACAGAACACCAGCGTTCGTATGGGCAACGACGTCGGCCAGCGTGCGTTCGACCTGCCGGATGAAGTCTGCACCCAGGCCGGATGCGTGGGTTTCGTAGAACCTGGCCGCGGCTAGTTCGCGTTCGGCCCAAGCATGGAAGACAAGGGTCACCGAAGCGCTGCACGCGCTTTCTTGATCACCTTCCCAGCAGGAACTCCCCTAACTTTGCCGCTTTTCAGCTCGACCGAGCGGCGCTCTATCTCGACGAGCCATTCTCGTTCGAAAACAACGGGAAGCTCGGTAAGCCCAAGCGCGCTGGTGTGCGGGGATAGCTCGCCAATCGCTTTTTGTACATAACGACGCGTTATGGGTACGACCCCGCCCTGGCGCTGGTGTGGCTGCTCGGCGTAGTGATGCTGGGGTTTTGGGGTCCCATTTCGCCTACAGGTTCGGCATGATCGTGCCGTCTGGGCCGCCGGATTTCCCGCGGCAAAAAAGCGGCGTCATCCCGCCCCAAGATTCTGCGCAAGAGCCTTGAGACTACTGATCGAGTTGTCGTGTGAGGTCCTCGTGATTCCGCAGTACGACATGGCCCGCTAACTACTGCGAGTAGTTCTGCTTGGGTCGGTGCTCGTGAAAAGTTGGTTCATTCCCTTCATGATGTTGAGCAAGGGTTTCCCTCACGCCGTCCTTTTCCGAAGCAGTTCTTGACACTTCACAGTCTCGTCAGCTATCTGTTGCCGATTCGCGTCGAACGTTTCCGACAGGTTGTTTTTCATGGCTAAGCGATTAACTGCAATCTTCACTGTGATTCTAGCCGGGGGTTTTGCCGCGAGTACGCCGCCGCCGGTATACGCTCAGCAACACCGGCATCATGCAACTCATAAAGGCTGGAGCGGCGACTATGACGAACATCACCAGTGGCACGACAAATACTGGTACATCGACAACCGCCCATCTTACGCAAAGCAGCAGCATCATGAGTGGAGCGATGACCGCGATGCGAAGCATCGTGGTAACGAGCGCGAGCCGGGGAATGTGCACCCTGAATAAACATGGGCATTAGCAAAAACGGACAAGGTTCATGCGCCCTGGGCGGCAACCGGCGGGGGGTCAATCGCCAGCTCGTGAACCTTGGAACCATGGTTTGACGTAGTACATCTGGCCGTTTGGTGGCGCCCGGAAGGTTTCGATAGCCGGCGCCCCCTGCTTCATTAAACCTCTCCCGAATTTGCATCCGCTCCGGCGACCGCCGCAAGGGACAGACTAGAAGTGGAGTCCTGTTCTCACGAGCAAGTCTGAGCGACCCCTCTGGCAATTGCAATTTGCGACGCGTTTTTTGAGCGCAACGCCTTTGGCTGGCGTTCGCAGCCTGCGATTCAGAGGTTCGCGAACCGGTATTGGAAATCAAGAAAACGGTGCGGCGCGATCCGGTGCTGGCCGCCGACTGCTCGGTGCTATTCCTGGATAAGGTGTCACGGGGTCAGGTACCCGGGCGCCTCTGCCGGCAGGCGGCCACCGCCAGGTCAGGCCGGTTGCTGGCGCGGTGTTCGCGATTGAGGTGACGCCGCTGCTTGGCGGCCAATGAGAGAGAGCAGTCGGAACGCAGATGATTCTAGGCGAGCTTGATCAACGTCATTCGGAAGCGCTTTCATGCAATTGCGCGATGCTAACATCGACTCCTGATGCCTTTCAGTAATGAATCAGGAGTCGCGCCCGAGCGGCCTAAATACTCCACCGGAACCGTCCGCCAGTCCTCGGGGTTCGCATGCTGCGACAGCCATCGATGGGAGTGAGAGCGCACGTTCGATGAACGGTGCCCCTCTCTAAATCTCGACTACCGTTATGCTGTTGACTGCCATTGCCTTTCCCTCTGTGTCCGCCCGCCTCCCGTCCTCGGGCGGAGCGTGGTGCCGTTTTCGTTTACGTCCCGTTGAAAAAGAGGGGACGTTTTCCCCAGCCTCTCGCACAAGATCGGAGGCCGGGGGCAAAATTGGATCGGGTGGAGGGGCGCTGAGCGGTTACGATTGTGGATCGCGAAGACGCGGCGTTCTGCGGACACAGGCCAGGACTCCTTTTCCTGGCGAAGGACGCGCGATGCGGCGAGCTACAGTTCAGGGAATTTGGGGTTGAGAAAATTTCGCAGAGTGTGGAATCAGATTGGCGCCGCTTCCAACTTCGGATTCGTCGTCTGGGTTGTGTACGGGATTTTATACGCGTTCGGTCATTGGACGGCCGCAGCACTGGCTGGGCTTGCGATCATGCTCGCGATAGTTGCAAGGGAGACCCGCACTGCCAATGTCAAGATAATCGACTTAACCTCGCTCGGTTTCTTTGTTCTTGCCCTGACCATGCTGTTAACGGTCGGCGGCCGAGTTTTCAACCAATTACCACATCATCTTGGTATGGGGCGTGTTTGCGGTGGTCACATGGGCAACGATACTGATCGGCTTTCCGTTCACCCTCCAGTTGGCCCGTGAAAGCGCGCCGCGTGAGATCTGGACCGAGCCGCTATTTCATCGGATCCAATTCGCCTTACCACAATCTGGGGGGGTAATCTTTACGCTAGACACGGCACTAGCGATCGTCGCGCTCGGCGGTAGCTACGTCAGAATGCTGTCTGTAATTGTCCCCGGCGCGAGCATGATTTTCGGGTTCCTATTCAGCCGGAATTATCTAGGGCGCTTACCGAAGTATGTTCGGTCCGTCAGCGGGGACGACGCCCCGCGACGACTTGAGAGAATATCAGCGAGGCATTTTGGCGGAAGCATCACCAGGCACCACAAACGGCAACCACGGAATCGGAAAGCAATAAACAAACGTTCCGCGTACCTCTTCATAGCAGTCCGTTTTAGTTGCTAGGATGAGGACGCTGTGCGATAGTCTCGAGCTCGAAGGGCGTAGTCTTAATTTCCCTCTGGAGGTCCTTCATGCTGGTTTTGATCCTCATTCTACTCTTGCTCTTCGGCGGAGGCGGCGGTTATTACGCCTTCGGCCCATACGGGGGTGTCGGCATCGGCGGCATTGTGCTGATTATCTTGGTTGTACTTCTTCTCACTGGACGATTGTAAGCGATCCTATGCGCGGGCTATCTCGAAATCGAAGCAGTGAGTCTTGCAGATTCATTCAGAACTAGGTTGTCGTGGCCCCACGCAGCGCCGCTCAGCGTCGACGGAGCGGCCCCCGCCGCACGTGTGAATAGCGGCTTGCGGGTTCGCCGAGCTGCTGCCGCAAGCCCGCTCATACTGATACCGGTCAACTTGCTGAGGTCCTCGAGCAGAATTTCGCACGCGTGAATTGCCCGATCTGCTCGTAGGTAACCGCTTTTCTAACCAATCAGATTGCATGAGTCGGTTGGCTGGATGTCCCTGCCTCGACCTCTCGTCGCGCGTCAGGAGTGGAGCCGAGTGACGGCACGTAACGAGCGGTGATTAAAACCTTGCTCATGATGAGGAGATCGAATGAATCGGGTCATGGGTCTGAGGGCGCTTTTCCAACCACTGGTGCTGATCGATGCGACTGATATAGAGGTCGATTCGGCTTCATAGTCGAAGAAAATATCCTCAAGATGCCGCTGGCCCGATATGCTGATAGTCAATCGCCAAGCGGCCAGATTCAGCCATTTGCGCGTCGTATGAACGGTGTAGCCGCAATTGCCATCGCGCACCTGGATCCCGGCCGGAGTATGGCTTTTTGCGTCTGCTGGAGTGGCTGCTAGCTCCCACTCGATTCCTGAGAGGCTATTTCACGAAGCGCGGGATTCCGACGTGGAGGCAGTGAGTGACGAATTCTGACGGTCGTTCCACCGTAGTGTTGGCCTTGGGCCTGTTGCCCGCGGCCTTGTCGAGGCCAATCGCGCGCTGACGCAGCGGCGGCTTTGGTGCTGGCCTGAGGCACATTTCGATATCATCGACGGCACAACTAGGCACCTGAATTCCGGGTATGTATTGTGAACCGGAGCATCTCTGCTTCCCGGGGAGCGTGGTTCCTGATCGCCGCATCAAGTGCGAGAAGCGTAAGAGGTCCATGAAACTTTCTCAGACTGAGGTCGCGTCGCTGGTGAGTCGGCGACGAATACATCGCTCTCCTACTGGTTCCCTGTGGCGGCTCCAACCGAATCGTGATAGGTCGCGGTGTCAGTGAGATCGAAGCTCACGAACAGCTCGTTAGCGAACTCGCCAAGCTGATTGCAAATCCTACCTCTGCGCCGATTCCATAGAGGCCAGAGCCCAGGCAGCCGGCGTCGTCAATACAACCAGGCGGATAATCCCATCGCCCTTGTCATTAGGTCGTATACGAGAAACTCATGCGCCCAATATATTGTATATGCAGCACTACATCTTTTGTAGCGATTTTCTGTTTTGCTTGCAGCTGTGCCTCCGATGGCCGTACGGTGCAGCATCGGTCGCGTCGAGGACCAGCACGATTTCCTCGGGCATCCTCATGATGAAGGCGTCAACGGTGTCCAGTCTCGACGGGGACAGGCATAGCGTCACGCGATCCGGTGAGCCTGATACTTCTGGGCGTGGTTGTGTTGCTCTTAAGGAATTACGGCCTTGGTGAAAACCAGAGCATGGCTCGGGTCGCCGACAACAGCGCGGCGAACGTGAGTGAGATGTACGAAACAATTTCCGAGGGTAAATGCATTCGCCGCCAGAACACCCGACGCTGACCGTTTTATATTGGGTAATTCTTGAGACTTCGCGTCCCTCGACAAAATAATTTCTTTTGTCGAGAGATTTGTGCCCGGCCGTTCCGGCAGTAACTACTAACGGACGCCGCCTCTCGCGGACAAGGACGCGCCCTCCAAAGTTTTGCTCCTCGCTGTGCTGTGCTTGCGGTGCTTCAAAAGAGTTGCTGCGCAACTTCGCTAACCTGCTTTACTTATTCGAAGAGCGTTTCGAAATACGTGGAGTATCACCAGTCAATGCTTCGATTGAATCCGTAACACTATAATAGGAGGTGTCACATCAGCTTCCCGCCAGAGCCGTAGCACGGCCGAAAGCTCGTGGTCGCGAATCGGTCGAATGGCGGCTTCGGACACCATTTAAGCCTCCATTGAGAGGGAGGAGCCCCATGCCCGAATTGGGCCCGTACGGATCTGTGCGGCATGCAGGTTCCAGAGAACCTTCCCTACCGCGATTTTAAAACATGGAGGGAACATCAGAGATTGCTCTCCGTTTTACACAAAGATTGTGTAACGCTGCGGGAAGGCTCATATCATTGACGAGCACTGTTGGAAGAACATTACGGACGGAGTGGGACCATCATGAGTAAAAAACTTAGGCTGTTGCTGTTGGTTCTGGAGGCCATGTCGCTGGCGAGTTGCTGGCCCTTCGAATCTTACCCACGGCAGCAGACCACGACGACGACCACCACAACATGTCCGGCCGGCACGCAGCTTCAGAGCGATGGGATGTGTCGGTGAGTAGCGGGTCGAAGCTGCTTAGCGCCGTTGCGCCTCGTGGCTGAAGTCTCGTCGAAGCGCGCGCTACAGCTTGCATTGGTTGGTTGCCGCTGGTCGATCTCGGCTCTCACACCTGCTCAAACCTCGCTTCAAATGGAATCCAGCAGGGACAGCCCTGTCACTCCTGTTCGGCGCATTCTCAGTCCGGGCTCACAATGAGTGGGGAGGACACCGAACACATCGCAGTTCTCGCGGCTCGAAATGGATGGTCTTTCACAACGCGTAATGTTCCGTCAGCGCAACGAGATTCTGATGCGCAGTCTGGTTTCCAGTTATATAATCTCCAATCGACGGTTCTGGTACTCCATGTAACCAAATCGGCACATGTCCCGGTGGCTTATGCGGGTCACGCTTGATACCGTTGGAACGTCGGGATCGACATATGAATCGAGTCCGCAGTTGATCCAGCCCTAACGGTGGTCCTGTCGTACGCCTTCGACCACGTCCCGCTAGACCAACCCAAAGTGTGTGGAACCAAGGCTTAAGAGGCTTGTACCCATACCTCTAGGAACAGTTATTTGATCGTGCTCGTACTCTGGCTGCTCGGCGTGATTTGAGCATCAGCGGCGCCACGGCCGCAGTCCGATTGTTTGACATGTATGTTCGGTGAACCTTTCCGCACCGGACCTCGACATCACGCATGGATCGCGACAGCGAAGCGCTCAACCCGTGAGCAACGCGCTTTCAGAATAGGCCGGCAGGACGGATCGCAACTGAAACAGAGGCCGATCCGGAGTTGGTCAAGAGGCTCCAGATGGAAATCAGATTTCAAAGAATTACGCGAAGGGCCGTAGCCCTGGCCTTAGCGCTCACTGCGATGTTCGTGACAGGCTGCGGTATTGGGAGCGTTCAATCACATCACGCAAGTCGCGCGACTGGCTATCACTCGCGATTGGCAGAGGGGTCGCGAGGGCAAAGCGAAGGGACGCGAGGGACACCGTTGGGACCGACGCACATAGTGACCTCGTCATGGTACGGGCCGGGCTATGATGGGCATCGAACTGCCAGCGGTGAACGGTTCGATCCCAATGGCCTTACCGCCGCTTCGAAAACCCTACCGCTCGGATCAAGCGTGCGAGTGACCAACCTGAAGGACGGCCATTCGGCTCAAGTTAAAATCAACGACCGCGGTCCGGCGGTACGCGGCCGGAGTCTCGATCTGTCGCCCGCGGCGGCGCAGAAGATTGGCCTGACGAAAGGCGGGGTGGCTCGTGTATCGATCACTCCCGTGAGTGATCGATAGGGATCCTCCTCTTCCGCGAGTTCATCGGGCGATGCAGATGCAGCTGAGACTCTTACCGATTGAAGTTATATGGACCCGGCCCGTGCGCAATCATTGTAAATCGGCGGATGAGAGAATCCGGGCTGCAGTGATATATCCGGCTTTGAATCGGAGCATCGTTGCGCGCTCCGAGGCTCTGATGGAAATCCGCGCGCTTTCGCCTCATCACTTGGGTGTCCTCAAGCGGGCTGGAGCTTCAACACAGGTTTGAAAAGCGCCGGTCTGACCGGTTCGTCATCAGCGTGAAGAGTCATCGATATCGCGGCCTTGGCAGTGACCTCGGACTTGCTCAAAGCCGCTGGCGGCCCCGGAGCCGTGGTCCTCACACGTGTCCGGCCTGATGTTTGTTTCGCAAAGGGTAAGATTTGCAACATTGCGGAAATCCCCGTACATAAAGGGCTTGGCGTGTTGCAAATATCTAATGCAAAATAGAGGGCATGAAATACGGCTATGCCCGCGTCTCGACCGACGACCAGACCCCTGCCGTGCAATTCGCGGCCTTGAAGAAGGCCAGATGCAAAACGGTATTCATGGACGACGGCCTGTCGGGAGCAACGACCAAGCGTCCTGCCCTGCCCTGCTCCGCTGCTTGAAGAAACTCCAATCCGGCGACACGCTCATCGTGTGGAAGCTGGACCGCCTGGGCCGCAGCTTGCGCGACCTGATAACCATGCTAGACGACCTGAAACGCCAGGGTGTTAAATTCCGCTCGCTTACAGAGCACATCGACACCGACACGCCGACAGGTCGCGCCATGTGGCAAATGATCGGCCTACTGGCCGAACTTAGCGCAGCCTGATCAGCCGAACGCACCCGAGCGGGAGTGAAGTCCACGAAGCGGCGGGGCGTGAAATTTGGGTGCAAGCCGAGACTCACGCCGCCGTAGGACGCGGTTCCCCCTGGGAACGCGCCCTGTTAAACGACGCCGGGAGAGATGATAATACTTAGAGTGACAATCGTATGACAGTCGCTATAACTAGAGGTATTAGGCCCTGCCGCGCATAGTGGGAGAGTTACCTAGACCAGCAATGGTGGACACACTGAAATGTTCATAGAAGGATCAGTCTGGCGTCGCTGGGATCTCCATGTTCACACCCCGGAAACTATTCTCAACAATCAGTTTGGAGATTGGGACGAGTATATCGAGGCGATAGAAGCTCACCCGGACGTGAAGGTAATTGGTGTCACCGATTACATGTCCATCGCGAATTACTCAAAGTTGAGAGTCTACAAAGCTCGCGGACGGATAGCCAACATTGACCTGTTAATTCCGAATATCGAATTTCGTATCGCGTCACCGACGGATAAGGCAACTGCCGTCAACATTCATTTGCTCATCTCGCCAGACGATTCACAGCACGAGGAGGAGATAACGAACGCGCTAGCTCGGTTGGATTGGGAATATGATCGAAGGAAGTATTCTTGTCTGCCAGAACAGTTGAAGACGTTGGGGCACGCTTTTGATCGCAACATTAAGGACGACCGCGCAGCCCTTGCCGCTGGCGTTTCACAATTCAAAGTCGATTTCACGCGGTTTCGCGAGTGGTATAACGACGAACACTGGCTTCGGCGCAATTCTCTTGCGCTGTATCGGCGGGCGCGGACGGTCTTTCAAGCTTTCGCCGACGGAGCCTGGGCCCATCGTGATGAGATAACGCGATTCAGTCATATTTTGTTCTCCGGCCGCCCAGGTGAGCGTGAATTTTGGCTCGGGAGGGGATCGCCAGAAGATCGCGAGACAGTGATGAGGCTCGGCGGCCCAAAGCCCTGCGTACACGGCTCGGACGCTCATGATCTCGCCAAACTATTTTTGCCCGACGATGATCGGTTCTGTTGGATAAAGGGCTGATCCCATTTTCGAGGGCTTGAAGCAGGTGCTCTACGAGCCCGCCGACCGGGTTCACATAGGGCCAAGCCCGCCTATTTATCACGATGAGGCTCGCGTAATTCGTTCAGTGAAGCTATCAACGGGGGCCGGTTGGTTTGATGAGACCTCCATACCGCTAAACGCCGGGCTTGTTTCGATCATAGGCCAGAAAGGCTCTGGAAAGTCTGCGCTGGCGGAGCTAATCGCCTTTGCGGCAGAGAGCTGGCACGAGGACAGTTCTGGCAGTTTTCTAAGGCGGGCTGGCGATCATCTACAGAAGTTCTCAGTCGAACTTGAGTGGGCAGATGGCAGACCCTTTTCTGTGGATCTGAGCAACGGTCAACCGGATACTGATGATGTTCGTTATTTGTCTCAGAAGTTGGTGGAACCTCTTTGCGCCGAGGACGAAATCGGAGGCGAACTGATTCGTGAGATTGAGTCTGTGGTGTTTTCGTTCATCGATCCCACGGACACTTTGAATGCGTCGAGTTTTGAAGAACTACGGCTATCCGAACGGAAGGCATACGAGGGGAAGGAGATCGTTTGCGTGAGTATATCCACCAGCTGATCCGAGAGCCGGGATAGAATTTTCGATTGGCTAAGGGCAGCCAGAAGCCCCGGCGATTAAGGTTGCGTACCCAATGCTTTACGCTGCCGGTCGTATCAAGAGCCTTCGCGCATTCATATTTCTCGCCCTTGTTTTTCAATTCGCCGACTGTGCCGTAATAATGTTCTGAAACTGGTGTGGGTGTCCCGCATAACTCCAGTGCGGCGCATAGCCAGTCGGTGTAAAGTCGAACTCGAAAGTAAAGCTGGTTTCCAAGGCGGCCTGTGCGCCGAACAGCGTTTGCTGGTATCGGTCGCTGCTCGCCTGTTCGCGATGCTGGTTCATTTTCTGCGCGAGCACCTTGGCTAGGATGAATCTCCAGCGCACCAGGGCGGTAAGAGGCAAGGTGCGTTTCTCCGTCAGGTAGGCGAGCGCCCGACGCATATATTCTAGCAAAACCGGCTGCGTGATGTCCTGCTGGCGCACCTTGCGCTCAAGCCAACTGCACAACTGATTGCCCGCCCAGCCGTATCGACAAGATCAAGGTCGTGCTGCTCGGCCTTGCCAATAGCCTTTTCCGTGATTTTCCCCGCCACGCTCAGGTCAATTTCCCACTGCACTCCCGTTTCGGTCAGGCGAAACTCCGCCTCGGTGAGCTCGGGGGAGTAGTCCAGCAAACTCCAGCCGCTAGCGTCGAGCAGGGTTTCTTTTTCCGCAGGCTCAAGGTCTCCGTCGAACGTGAAACATAGCTGCGGTACAAGGAACGGTACGCCTCGCTGCGCCGGTGATACGTGGTTTTGCCATATCGCCCTATGCCGCCTCGCCTCGGCTTCAACGTTCTCCCGCAGTTGGTCGGAATGAACCACGGCGGTCAGTCGGTTAATGGTTTCTTCGGAGACGTTGCCGGTCAGGTTGACGCGGCTTCCCTCTTCGGTTTTCTCAACCGCTATCGCGGCTTCTTCCTCCGGGAGCGGGATGAAATCGCTGGTGATGTCCTCACTCAGTTCAATGACAGTCGGCGGCGGCGACGCGCGGAATAGCGTGCCGTCTGCGCTTCCTGGGAATGCCAACTTCGGCACTTTCTCGATGAATTGATCGGCTTCGTTGTCTTCAAAACCCATGTCCACAAGCCGGTCATGCTTGACGGCGTTCGGCCAGGAGGTGCGGGACACGTGGGGCGTAGGCGCGGTTAAGGTCGGCTTCCCTGCGTCGCCTGGCATAGGGCATGCGCAACACGCGCCCTAATATCTGCTCCACGTCCTTGTTGGAATGGACGCTTGCAACGGAGCAAAAACACACGGGCGAATGAACAATCCCAACCCTCCTTGAGGGCCTCCACGGTGATTACAAAATTGATCTTGCAGTCGGGCGCAAAGAGGTTGATGCCGTCGAGTTCCTTCTGGTCGCCGGTCACGACGGCGATTTTCTCGCGGGGTATTTTCTCCTGATCCAGAAGGTAGGCCAGCAAAATCTCCTTGGTGGCTTCCTTCCCCTTTTCCCTCGGCCTGAAACAGGATAATCGGGCGGATATACTCGCTATCCCTGGCGGCAACGTCCTCTAGCCGCTGCCGGGTCAGAATACTGTCGCGCACGGCTTCTTCCCAACTTTTGTGTTCGATCAGGCGTATGGGAAGTTTGATCATCTCCTCCGCTTTCAGTTCCGTCGCCGATACGTTGTGCAGGACGTTACTGTCACCGGCAGGCGTCGCGGTGAACTCCACGACGCACGCGGCGTTCACGCGCTGCAATACTTCAAAACTCAAAGCCGACGTGTTGTTGTGCGCCTCATCGACGATCACCAGCGGAGGTGCAGCGCGAGCAAATTGCGGGAGGAAAACTTTATCTGGCCTTTGTCGTCGCCGTGCTCGATGCGCTCCATAGCGGGCGCATTGGCGGGCAGAGCGGTAAAATGCGGCTCGAGATTTTCATTGTGCGCGTAGACCTTGCGCCCGTCCGTATTAGTAACGCGCAGAGTCTGCATCGTTCCGACGATGACGCAAGCGCCCGATCTCGTATACAACGCCGAATAAAAACCTGTGCATGAGGCGCCGCCTAATCGTGCTACCCGCGAACAGAACACCAGCGTTCGTATGGGCAACGACGTCGGCCAGCGTGCGTTCGACCTGCCGGATGAAGTCTGCACCCAGGCCGGATGCGTGGGTTTCGTAGAACCTGGCCGCGGCGATTAATTCGCGTTCGGCCAAAGGATGGAAGACAAGGGTCACCGAAGCGCTGCACGCGCTTTCTTGATCACCTTCCCAGCAGGAACTCCCCTAACTTTGCCGCTTTTCAGCTTGACCGAGCAGCGCTCTATCTCGACGAGCCATTCTCGTTCGGCTTGCGGCTCTGCCGTCTCTTCGAGGCTCATTATTAGCCGCTCAGCCAGCCGCGCCCGTGAACGCGCCGGAAGCTTTAACGCGTCGTCCTCGATATTTTTGAGAGCGATGCGCATCCCTCTACCCTGCATCAAATATTCGACCTTTGAAATGATTGCTTCATTCGGCCCGGGGACGGCTGATTACTCACACTTCATTGTCTTATTGTCGGCGCTCGATCAGCACGTCGGCTATCCCATCTGGAAGCTGCATCTAGAGGCAGGAAAGCAGTCTGAATCTAAAGCACAACTTGCAATAAGCGCCATCGACGCTTTGCGTCATAAATGCATCAAGGATGCGGCTTTTTGTCCTTGAGCTTGAGGTGCGCTCGGTTGGATTTGATGAACTGGCGCAGTTCGTCGGTATGCGATAGGAGGTTCTCCCATTGCTCCAAGTAGAGAGTAACCGGAAACCGACCCAGCCCGTAGACCGAAACGGCACCCTTTTCTGAAACCTTGAACCTTAGCGCACCACCTTTCGCAATGTGCGCCTCAAGTTCGGCGATTCGCGCTGCCATCTGCTCCGGCGTTAGTTCGTTGTTCACATCATCCGTCATCTGTTGTTCCTTAAGTCGGGAGTGTTGGGTGCCGCGCGGCTGCCACACCGCGTCGGACCCGGATCCATCGCGAGAAACCCGAATTCAAGCGCAACGGTCGCGGCGGCGAGCGCTGAGTAACGTGATGCCGGCGAGCGGCTTCCATGCGAGCGCTTTTCGCATGCGCTGCCCGTTTTCTATCTGCTTCCGATACACTCTGGAGCGCTGTGTCGGGCACCCTGCCGTTTGTTCATTTGAGCACATCAGCTGTTTTATGATCCCTACCGTGTGAAAAGGGCAGAGCAGAGCGACTGCGCATCGATGAATCTCGAGCGTTACTTATGTTCTTCATCGTGCTTGAGTGCGTGTTCTCTTCCGTTACTCCCTCAACGGCCCGCGTCGCCTGGATCCCACTCGCAACCTGCCCGCGCGGCTCAATAATCGCGGCACGAGTTATATCGCGCCGCGGCCCGCGAGGAGCTTTAGCTCGGCTTCGGTGATTCCCATCTGGTCGAGGACTTCGCGCGTGTGCTCGCCCAAACGCGGAGCGCCTCGTTCGAACCCGGTTAACGGCATGCTGCCGCCTGTCGCGAGCGACACCGGGTAATAGAGTGGGCGGCCCGCCGCGAGATCTTCGATGAACTCGAAAGTGCCTCGCGCTTGAAAATGTGGATCGGCGATATTCTCCTCAGGGACCCTGACACTGGCCCATAATAAGCCTTTGGCTTGCGCCCGATGAAACAGCTCTTCGGCGGTCATCGACGCGGCCAGCTGGTCGACTAGGCCGTTGAGATGAGAGTGGCCGGCTGAGGGTGAACGCTCACACAACTCGCGGTAAGTGTTGGAGTCAAGATCGTGCTCAATTCCAACCTCGCTGAGCATCTCGCCAATCACCCTCGCCTCGTGACGGCTCCAGAACATGAATGCTTTAACGTAGCGGCCGTCTTTGGTGCGGCGAAGCCACGGGCGCGTAGGATGCTCGGCTGCGTGGCGTCCGGTCTGCCTTTGCACGATTGCCTGATTATAGATGTAGCTCGGTATCGCTACTTCCGTGCAGTTGCTCACCGCTTCGTGAATCGACAGGTCAATCAAATCGCCATTGCCCGTAAGCTCGCGAAAAAACAGAGCAGCGAAAATTGCCAGCACGGCGTGCTCGCACGCGATGTGATTTGCCTGCCACATCGCCGGCGCGATAGGCGGCGTATCGTAAGTGCCGTCGGGGCGCGGATCATAGCCACACGACGCCATCACGCCGCCCATCGCAAGCTGGGTCAAATCGGTCATTTTGAAGTCGCGATAGGGGCCGTCGAGTCCAAAAGGAGTGATCGCGCAAACGATCAGCCGCGGATTCGATTTCTGCATCTCGCGGTAGAATTTCAGCCGCCTATCGACGTCATCTGCCTCGCCGGAATCGACGATGATGTCAGCACGATTGCCGAGTCGATTGTGCACGAGGCCGGCGGCCGGATGCTCGAATTCGAGGCTCACGCTCTTTTTTCCTAAGTTGTACCTCGAGAAGCAGAGACTTTGCTCAGGACCGAGTCCGGATTTTGTGAACGGTCCCATGAAGCGTGAGTTTGAGCCGTGCTGTCCCTCGAGCTTGATCACCTCGGCGCCCAACATCGCTAAGAGCATTCCCGCGAATTCGCCGCGTTCATCGCCAGCTTCTATTACGACAGCTCCCGCAAGTGCCGAACTCAAAGACGCTTCGCTAATCAAATTACCCAATCCTCCTTAAGAGCTGCGATCTCCTCGGGTCTGAGTCCCAGCACTTCGCGATAGACATAATTGTTGTCCTCGCCGATTAACGGAGCGGCGCGGCCCGGCGGCCCACCGATGTCGATCGGCGTATTTTGAAATCTCGCTGGAAAGTCCTCAATGGGCCACGTCCCGATTTCGCTCTGCGGCATTGGTACGAAATAGCGGCGATGTTTGAGTTGCGGGTCGCGCTCACATCGATCGGCAGCATTCTGCACGAGACCAGCCGGAATCTGGCGGCGCTGCAAGCGTTGCATCAACTCGTAGCGATCCTGGTCCTGGGTAAACTCAGCCACCAACCGTTCCAATTCGTCTTCATCGGCTTTGCGTCCGGACGCGTGAGCAAACCGTGATGCACGCGCCCATTCGGGTGAGCCCATCTCATCCACTAACTGCGCCCATTGCTCGTCATTCTGAATAGCGATTGCGATCCATTGGTCAGCGCCGTGGCATCGAAAAGCACCATGGGGAGCCCATTGTGCAAATGGCATCCGGTTACCGTAGCGTTCAGTCGGTCTGCCACTAACTTGCGCTTCGAGAATGGCGGTGCCGGAAACCATCAGACCGGTTTCAGTCTGCGACAAATCTATATAACAGCCCTGTCCCGTCCGCCGGCGTTTCATCAGAGCAGCGAGCACGAATATCGCACCATAATAGCCCGTCGAATGGTCGAGATATGAATAACCCCAGCCGGCGGGAGGCACAGGCTCGGGCAACCCTGACATGTGGGTCAGTCCGGATAGGGCCTGAGCAGTTGGTCCGACACTCCGATAGGCTTTGTAGGTACCCGACTTGCCCATCCCGGTAATCTGCAAATAAATCAGCTCAGGATTGATCTGGCTCAGCACCGGATACCCAAGTCCCCAGCTCTCCATCTGCTCGGGACTATAGTTTTCACATATTACCGACGCCTTGGCGATCAGACGTTTGAACAGGTCGCGGCCTTGAGGAAGGCTCATGTTGAGCGTGATGCCGTACTTGCCGGCATTAAGATTATTGAACAAGCCGCTGCGATTCAGACTGTCGGGATCGCCCCCAGGGACGCTGGGTCGAATCATTCGCAGCATGTCGAGCGCGCGCTGGTCGTGCCATTCGACCCGGATCACCTCCGCGCCCATCGTTGCGAGCATTCGCGTCGCGTTGGGGCCCGCGACAATTTTGGTCAAGTCGATTACGCGAATTCCTTCGAGCGGCCGCCGTTTGCCTGATTCCATCTTCAATTGCGCCTGCTTTTGAGCGTACTGCGAGCATTCATACCTGACAGCGTGCTGGTTTGAGCCGTGCGTTGATTGCTGACTATTCGCTCAACTCAAACGGCCATGGGTTGCCATACCGGTCGAGACAGGCGATTTCGCGCACCGCTTTCCGCTTGACTGGGTAATGACGGCCCTGCGGATAGCCGATCGGCATCAGCGCGTAGGTTTGCACATCCGCAGGCAGCTTGAGGATCTCACGCACTTCCTCCTCAAAGAAAGCATGGATCGTGGTGAGGACGGTGCCGAGCCCGAACGCGCGGCAGGCGAGGATCACGTTCTGCACGGCCGGGTAGATACTCGAACCCCCAATCCGTGCGGCACTGGCCATCCGTGCCTTGAGGTCGGCGGGAAGACTGGATGCTCCCGTCCACATTGATGCTTTCAGGCACGGCACCAACAACACCGGCGCCTCACCCATATGCTCGAACAGGTGAGTAACCGCCCGCATAAACCGCTGGTACCTGTTCTCGTCCATATGGGGCGGACGAGGAGCGCCGGCGTATAACTTCATCAGGATGTCAGACGCTTTCTTATAAACTGTTCCCAACTGCCTACGTGTTTCGGCGTCCTTGATGACGATGAAGACCCAGGACTGGGCATTACTACCGGACGGAGCACGGATAGCCGCGTCCAGGATTTTTGTGATGATCTCATCCGGGACCGGATCAGAGCGCAATCGCCGGATTGACCCGGCACTGTACATAATCTCAAAGAGATCCATTTCGGGCATAACTTGTTCCCTACGTTAGCCGCTTATATCTCAAGCGGGATGTGCTTGCGGCCGTCCCATCAACTTATCCCGCACCTTGCGGGCATCTTCCGGATTGCTGACCATGGGTCCCGGCTGCGCGCGGTGTTTCATAATCTTGTCGTCTTCGTTGAACGCGCGGACGGTCGTGCAGAATTCGAGCAGCAGGCCGTTGGGATCGTTGAAATAGATCGAACGGCACCATTCGTGATCAACCACCGGAGTGACGTTAACGCCCTGCTTGAGCAGCTCTTCGCGTTTTTCTTCGAGCTCTTTGACCGAATTGCAATTGAACGCGAAGTGATAAAAGGCGGGGGGCAGATTCTGTGCGCTGTTAATATCAGTCTTGAATTCCTGCGGAATTCCCTGGACCTTCTCAGGACACATAAATGCCACCAAGGTTCCGTCCCCAGTATCCATAAACGCATGCCTGATGCGGCCACCGCCGGGCGGTTCCAGGATATCGCACCACGCGACCTTCCAGCCGAGAATGCTGGTGTAGAAATCCATCGTCCGATCGATATCCAACGTTGCCAGACCGAGATGATGCACTCCCTTGCGTTCCATCCGCGTTTTTTCCTCCGACGAAGTTTCTTCCACGTTCACTATCACTTAATTGCACCAGCGGGAAAGGCATGAGTCGCGACACAGCCGAGCGCAAACTTCCAGGGCAAGCGCCGGAAAAGTCGGGCGGGCTTTCGCCTTTGGCGTCGCGGCGCGTCAAGCGCAATCGCAGATTAAAGCCTCTGGCACTTGAGCGGCCCGGGAAAAATATCGCTATCATCGCGTACTGCGCCTTTCGACTGCGGCAGTATAGCTGGTAAAGCAAGAAAGCGGCGCAAACAATCGGTTCGACTTATTGAAGTTCATACCGCCTTCGTTAAAGCAAGGGAACATTTGTCCCAAACTAGCCGACGACGAGGCGGAAAAGTTCGCGCGTCAGCACGGGCCGCGCGTAACGCGCCGGCAGTTGCGCGCACGAGCGAGTAGAAAATACCGGCCGCGATTAAGCCCAACAACAGTGGGAAAACCACTTCGACCCTATCACCCACAACCGGACCCGCTGGTGAAATCCGAGAGGTCCTGGACCTCGGCGGTGTCGGCGGCCAACACCACATCGCACAGCAGCAGCTAACTCTGCATGAATCAAATTGGCGGAAGGTGCGCCCAGAAAGAGGCGATTCTCTGGTTATATTACCACGCAGCTGAAGGACGGCGGGACCCTCGAGAGGAACACTGCCCAGGCTTCAAGAGGTCACGCATTTGCCGAAAACGCCATACCCCGCCGGTGCAAGGACAACGGTGACAGCGTTTCCGGGGCAAGCCGAAACATTGCGCGCTTCAACTGACTAGCACTCTGCCGGGTCGTCTGTGGAGCCGATCAATGTAGGAGCTTCGCAGATGATCCGTTCGCGCGTTAGAGATCTTTCCGCCGCGTCTCACTGGCGGTTTCGCGCGATCTTGCGCGCATTCTTCGGAACACCCAGCTATTCGCCCGTTGGCAGTCCGACAGTGACAATTGCTCATCAGTACCCGCTCGCCAGAATATTAGCGGACCACTCTAAATATGCAGCCGCCCGTAACGCGTGTCGCTATAAGATTCCTCCTGAATCTGTTGTCATGCCGTGGAAAGTATCGCTCTCTTCACTCTCAGCTAAGCCTTGCCCATCTGCTTCGGTCCTTTCAGCTTGGCACGCAGAGCGGCAACAGGAATCGCTGGCAGAGTGACAATGTTCACGGTTCCCCGCGATCCGAGATCGACCGACAAATGAGCGACGGTCTCATTGTCGGGAGCCTCGACAATGGTGATGAAGTCGCACTGCCCGAGGACCGCATACTGCGCGACAACGGTGCAACCGAAGTTGGCAATCTCCTGATTCACCGCCTCCAGACGGTCGGGGTCCTTGTGCAAAGTCTGGCGCCCCTCCGGCGTCAGGGTGCTCAACAAAACGTATGTTGGCATGGGATGCCCTCCTCACTCAGCCCGAGTGGTCAACGAACTACTCTCACGAGTGTTCCGCTGCCCGTTAGACCACGGAGTCAGACTATCAAACGTCAGGTCGCTCCATCGTTTTTGCGACCACGGCAACAAGGCTGCGCCTCAGTGGCCAAAAGATCAAGTGGGAATCGATCGCAAGAGGTTCTCCGAGTTCACGCCGAACCATACTATGGTTAGTGCACCTTGCACTGTTCCGAGCAAGGAGATCGCGACATAAAGCCATTGGGCTCCTTTTGGTCGCCTTGACACGATGACACATCGAAGGCTCTTCAATTCGGGCGGTTGGACAGAGGTGGCGTTTTGCACGGTCGGCGAGCAGTGCTATATGCGAAATTACAAGATACCAAAGCCAGGATGTAGTTACCGCAAACCTCTCTCATCAAGGAGCCAGCCATGTACACCCGTCTATTTTTTGGCGAGATTCAGCAGGGCAAGGCTGAAGAAGCGTGGCAAATCCTCAGCGAATTCGCACAACGCGTCAAGCAGCAAAAGGGCTGCGTCCTCAATCAAGTGCTGCAAAGCGGCAACGAAATCGTCGGCATTACCAGCTGGCAGACTCAGCAAGACTTGGCCAGTTATGCTGAGGGTGAGTTGGCGCGTGAACTCTTCAGGCGAATAACGCCGCTTTTTATGGGAATGCCAACCGTGCGCACCTTTGAGGTCAGGCTGAATCTTGCCGACCCGGCCGCCCTCAACCCAGCCTGAGGAGGCAGTCTATGTTCCAGCTAACTAAGATTTGGGTGGACCCCAATCCAAACGTCGATTCGGTCGAGATTCGATACACGTGGTCAGCCTTGGGGTCGCCGCCAAAATGGGGCGGCAACGAAGAATCCGAGGTGATGATGGTAGTGCCGAATACCAACCCGCGGATTCGCCAGGCAACTTTGGAAATCCCGCGCTATCTCGATGGCAAGGACAAGTACTCGTTGCACTACCAGTTTGGCGGCGGCGGTGAACATCACGAGGGATTTTCCCGCATCTTCACCGAAGAGATCGTGGCCCGGGAGGTCCCCTATGTTGACAAGGAGGGTCGGGTCACCGAGGTGCGGTTGCTTTGGAGCGTTGGCGGGGGGTGGACGGCTCCCAACTGGACCCAATCGAGGCTCGAAGGTCTCCCGCTTAACATTGGAAAGGATACGCCGGGGCATGACGCTGAGGGAGAAGGAATCGCGGATGAGGCGATTTACGAACTGGTCCAGACTGTGCCGCTACCGCGCCGATTCATCGCTAAAGTTTGGGGACCCCGCGGAGAGACGGTCCAGTATTCATTCCAACTCATACGCAGCAATACGCCGATCCCTGAAGATGAGTTCGAGCGCTGGGACGACAATCAGAGCCGTAACTACACTCTATCGCTGGCGTGACCGCAGTCTAAAATGACTAGGATGAGCTTGGAGCTATCTGACATGCCGGACACGGGAACGCAGCAATTCGAAGGGATAATACTGCGCGGCAGGAAGCTTCTGGCCTGCGGGGCGTGTGGATGGATCCATTACGTGATGAGCGCCGAGGAAAAGGTAGCTCAGGACCGGACGATGGAACGCTACCATCTAGACGCGGCGGAACGACTGACCTATGAAGCAGCGTTTCGGCAATGCTTGCGCTGCGAATCGCCACTGAGCGGATTCCGCGATGCGATCGACAGCGACCTCGATCGCGCTGTCGGCCACATCGTGACTCCGGTTCTGCTCGACTCAACTTAGTCGGCGGCGACCGGCTGTTGCTCGGTTAGGTTTGTAGGACAACTTTACCTGCTTCCCGGCGCTCGCTGGTGCTCAGAGAACGTGCACGACATTACCCCAATAATCTTCCCACCGATCTGCCGGATTCTCCTGCCAGAGATTGCCAACGTGCCATCGTTGATGTATCTGAGCGCCTTTGGGACCGCGAATCCGGCCGAGGAAGCGGCGGGGTAGAGGTAGCGCCGCTAACATCTGCGAACGAGTACGTGAGAAATTCTCCTTCTCCTCGGTACCGTAGAACTTGAACGATCGGTAGGGACTGTCTTCGCCGTAGCGCGCAATGAAGTTCGGCTCCTCGGTCGGCTGGTATTGCGGCGAGTCCCAGTCGTAGATGCTCCAGTAGATACACATTCCACCGAGATTGCCCTGGTAGTCGACATACTCGACTTCCTTGCTGACGATTTCCTCGGTATACAGCTGAGTCAGTTCGCGCTTGCCATCGCGAAAAATTTCGAAATAATGATGGAAGAGATAATTGTCGGCGTATTTGCCTGTCCCCGGGTCTTCGATCTCGTTTGGTAACTTGATGATTTTTCGACGCACGCCGTCATCTGGCAGCTGGATGGTCTCGCTTTGGGTCTGCACCGGCTGACCTGAATCATCGAGTGTGGTTCCGCCCATACCTCTCACCAGCACGCCCCCGCGCGGCATCGCCCGCGTCTCGCGTAGCGACTGCCAGTTCGGCATTTCACCAAGCGGTGTCCAGGTATAATGAATGTTGACCAGCTCGATGCCGGGTACCATATCGACAAAGGTTTTTTTCATGTAGAAGGAAAACATCTTACGTCTCCCTCCGGGCTATATTTGGCGCGTGGCTTCCGGATTCTTTCCACCTAAGCGAGGTCTAGCAGAATCTGCGTCCGAGGGCGAATGGCAGAAGGAGGTGTATTTGCGCGAAGAAGAACGAATCGATAGAGGCGAATTGACCACTTCTTTGTTCCACTGGTCTCATGTCTGCGTGCTCATCGCAGCGCCACGGGGTGGTGTCCATTTGCCACACCGACCCGATGCAGGCCAAAAGCTTGCCGATGCGTTTACGATTCGATAGGTCCGCTTGCCCCTTGTACCCGTTGAGCTCACGATCCAGCCAGCGTTTGAAGGGGTCATTGTTTAGCTGTAAAGCAATTATTTTCGATTTGCGCAGTGCGACGGGGTCTCACTTAACGCCTGCTTCTCGAATCTCGTGAGCAGGCTCATGACCCACGCCTTTTCCTTAAAAGCGGACGTTTGTTCACCAGGGATTCATTTGAACACTCTCTAATCCCCATCAAGTCAGTTCGCCGGCACTGCCGCTTTCGCTGAGCTGCAGCTATCCTCTCAGGACAGACGTTCATCCCTACTGATACCGTCTACGGTGGCCTTGAAAACAGTTCCACCGGCCCCATGTCTATCAGCAGAAATTGGCACCTTTCGCTTCGGCCGGACGCACCTTATTATGCGCGCGCCTCCTGCAACCTCAGGTGTGCAGCCCTAGCTTGCGCTGCCGGCGTGAGTGTCAACACCGGACACGGCGCCGCAGCACCTCTTCGGCCACGCTGCCCAAAATCAGATGCGAGAGACCTTTACGCCCGTGCGTCTTGAGAACGATTAGGTCCGCGTCAACTTCGGTTGCAACCCGGACCACCGCCTTGGCGAGTGCGCGCTCGGACGCAGACGCAGTGTGAATCGTGTGCTGCACTCCGGCCAGGTGCCGCTCGGCGATCTCCTGCAGCTTCGCTCGCGCCTGCTCCTCTGCGGGCGAATGCTCGTCCTCGCTAACCTCGGGCTCGCCAATCGCGCGAAGCTTTGCCACCACGTGCAGCAAATGCAGGGTTGCGCCATGGTCGGCCGCGACCAGCTTGGCAAGGCCGAGTGCTAATAGCGAGGGATCGTCGAACTGAATCGGGTTCAGGATTGAGCGATACGGGTAAGCCATCGTCGCTCCTCCCAGTCTGATTGACTGATTGTGGCCGACTACCACTAATACTGATTCTTCCCGGCTGCTTCGCGGATCGCAAGGGTACGTTCTCGGCGCGATTAGAATGTCCGCGCCGAGAGCGCAACTTGGCTATGGGGAACCACCCGTTTCCATAGCCGGTATATGGCTTGCGGTGAAAGTCCCGTGTCCTCTGACGCGTTCCCGTAATCGGCTCTTGAGGCTCATTTCGGCTGGCGGCGCGAAGAGTGTTCGTTTCACGCTCGCCTCCAAGCGACAAGTGATCATCATGCGTGGACTGGCGATTGTCAAAAGGTCGCGCGCCGCTGCGTGAACTCCCAGCACTCTCTGATGGAAGTTAAAGCGCTACCCGCCGAGCGGGAATGTGTATCGGGACACGCACACAATGCCCGGCATAAGGGCAGGAGGCTCGGGCGATCGTTAACCAGCCTCAAGGTGTGCCTCCCAGGCCTGAGTGTCAGGAGAGGTTCAATTGAAGAATGTGAGGCGCTTGTAATGGTTAGCGACTCAGCATGGAAACCGACAAGAAGAACTAGGCGTCACCACGCCGGCGGAGCATTTTATCAATCTCTGCCAAGTGCATTTCCTCGCCACGAATTTTCATTCGAGCAAACTCTTCCAGTGATATGCTCCATCCGTCGCTGAGCTTGAGCAGCTTTCGATAAAGTTCGATACCCCTGCGCTCGTGAACCACTAGCTCCTGTAAAATATCGTCCACCGATGCGTGATGAGTTCCCGCCAGCTCTCCGATATCCAGCGAGACTCGTCCGCCCATTGCCGTTACTTCTTCGCCGGCTTCGGTCGCATGGAGCAGCGCCTCGGAGGCCTGCTGCCGCATCCAATGCATGATCGGAATACGAGCATGTCCGAAGATCATTAAAGAGTACTGCGTATAACGGACCGCACCTGCGAGCTCCAGTTCGACCAGTCGGTTCAGAACCGCGATGGCCTCTGCTCTATTGTCTTCCATAGCATCACCCTTACTCAGGCTGCCCAAATCAGTTGGCTTTCGGGTCGGAAGGCTGGTGGCCCATCTGCAGCACATTGGCCTTTCGACTTATTCAGGCCCCGTCTCGGCTTCGAAAGCCGACGCGTGGGTCCGGCGGAAGATTGAGGATCTCGGGCTTGAAGAAATCGCTCAAATAGTCGATCAAGTCGCGCATCGAAACTACAGCTACCGGTCGGTTCTGGTCGTCAACCAGCGGAATGTGTCGAAAACCCTCGATCAGCATTTTATTCAGGGCGAAGGCGACGCTGGCTTCGACCGGCAATGTCACTGGGTCGACGGTCATGACCTGACTGACCGCGGTATGCCCGAGATCAGTCGGCTGACCGGCGACTTTCATCAGCACATCGCGCTCCGTGAAGATGCCGACCAGCGTTCCGCTGCTGACGACCAGGACGGCGCCACGGTTACCCTCGCGCATCAGCTGAAGTACTTGGACCAGAGGGGTCGTTGCGTCAACCGAAAGCGCCGGATGGCTGGCGGTGTTTCCTACGCTCTCGTTCGCCAGAACCGACTCGAGATCTGGGGAACCGGGACACTCCTCCTCCGACACTCGTGAGGTCTCATCGTCAGGAATTTTCATCGCATTTCCCAATTGTGTGAATCCAAAACGCTTTTCGCCACGGCTAAGGACGTGGCTCGTGATTGATACCAGCCTTGCGTCCCTCGTTTAGGACGTGGAACCTTATAAGGTCTCAATCTCCTTAAGCAGTGTTTTCTTCTCGACTAGACCCGTCCGCAGGACGCATTTCATCTACTACTTTCACGAATTGTTCGAACGGCAGTGCGGGCATGGTGGTAACCTGAAAGGTGCCATGGGCGGCAGCCAGAATGCCTCGTCGGAAAAGGTGCTCGACCACGTTCTGATCGGGCACCTCGATAATCGAAACGAAATCATACTCTCCTAGCGTTGCGTACAAATCGATGATGCGATACCCGGTTTGGGCGAAAAAGATCTTCGTGTCCTCATAAACTGCCCGTGCCTGCTCGATGCTCATCGCTCCTTCCCGCGTAAGCTTTAACAGAATCACTGCGCGTGCCATGGCGGCCTCCATACACTCTCTGCGTCCTCGCGGATCCACGAATCGCAATCACCCAATTGTCGCGACTTGTCAACTATGCAGCTGAACGTGTGGAACGTTCAGGACTTCTCTAATTTCAGTTGATTCAAAACTTTCTCAACGAACTCTTTCTCAACGTAATCCGAAGGTCGTGGGCTTCTGTCTCGACGATTTCCATTCTTAGATCGAAAGGTAATTGTCCGAAAATCGATTGTAGCTCTTCGGCCTCGTCAGAAGTAAGTTCAATCATTACAATCGTGCCTCCAGGGTGAGACCCGCCGCCTGGGGCTGCCGTGCTCTAGCCGGGATTCCGAAGCATCCTTAAATATCGACATGCGCGCAGAACGCACGGCTATGCGGCAGAACGCATAGCTAAAAACCTATGTTGGCGCATGCTCTCGCGGGCGATGAACGTCGTAAGCCATTAATAGGAGGTCCCGGCAATGACGGTCACGATCTTCGACCCAGTCCGGCAGTAGCGCCTCCACATGAAAGCCGAGCCTTTCGAACAGAGCCCGCGCGCTCTTATGGTCCGCCACCATCTGCGCAGTGATTTTTCTAAGCTCTAGAATCCCCGCCAGCGCCACTATCTCCGTGCAGAGTCCCTCGCCCAGCCCTCTGGACCGCCATTCGGGCGTGATGTTAATCGCAATCTCACCGACCCTCCGTGTCCATCGAAGCGGGTTCACATGAAGGCTGGCGTAGCCAGCCAACAACCCGTCAGGCTCGGCTAAGAGAGTAGCCATATTGCCCTTCTCGATATTCGTGATCCACTCGTCCACGCTCGCCGGGTCGGTGATATCGCTGTGCAGAAACAGGAGGTCTTCTTGAGGAAGACTGCGCGCAAACTGGAGGATTGCGGCCTTGTCGGCCGCTCCCATCAGGCGCAGCGAAACCGGTTGGACCTGATGAGGCTGACCAGCGGGCCGAATGCGCAAGAACTGCGGACCGGGAGGTACTAGACTCGCATCCAACTCGATTTTTTTAGGATAGCGCCGGATGATTTCTTCACTCGTACCCATGGCATCGATACCTCCTTGGTTGCGATACGCTCTCGCCGAGGCTGTGAGGTACGAGAAGTCAGGTAGCTTTAAGTTTCGAGGGGCGAGACTTAATACAGCCGCCGCATGACGAGAGGATAGCATGATCGCCTTGCCCAGGGCCACGAGACGGGAGAAGCTGTGTAATAATATGGAGATGTGACCGGTGGGGTAACGCCGCGCGATAGAGAAGATCTGGCGGCAATGTGCGGTTCGGCGGTGACCAGCAGCATATGGCAACCGGCGAATAGTGGCGCGTTCGCTAAAACGGCTACGGCATGCCTTTCTTCACACGCCCTGGGCTGTCTGAGAAAATCTGATGAAGTGTGTGTCGGTCTGAAGAAGAAATTAAACGGCGTCCGCTTCCTGTCGAGTTTCATGAGTGCTTCCGCTCCTGTGTCGCTGGAGAGAGCGTCAGTACAAGGCGCCCGCACCATCTTTCGCCACGCTGCCCACAATGAGATGCGAAAGCCCCGCGCGACCGTGCTTTTTGGTCCACGTCGACCTCTGTTCCAGCCGCACCACCGCCTTGGCAAGGCTGCGAGGCGCCGCACGGCCCTGTCGATTTCATGCAAACCGCCGACGCGATTTCCTGCAGGATCGCAAGAGCCTTCTCGTCCTTTGGCGTAGAGTCGAATCGGACTAACATCAGACTCGCACAACCGCCGGAAGGTTAGGCACCACGTTCAACAACTGCAGTGTCGCGCGCTTTATCAGCCACGATTCCGGGCCATTGCCAAGACAACCAAAGGGGGATCGTTGAATCGGATCAGGACCGGGATCGAGCGATGCGGATAAACCATCGTTCCTCCTCCAAAAACCTCAATAGCAATAATCTTCTCAATGCCGAGGGCGTATTACTCTGCTGAGTACTACCTTGCGACCATTAGTTTGAGGACGGGTATTGTCTCGAAGTTGGCGCGCTGTCGAAGGACCCTGTCCCGCGCCTGGAGTGGAGCGATTAAATTATGAGTAACCGCGCGCCGTTGTTCTGATAACCACAGCGCGGTATGTTCGCAACTAGCAATGGTGATCGACGCGGCATGAGATGAAGAGCGAGCTTTGACCAACAGGAGATCGAAATAATGCTATATGTCGCTTTTTTCAAAATCAGGCCGGGCTTTTCAGTAGACAGCGCCGAGATAATCGAAAAATCTCATAAGTGGTGGGATGGAGGAGCCAAGCCGGCAGGACTCAAGACCGTCGGTGTCTTTGGATGCTTGGGTACGGAGGCTCGCGACGTCTTGGTCTTTGAAGCGCAAAGCCACGACGACATCCGTGAGATGGTGAATTTCTGGCGCGATACGACCGATTTCGAAGTCCATCCGGCGGTCGATCTTGCTGCCAACTTCAGGCAGCAGGGAATGAAAGTCGCCTAGTCGTCCCGCCGCAGCGTGGCGGAATCCCAGACCCGAGATCCTGCGACCGCCAGGTTCAAATGTATTGGGGCGCAAGATTCACCAGCCGGCGCTGTGAGCTGAGACTTGGCCGGCTCCGAGGTCCGCTAAACTCAGTCGCCAGCTTGGGCGCTTACTGACTCCACAAAGTGGTGAGCAGATCCTTGAGATGGGCGCGCCAGCTCGTCCAGTTGTGTCCGCCGGCACGTTGATGGAAAAAACACGGGCAGCCCAAAGCATTGAGCATCCCTACGATACGTTGGTGCGCTGGAAGATAACGCGGCTCGTACGTTCCCACGTCCAGGTAAAAGGCGGTCCTCGCTCCAAAGGTGGTCAAAAGTGCGGTCATCCTCACCTCTTCGATATGAAAGGCGCTGGACTGGCCACCGACCCGGGAGAACAGATGGGGACGCGAAAGGGCTACATAGGTAGAAATTAGTCCGCCCAGCGAGGCCCCCATCACGCCGCGGGCCTCGCGCTGCGAAAGCGTGCGGTAGCTACGCTCCACGTGGGGAATAAGCTCCGATTCCAGAAAGACCGCATAGTCCTCACTGGCTCGGTATTCTCGTCCACGCTCGACCGGATCAACCATAATCGTGATCAGCGGGGGAATCTTTTTGCCGAAAATCAAGTTGTCCAGCAACATCGGTAAGCGCCCACGGTTGAGGTACTCGCCCCCGTCGTGCACATAAAGGCTGGGAAAGCGCCTCGCGAGATCAGAGTCATAGCTTACGGGAAGGTAGGTGTGGATTCGGCGCCGATTCCGAAGAATCCTGCTCTCGAAGTCGAATTCCTCCACCCGGCCGTGGGGGTTCGTTGGCATCCACTTCAGCTCAGGCGGCTCACGGAAGTCCCCTATCACGAAGTAGGAGTTGCGACCCCCTATTCCACTGTCGCAGGTATTGGAACAGAGCGGATCGTCGATGACTTGTCCGTCGACAACCAGCTTGTACTCAAGCCGCACTGGCCCATCCAGTTCGATTGTGCGATAAAAAATTCCGGTGTGCCGTAGCGGAGTCAGAGGCATCATTACGCCGGTCCTGCCCCAGTCGTTGTAGTCGCCGGTAACGGCGACTTGATGTGCCTGCGGATCGTAGTAGATGAAGTGAGCAGCGTGCCCATCGATCATCGGCGTGCCTACCGTCCTGAGCATCCGCAAGAAATTCTGCACTTCATCATTCAGCTGATGTTCCGGGGCCTGATCGAGGCGTTGCTTCCAAGCCGGAAAGTTAGTAACGGACATCGCGTTGTCCCTCAATAATTTCTTTTGATCCTTCCCAATTGTCTTATGTGCCCGGTGCTCCCGCTTCCCTATAGGGTCGTTTGAAGACAAACCGCGAAGACCCTCGACCATAAGGGACTGTTTGAACTCCTGGATAACCGGACGGTTACCTGGTTAGAGCGTTGTGCTGTTCTGAAACCGGTAGTCCTCCCACCGCTCGGCCAGGTTTGGCGTCCAGAACGGACCGGTATGCAGGCAGTAGTTGACCCTCGTACCCTTCGGCCCCTTTACCCTGCCTCTAAAGCGGCGCGGCACGGGAAGCGCCCGGACCATTTCCGAACGAATCCGGTTGAAGCTCTCCTTGTCCTCGAATCCGTAGAATTTGTGTGAGCGGAAGGGGTTGTCTTCGCCGTAATGCGCGACAAAGTTGTGTTCTTCGGTGGGCGTGTACTGGGGCGCGTCCCAGTCCTCGAGGCTCCAGTAGATGCATCCGCCGCTCAAGCTGTCGTCGTAAAAGGCGAACTCAACCTCCCTGGTGACAATCTCCTCGGTGAACAGCGGGCTGTAGTCGCACTGGCCGTTGCGGAAAACCTCAAAGAAGTGGTGGAACAGGTAATGCTCCTCGTAGCGGCCAGTTGACGGGTCGTGAACATCCTGGGGCAGGCTGAGAATCTTGCGCCGCACCCCGTCGTCAGGCAGCTCGATCCTGTCCGTGGTGGTCTGGACGCTCTGCCCGTGCTCGTCCAGAGTGGTCCCGCCCATGCCGCGGATAAGGGTTCCGCCCCGCGGCATCATCCGGGTTTCACGATGAGTTTCCCAATTGGGTGGCGTATTCATCGGCGTCCAGGTGTAGTGAATGTTCACCAACTCGATACCGGGTTCGTTGTCGACGTAGGTTTTTTTGAGATAGAACGACATCGCTAGATCTTCCTTTTTAACCTCTCTGAGCTCCAATTGCCGCCCGGCGCCAACGACAGCCGTGAGCGCGTGTCAATCGGCACTTACATTTTCCTGTTGCGGAATTCACCGGAGTTCCCGTGTGCCGGGAGTAATGAAATGGGACGCCGGCGACAGGCTCTCATAAGGCCTTTGTTATTACCCTTCGTTGGGCTTGAGTGTGGTGGGGTCTGGCGTCGCGTGGTCGCGCGAAGGCTGGCAGGGACTACGATGCCGGATCGATCAAGTCTAACACACTGTCAACATGACTACCTTCTTTTATCCTCTCTCTGACTAGAGAAAGCAAGCGGCGGGCGATCCAGTGAGGTTCTCCAAGTAAGACTGCGCGACAACTAAATAGTACTTCCCCAACGTCGACGCGAGTTTAGCAGCCCGTTAAGCCGGACTCGCAGCGCATGTTAAGAACACTTAGTGGTTTGGTAAATCTTCACCAGCGCGAACGAGCGGACACCCACTATTGGCGTAAAATCGCATCGAAGTGGCTCCCAACGCCGTCGGCCCCATACCCGCTATTGCTCGGATCGCCCGTAGCGGGTCTTCCTTGGCGACCTGCCGCTCGGCCGAAATGTAACTGAACTTCAAAGACGGCTGCTGGTCCGTCCCCGGCATCCCCGCCCCATTCTCACATCTCGGATGACTACTATCCTATTTCATAATCGACTGTCCGCATCCTGTTAGGGCTCCTATAGATATAAATGTGCCGGGTATTGGCATAGCCACTTTTGGCTGTACCAATGTGAACATGACCTTTTACTAGCCCGCCGTCAAAGTCACCCGATCGTACGAAGGGTCAACTAAACTGCGTCAGCGCCTGAGAAATTAGGCAGCCGGATTTGTGCACCGGAAGCTAGCTAATTTGCGGCGCAAAATCATTTTCGCCAATAGAATTGAGGGTCCCGGCGCGTCAATTTGGCAGTTCGTCACGTCGGCTCCATTGACACCGTCTCTCTGTATAGAGTATATCTATACAGGATGGCGGATCACAAGTTTATCGACGAGCTGGCGGCACTGAGCGAAAAGATGCTGTGGGGCAGCCTGGGCGCGGTCTATCGGCGCTGCGGGCGGGCAAACTGCCACTGCGTCACAGGCGAGAAGCATGGCCCGGTGTTCTACTTAACTCGCAACGAGGGCGGGCGCACCCGCAACATCTATGTGCCGCCCGAGTTGCACGATGAAGTTGCGGCGAGGGTCAGTGCATATCGTCGCTATCGGGAACTGGGCCAGCAAATCGCCGAGGCTAATGCGCGCTATCTCGGGTTGGGTAAGAAGCGGCGGAGGCGGCAGGGTGATCGAACGGCGGCATCAGCAGCGCAATCTATTCGAAGCAGTCATCGGGTCAGTTGAACAGTTAATTGAGCAGCTCATTGAGCCGCCGCTCAAGCGGTTGGACGAGGTGCTCGCGGATGAAGCCTTGCTGGAAACAGTAATGCAGGGGTTGGCGCAGCGCTGCCCGCAAAGCCGCAACCGCGGACGACCGGGCACACCTGCCGAGGTGGTACTGCGCATGCTGGTGCTGAAGCGGGTCAAGGGCTGGAGCTTCGACGAGACCGAACGCGAGGTGCGCCAGAACCTGGTCTATCGTCATCTTACGCGGGTCTATTTCGAGCGCGTGCCCGATGCCAAGACGCTGATTAGGCTTTCGGCAGTGATTGGTGCCGATAGCATTGACGCAATCCACCGCCGTCTGGTGCAAGTGGCGCGGGAGGAAGGCGTGATCAAGGGCCGCCACGCACGAGTTGACACAACCGTGGTCGAAACCAACATTCGCTATCCCACTGATTCTCGCCTGTTACAGGATGGAGTGCGGGTGCTGACACGAGCATTTAAGCGGATCGAAAAGGCCACCGGCGCGCTCGGCTGCAAGTTGCGTGATCGTACGCGCGCGACCACTCACCGGGTGCTGGAGATCGCGCGCGCGGCGCGCAGCCGGGCGGGCCATGGTCGCGAGCGACTTGAGCAGGGCTATCGCCGGCTGCTGTCAACCGTGCGGAGCACTATGCGCGATGCGGAACGGGTAGGCGCGGAGCTTTCTGCGGCAGCTCGCGCAGCGCTGAGCGAGCGGGCCTCGAAGGTTGTGGGGCGCAACCTAGCGCAGCTGACGCAGTTTGTTCCCTTGGTCCGCCGGGTAATCGCTCAGACCGGGGCGCGGATCTTCCACCATGATACCCATTATCCCGACAAAGTCTTCAGCCTGTCTGAGCCGCACACCGAAGCGATTCGCAAGGGCAAGGCGGCCAAGCCCACCGAGTTCGGCAAGCTGGTCAAGATCCAGGAGGCGGAGAATCAAATCATTATCGATTATCAAGTATATGAGCGGCGGCCCGACGACCGCGCACTGCTAATGGCGAGTATCGAAGCGCACTTGCACACCTTCGGCCGCGTCCCTCATCTGCTGGCGGCGGATCGCGGTTTTTGGTCGGCGGCGAATAAGCGTGCAGCCAGGCAGGCCGGGGTGGAAAAGGTGTGTATCCCTGCCCTGGGCCGCCTGCGGCCCGAACAAGCGGCCGAACAACGGCAGCGCTGGTTTCGCCGCGGCCAGCGTCTACGTGCCGGTTGTGAGGGGCGCATTAGTGTGCTCAAGCGGCGCGATGGTCTCGCGCGCTGCCGCTATCGCGGCACTCACGGTATGCGGCGCTGGGTCGGTTGGGGTGTGGTGAGTAATAACCTCTGGGTGCTGATGCGGACCACACGCCCGGCTCGTCGCCGTAACACTTCTTGATCGCGGGGCAGCCGTGGACCACCTTCGTCAGAGAATTAAAACACCCCACCTAGACTAGGCCGCCTATCGAAAATCACACCCACTAAAATTCTCAGTATTTGGCCCGGCAGACACCCTGCCCATCAACCAAATGACTTTTGCACCGCGAATTAGCTAGCACACTGGGACCTACTGGCACAAGCAATCGTTTCGCCTTATTGAAGCTCATACCTCCTTCGTTAAAGCAAGGGAACATTTGTCCCAAACTAGCCGACGACGAGGCGGAAAAATTTTCTTGAGTGGACGTGCGATTTGAATAAAACTGAATCCAAAGCCGTCGAAACGATTGGTTTTGACCATAAGCGGTACTCTCGCACCGTGCGCTGAGCATGAGCGCTCAGACCGCCGGAATCGGTCAGCAGATGACGTGAGCGTGGCCTTTGAGAGCAGACAAACTGTCGCTATCCGCAACCGCTCCGATCCTGCAGACTAGCCGGGAGAGGACCCATGTTGCTTGCAGCCCATGAGTGTTTTATAGTCTTAATAGCACGTGTTAGGAAATTTAGACAAGGACGATAATGATGCTGTCTGATGCCAAAGTTCTCACGGTCAGTGAGCTCTCCGAGTACCTTCGGGTTCATCGCTCCACCATTTATCGCCTCCTGAAGAAGGGCCAATTGCCCGGCTTTAAGATCGGGAGTGATTGGCGTTTCAATGTCGAGGCGATCGATCAATGGCGGATGCAGCAAGGTGCAGCGCAATTGGAAGAACTACGTCACAGCGGGGCCGGTAATTGACGGTTTGAAAGATTCAATGGGCCGTTGAGTCGGCGCCCGCGCACTTATTCGCTTAGTGCCGCGGATACCTCAGAATTCAAATGAGGTGGAGGGAAACTGGGCAAACCGGTGCTGTCGAGCCGGTCACCCGGGGTGGCGGTGACTGATTGGCGAATTGCAGTCGCGCAAAAACGTCTCTTCCTCGGACTGTGAGTCTTGGCCGGGTTGGCTTTCGCCCACTTTGATCCAGTAAACTGGGCTCGATGCCGACCGACGTCTCATTGAAGACCAGGTTCTTTACCGAATCTGTGATTCGAGAGATGACGCGCCGTGCATTGAAGTGCGGCGCCGTCAATCTCGCGCAGGGGTTTCCGGACTTTCCCGCTCCCGAACGGTTGAAGGAAGCGGCTAAGCGCGCGATAGACGAGGACTACAATCAATATGCCCTCACCCATGGCTCGCCTAATTTACGAGCCGCCATAGCCGAAAAAGCGCGTGGCTACAATAGGGTCGCATGCGATCCCGACCTGAACATCACCGTGACCTGCGGCGCGACCGAAGCGATGGTCGCTTCATTACTGGGCATAATCAATCCCGGCGACGAGGTGATTATCTTCGAGCCGTTTTATGAAAACTATGGTCCTGACACGATTCTCGCAGGCGCCACGCCGAAATACGTTGCGCTGCGCGACCCGGATTATTCAATCGATTCGGCCGAACTCGCAGCCGCCTTCAGTTGCCGTACCAAGGCGATTATAGTCAACACCCCGCATAACCCCACCGGCAAAATCTTTAGCCGGGCGGAACTCGAAATGATCGCGGCTCTATGCTGCCGCTACGATACGCTGGCGATCACTGATGAAATTTATGAGCACATAATTTTTGGCGAGAGCCGCCATTTATCGCTGGCGACTATGCCCGGGATGGCCGAGCGGACGATTACTATCAGCGGACTCTCCAAAACCTACTCGGTCACCGGTTGGCGGCTTGCATATGCAATCGCATGCGAGCGGCTAACTTCCGCGGTTCGCAAGGTGCACGATTTCCTTACCGTGGGCGCGCCGCATCCGTTGCAGGAGGCCGGAGCGATCGCGCTTCGCCTGCCCCCATCTTACTATACCGACCTCGCCACCACGTATCAGCGTAAGGGTGCGATGTTGTTCGAGGCTCTAAGCGCGGCGGGACTTAAGTGTCGTGCTCCACAGGGCGCCTACTACATCATGGCAGACATTGGTCACCTGGGATTGCGCGATGATTTCGAGACGGCGGATTTCATGCTCGACGAGGTCGGCATTGCTGCGGTGCCGGGCTCCAGCTTCTACCATCATCGATCACTCGGCCGTCACATACTGCGTTTCACATTCTCCAAAAGCGAAACCACTCTGGCTGCCGCAGCCGAACGATTGAAATTGGTCGATAGCAAGTTGACGCTCCATCGAGGGCGGTGACCATTGGAGGTCGTGCGCATCTCGTTGACTGAAGCTATGCGAGATCGCGCTAATCCGATACGGAACTAGTCCGCCAGAAAGCGGCGGTGAACGAGAACTGCGATCAAAAGAGTCAGCATGGCCAGGGGCAGCAGTAGCCGATCGACTGATTCGTAGGTGGTAATCATTGCGCCGGAGCGCTGGACTATTTTTGAAACCGGCGCGTCGAACTCCCCGCCGGTATCGGCCGCGATAGTGCGCAGCAAGGGCTCATTGGCCGCCCTTAGCCTCAGTTCGGCCGCGTCGAGCGCTTGGGCCCCGTTGGAGGCCACCTCGCGCCGCAACAGCACGCGTTCCGTGTCGCCGGCTTTAATCATCAGGGCAAGCGCGTACTTCCCTCGCCTGAGCGGTGCCGACTCAGCCCGATAGGTCGAAGTACCAACCTGACTCATCGCCGCATCGTTATCGAGACCAGGTCCGGTGATCCGGCAAAACAGATTGCTCACTGGCAGCGGATCAGCCTTCTGTGCTTCGAATTCCAACGAACCGTCATCAGAATCCCTCACTCGCAGCGAGAACGGTCCTGAATCACCCTCGCGCGCAACCCAGCTTACAAGCTGTGACCAAAATTGCGAATAGCGGTCCCATCGGATCCATGCGAGCGAACCCAACGAATCCGGGTCGGCCGAAAAGATGGCGCTGCGTCCGAGTTCGTACTGCCAGGTAGCCAACAGCGGAGCACTACGCGCTCCCTTGCGGACAAGTAATGGTACCTCGGCTCCATCTTTGGCTTGGGTCATGGCAAAAAAATCGAGCGGTGGCAAATCATGCTGCGCAATACCGCTGAGGATCGCACTGTGGTTGCCGAAATCGATATGCGAACGCTCGTGCCACTTGAAATTTTCGGCCTCGTGAGTCAGATGAACAAGTAATTGCGGTAATTTGGTGATGTCCTCGACCCGGTAAAAAACCCCACCGGTGGCATGGGCGAAATCCTGCAACAGCCGCAAGTTCTCCAGGTCGGGACCGATCCGGATGGTTGAGACCGGAATCGCGTCCTTGGCATAGTCCGCCATCTCCTGATCATGATCGTGATACTGACGGTTAGTATCTCCATCGGTCAGCAAGATCACCTCGCGCACGGCAATCCCGCTCTGATCGATTTCGTGTTCTGCGATTTCGAGCGCTTCTTTGAAATCCGTCCCCCCACCCGGTTCGAGCCGCTGGACGCGCGTGATGAGTTCATCACGTTGCTCGCCCAGTGGACGCAAATGACCGAGGATATAAGGTTCGGAATCAAACGCGATCACTCCGGCATAGTCAGTGTCGTCGAGTTGGTTGAGCAGGGCGACGGCGGCCTGCTTGGCATAATGGATACGCTCACCATCTCTGACTGCGGGATAGCGCGAGTTGTAGCTCATCGAGTTCGAGCGGTCGATGAGAAGATACACCGCGATCGGCTCGCGCGACGGGGGTGGCGGCTGTGGTTGGAAAGTGACTGGCAAAGTCTTTTCGAGGGTAGTACCGCGGAAATGCGAATCGCGTAACGTATCGCCGGTTACGACCAAACCACCGCCGAAATCGGCAACGTAGCGGTTCAAGGCAGCTTGCGTTCCCTCGTCGAGGGCCTCAGAAGGCACGTTGGCAATTATCACAGCCTGGTAGGCCAGATAAGCCTCCGCCTGAGCCGGCAGACCGTGCGGTGGCGCGGTTCGCACCTGGTAATTACGCTTATGCAAGGCCTTGACGAGACTGTCAGGCGGATTGGGCGAAACCAGCAGCACCCGCGGCGGCTCGATTACCGAAAGCGCCGTCTGCGCGGTCGGATTTGCGGCAACCAATGGCGCCGGCACCTTGATTTGCGCCTGCATCAAATATGCGCCGACTCCGGCCGACTCGATAAGGCAGCACAAATCGGTTTAATCCCGGTCTCAGCGATACCTGCTGAACGCCAAGCGCATTGTCGTCGCTCGACAAACTAATCTGCGCCGCCACCGGCACTCGCGCTTCACTCTGAATGTCCATGTGTAGCGCAAAGCTGGTCTCCGCCCGAACCACCTCAGGCGCCTCGAACGAAGTGATTGCAACGCGTGCAATTGCCGAGGGCGGCGGCGCGGCGGTGAAGATGCGTACGTCCGCCTGGGTCATGGCCGGCACTTCGTCGAGTACCTGTCCCTCGGTTTCATTGCCATCAGTCAGCAGCACCAGCCGCTTTTCCTCGTTGTCAGGAAAAATCCCCAGGGCCGTAGTAAGCGCGCCCGCTAGATCGGTTGCGTCGCGATCGACTCCGGCAACATTCAGCACCGGCATTCGGGGATCTTGGAGCGGCGCCAGCAGACTCGCATCCCGTCCGAATCCGATTACGGCTACACGGTCCAACGTGCTGACGCGATGCCGGATTTCGGCAATCCGATCCTGCATCCAGACCGCCTGATCCGGCGCAATCGAGCGGGACTGGTCCACCGCTATCACCATCGCCATGCGTCGAGCGGCGGATCTCACCGGAATGCGCAATCCAGCCAGCATCAATATCAGGGCGGCAAAAGTCGACAGCCGCGCCGCGGTTGAAATCGCGGCAGCCGACACCCTGCTGCCACGCACTACTGCCAACACACCGGGAGCTGCGACCAGCGGTGATGCCAGCAGCAGCCATAATAGTATCGGCCGTTCAAACATGACGCACACCCCGACGGATAGCGCGTTGCGCGAGCAAAGCTGATTCGGCCAGAACTAAGAAGGTTGCCACCACGATCAACACTAAGGCCGCCGGCTCTGGATAACTCTCGCTACGAGCTGGGGCTGCAAACTGAACCGGCCGCTCGAACTCTGAAGCTGTCAGCGATGAGGCGAGGTCTGATTCGGCGGCATCATAATAATTAGCATAGACTGCGACTTCGCGGTGGCCGCCTCGCACCACGTAGCGGCCCGCTTCCAGCGGACGAAAACGCACCCGTCCCCATTGATCGGGCTGCAAGCCGGTGTTTGAGCCGGCCGGCGCAGTTAAGGTCGCTGCGCCAAAGGTCGAAATGGCGACGAACGTGCCGGTTGCCACCACTTTGATGTTCTGCGGCGCCACCACTCGTTTGAGCGTATCAACCGTCAGCACCAAGGCGTCCATGCGATCAGGATCAAGCAGCAGATGGTTCCTGATGTCGAAGGTGAGGACACCAACCTCACCCTCACTGTTGCGCCCGACGGCTGCTATTGGCAACGAATCATGGCCGCCGACGGGTGCGCCCCGGGCCAGAGTATCCATCCATCCCGGTAGTGATACGACTCGTGTAGGGCCGAGCAGTGCGGGTGTCGCAAGCGGGCCGGTATCCTGCCGCGACTCTAATTCGGCTACGGCCACGCTGCCAACCACCGATAGCACCGGCGAACGCTTTGAGCTCCGCAGCCAGGGCTCAGGAAAAACAAACATGCGCGCCGTGGCGTTAACCCCGGCGTCGCTGCAGTCATGTAACACCGCCAGGGCGAATTGTTGCGCAGCAGCATCGCTCGACCGATAGAGGGCCGGATCCAGCGCCGTAACGACGAAGTTGGGATTGATAGCGAGCACAATGCGGGCAAGGTCGTCGCGCGTATCAGCGTCAGGCGATAAGACCAATACCTTGGCCTGCTCGATGGAGGGTGCGATCGCGTAGCGCTCGTTGTCCGCCGCAAGGGCGTCGGGGGTGATGATTCGAGCGCGGAGCAGGCCACCTTCGGCGAGCGGCCGAAACGTGACAATAGCTTGTGCGCGCGGTTCGATTATCAATGGAGAACGCACGACCTGGCGGCCATTGTTGTCGATCTCCAGTTCGCATTCGGCCGGGTGATTGGAGAAATTGCGCAACACACAATGACCCGCGCTGCTCCTTGGCACCCCCGCATCCAGCGAGGCAATCGCCACATTATCTGCGGCTTCACCAACTTGATGTATTGCGACCCGCCCGTCGGGACGCGCCTCCCGAACGATCTCTTTCGCTGGTTTACGGTCAGCAAAAAGATCAATCGTAGACGCCCCTCGCGCATCGAGCAGCGCCGCCCGCAGAGCTGCTGGCCGCACTCCGACCGCCATCGGCTGTAGCTTGTCGAGCGCGGCGAACAATTCTTCGCGCGACGTTGACGGCGCAAACAAAGTCCTTGCTTCGAGTGCATAGCCGATAATGCTGAACCCATCGCCGGCCGGCGCGGCCGAGATTAGCCTGCGCGCGCGGCGGCGAGCCTCGTCCAATCGCGAGACCCCACCGTCGCTCGCCTCCATTGCGGCGCCGAGATCAAACACCAGCGCATGAAGTTGATGGCGGCCGACCGGTCGCGGGCCAAGCAGATAAAAGCCAGCAGCTGCGAGCGTCATCGCAGCCAAAGCCAAAGCCTCCAACCAAAACGGTAGGTCAACGCGCAATATCCGGCTCTTGGCTATCGGTGCCGGGATCTCTTCCAACAACATCAGGCTCGAAACGCTGATGGTCGGACGCGCACGCGAACGCAGGTAAATCGCTACGAGAACAACCAGGCTCAAACCGCAGAGCAAACTTCCCGGACTGAAAAAACCCACGTCAGGCAATCACCCCCAAGCGCGGGAATTCACGGCTCATGGTCGCGTCGAGATTCGAGACGCCGAAAGCGCGAGAATAAACGATCCCGTGGCGAGCGCAAAAATTGCTGAGCCTTTCGGCATGCTGTTCGACGCGTCGGCGGCACATTTCGGATTCCTGCGCGCCGAAGGTGACTTCGCGCAGTTCGCCCGACTCGCAGTCACGCACTCGATACGCTCCCGGTGGGTAGGCACCAACGGATTCGCGATCGCCCATTACATGAATGGCCTTGACCTCGTGCCGGGCGGCGACGAGCTGACTCAATGCATTTTCATAATCCACCGGATTTACCAGGAAATCCGAAACCAGGACCACGATGCCGGCGTGATGAGGCGCCAGCAGAAACTCTTCGGCGGCCGCCGACAGCCGCGTATCGCCCTCGCATTTGAGACCGGTTACGAAGGGGCGAAACGCGTGAAACGACTCCCGGCGTTGATGAAAGCGCGTAATCTGCAACCGCCGGGTCCCGCGGCTGCCGCCGAAAGCGGCCAGCCGCACCGAGTCGTTCTCACCCATTCCGATGTACGCCAGGGCAGCGCCGAGTACCAGCGCAAGGCCTAGTTTGTCGTCGGATTCCGGCACTCCCATCGAAGCACTCGCATCAATGATGATGCTGAGTTCAATCTGACGCTCCGCGCGAAAGGTGCGGATGGTCAGATCGTCAAGACGGGCAAAGGCATTCCAGTCGAGGAACCGGAGGTCATCGCCGGCCGAGTACTCGCGAAAATTCTCCGGCTCGATGCCGGAACCCAAGACACGGCCGACGCTGCGGCGGCCCGCACGGACGGTACGCGCCCGCTTGGTGCCCAGTACCAGCGCGTCGAGGCGTTGGAGAAACTCGGGATCAAAGGCACGGGTTGCAAGCATTGAACTATAGATTCATACACGCGTCGGACGCACTGCTTTGACCACCTGTTCCACAATCCGTGCCGCGTCAATGTTGTCGGAATGGGCTGCGTAGTTGAGCATGATGCGGTGTTCGAGTGCGGCCGGCGCAAGTTGATCGATGTCGTCGTAAGCAATGTTGGCGCGGCCGTCCAGCAGGGCGCGCACCTTGGCGCCCAGAATCAGCGCGAGCGCGCCACGCGGACTCGAACCAAAACTGACGTAGCGATTGACCAGGTCGACCCGCACTGATGGACGATGCTCGCCGAGAATACGAGGATTTTCCGGTTGCGTGGCCCGCACCATGCGCGCCGCATACTGCTCAATCGTAGGCGCCACTAGAACTTCGCGCACCAGCCGCTTGAGCGCTTCGAGCCGTTGCGCAGCTTCTTCAAGCCCAAACACCGGACCGACGCCAGCCTCTTCAGGGCCGGTAGTGGCCGTGATTATCCTGACAAGTTCGTCCTCCCCAGGGTATCCCAAGCGCACTTTGAACAGAAAGCGGTCGAGCTGGGCTTCGGGGAGCGGATAGGTGCCCTCCATTTCGATTGGATTCAGTGTCGCCATCACGAAGTAAGGTGGCGGCAGTGGATAGGTCGTACCGCCAGCCGTGACCTGCAACTCAGCCATCGCTTCCAGCAGGGCCGACTGGGTCTTGGGCGTCGCCCGATTGATCTCATCGCCGAGCAGGATATGGCAGAAAATCGGACCCGGCTGGAAGCTAAATTCGCGTCGTCCATCGGCGCCAGAGAGGATCACGCGGGTGCCGGTGATATCGGCCGGCATCAGGTCCACGGTGAATTGAATTCGATTGAAGCTCAGATTAAGTACCAGACCCAGCGTCTTGACCAGGGTGGTTTTGCCGGTGCCTGGCACCCCTTCAATCAACACATGGCCGCCGACGAACAGAGCGCTCAGCAACTCCTCGACGGCGCGCTCGTGGCCAACAATGACCTTATGAATCTCGGCCTGGATCCGGCGGAAGATTCGTGCGAAATCGCCGATGCTCGGTTGCTCCGCAGTCGTCGGTTGGGGTTCGTTCTGATTGCGCACCGAGTCGGCTCCTTTTATCGGCGAATCCTTGTCTACGCACCTCGCGGCCTGGTCCCCGTCGGCTCTCCCTCGACCTCGCTCGATATTGGCTGGCCGCCTCTATTTCGCTTCGGGCGGTGCACTCGGCTCCGCTTCACGCCGTCTGTTTCACCGTTCAAATACGCGTTTGATCGTCATCTGGTCGGCTGCAGGGACCGCAGCACGAGCGATCGGCTCATCGTCGTACTGACGGTCATTAAGCGGGGCTCTGATCTTTGGCGGAATGTAGGCGGGAGCCCCAGGGGTTGAGCTTTCGTCTGATGGCTGGGCGTCTATGGTGATTTTAAAATTGTCGCTGCCCAAAGGCTGAGATGAGGGCGGTCCGAACAAGTGCTCCGGATCACTGCCTGAACCGTGGCTTTCCCCTCCGCCGCTATCCGTCCCGCCAGACACCGGCGACCCGACATCGCTTGGGTTTGCCTGCCCTGAGGCGCTGCCTGGTTGACCGGGAAAGCCGGGGCCGTTCCGAGCGAGTTGACCAGACGTTTGACCGGGTGTCGGCGCTGAGGCGGGGCTGCTACCGGATTTCCCTGCTCCGGCGTGATTGGCTCCATCATTCCCGCCCGGAGGTGTGGCCGCATGATGGGAACGCGGCTCCTGGCTGGCGTCAGCGTCTCGGTCGGTTAGTTTGAGCTCGACCGGCGGGCGATGCTGCTCGCCGGTTATCTCGTTCTGTAACGCACCGGCGAGATTGCGCGCCTTATTAAGCCATCGCGAGAGCCCGCCCTTATCAGATCCGTTGCCTTGAGCAGATGCGAGTTTGTCGGCAAGCTTCTGCATGGTTGCGGCGTCGGCATAGATCTCGGCGTTAGGCTCGAGCGCCGGATCAGCGGGACGGATATCCAGATTGCCAAGATCGGCGGTCACCTGGTTCGGCAATCCCCTCATGCCAAGCTGATGGCTGCCGATTCCCAGCCGGGCAATTCGCAGTAAAAGCAATGCGATCATGCAGGCCGTCAACAACGCGACAATTGAACGTGAGAACCATCGCGGCTCGATTTTGGCGGGCTCGAACTCATCGCGGCGGCCGTAAGTGTCCTCCACCAGATAACGCCACAATTCGGAAGTCCTTCCTGAATCGGACATCAGTGCGATCGTCATCAGCCGACCCTTAAGGCCAGCACGGTCGTCGGCCAATGACGCCGCCTTGATAGGACTTGCGCTTGAACGCAGAGCTCTGCGGGTTACACGAATAACGCTGAAGAACGCTGCTATCGCGATGACGATTGCAATAAAAAGGAAGCTCAACGGTCTCAGTGCCAACGCTGCCGCCAGCACCATCGCCGCGCCGATGATGATTATGGCGAGGGCCGAAAAGGCGAAATACTGCGCCGCCAGCGAATTGATCCGCGCACGAATAGCTTTGAGCTGAAATAGGATCAGCCAGAGCTTTTGTTCATCACGTTGTCTTGATGCCACAGGAAAAACACAGCAGCGCTATGGACGGCGCTATTCGACAATAATCAAGGGGTTGCACACGCGCAACGATCAATCCGCTCTTTTCTATCAGTGACGCGACAGGTCGTGAAGGACTTGATCGCTTAGGGCGAGTTCGATTCAGCGCAGCAGACGCCCTGCTTCAAAATCCCATCCAAGGATGGCCTTCAAAAATACCCCATTGCTGGCGCGGGTCAGGCCAAAGCCGACACCGGCGTTTACTTCCATTTGTGGAACAATGAAGAGGTTAATCGTCGGCACCAGGAAATGCTGCTGTTCCTGGATCTTCGGCAGATATGCGACCGGGCCCATATCGCCGTAATATTCAATCGCCGGCGCCAGCCAGGGTAAGAGCTTGTAGCTGAGCTGTCCTGAAGGTGCGAAGGTAAAGCCGCGATGGGTTCCTGGTCCGCGGAAGGGCTTCTCGAATGCAAGATTCGCGATGAGCAAAAAACCGCCCAGCGACCCTTCAACAATCGGACGCAACTCCAGCGTCAATGGCTGCTCTTCTGCCGCGCGCCGCATATAATCCAATTCGATATTGCCGCCGAACTTGAGCGGCCAAAGGTCGGTCCCCGAAATTCCGAAATGGCATTTGGTGCGGCTCCCCGCGTATTCATAGTTGCCATTGCTGAGCTTGGCCGTCGCCAAATACTGGCCGACCTCAATGTGAGGCGTCAGGCCGTAGGTCCCTTCGAGCGTTTCATGGATCTGATAGGGAACAATTTGCGCATGGGCTTGGGCGCCGGTCGCACTTATTACGCTATTCGAATGAAGCTCCATACTTAAGATGCCGGCCGGGGTAGTTTCCGTTGGATAAATTTGGATCTCATAGAAGTCGATGGCGCCTGCAGTTACGGTGTTCAGTAATAGGACGCCAATAGTCGCGAGCAGGCTCGTAATGATTTTAATCGATGCCGCCATGCGCAGGCGAATCTGACCGTCTCGAAAACAGCCTGGAATTTAGCGCGAGCGAACCACACCGATACGTGGGCAAAGGCGGCTGACCGGGCATCGCGAGCACCAAGGTGAAACCGGCTGGCAGATAGTTTGGCCAAAAGCGACCAGCAATGAATTGTATTCGATCCAATAACGCCGCGGCAGGACCTCACGCAGCGCCGTTTCGCTCTTCTCGGGCGTAATAGTCTTGATCAGGCTCCAGCGATTGGAGATTCGGTGAACGTGAGTATCAACACATATGCCGGGTTTGCCGAACGCCTCGGTGACGACAAGGTTGGCGGTCTTGCGGCCAACTCCGTTCAGCGTCAGCAAGTCATTGATACGATTGGGCACCTTGCCATCGAACCGGTCGAGTAGGTCGCGGCAGATTTGCAGGATGACTCGTGCTTTAGTGCGATAGAAGCCCACCGGGTAAATTAATTCCTGCATCTCCTTTTGCGAAAGCTCCAACATCCTCGATGGTGTGTCAGCGCGCGCGAAGAGGCGCGGGGCGGCGATCGCGGTAGCCTGGTCCCTGGTCCGTAAACTCAGGATACATCCGATGAGGGTCAAGAAGGGGTCGCGCCGTTCCGCCGCCATCAACGTCAGCACCGGTGCATTCCATTCCGGCGCCGCCTTGCGCAAAATACGCAGGACGCGGCCGACCGTGTTGCGCCTTACGGGAGGCGCAATTTCATGAAGGTCCTCGTGGACTGCGTCCGCCAGCTTGGCGACAGTCGCTCCGGAACCGCTTAAGGGTTTAGCCTTGAGCCCTGCGGCTCGCCGAAGTGTCCGGCGTGAATGAGCCTCGTCAATGCGAGGGCGGATCGGGGAGTCGCCTTTGGCTAAGGGCATGCAAGGCATTTCTAGCGCGCATGGTGCTCGCAGGAAAGCCGAAGCGGAATTGCGGCTTTTCGGCAATTTGGTTGGCAGGCGATTTTTTTTAGCTGCTCCAGTCCGAATAGCAAATTTGTAAAGACTCGCGCGGTCAGCGGAGAGCCGCGGAGGTCTGCGGTCAAGACTCGATGAACCAGTCGGCTCGGGCACGGCCCGACTGGAATTTTCTGTCAAATTCCAATCGGCCTACTTGGCCAAAGCCTCTTTCAGGTATCGGGAAATGCGATCGCGATTGCTCCGAGACTGGAGAACTGCTTCTCGCATACATCACTGAAGCGGGCCAATACCTTCCGATTAATCTCCTCCTGATCTTTGAAAATCCCGACCGCGCGAGAGCTCAAGCCCCAAACCTCGAACTTTAACAGCCCAATAGTCGTCACGCACCTTGTCATCGCTGGGCAGCGCATAGATCATGAGAAGTTTAGCCATGCCGTTTACCAGGCAATCGACGGTGAACTTTCCTTCGGGGTCATGCTGCATGTCGCTCCAGTCGAAGACGCGTCTGTTCTCAGGCACCTCTTCCGTTATGAAAGCGCGAAAGTCCTCCAGAAACGTGGACTTCACGCGCTTGCGAGTCAGGTAGTTTACGTCGCTGATCTTAAGTAACACCTGAACGAAGCTATAGAGCGCATCTCCGTACTGTTCCTTTGGAATTGTCAGTACAAGTTCACCCTCGCGATCGGTTACTGAGAACATGCTCAACGCGCTCGTGATCAACTTCTGTCGGTTACCACGGTAGAGCTCCTTTTCGCCGATCTGGCAGGTAAGGTGCATCAAGGTATGGCCTTCGTCAGACAGCACCCATTGCTGATTTTGTCGCTTGAGCAGTATGGAGAGATGATCCCCATCATTGAACATGAACGGTGTGAATACGCGATAGCGATTGATGCCTTCCGAAGCGACGCGTAGTTCTTCACACACTTTGTGCTTGAAGTCACGTTCAATAGTCTCGACAGCCATGATCAGTCCTCCCTTGTGAAGCGCAGTCCTATCTGCAGTTCAGGCGGAAGGTCGAATCCACCGTCCGCTACCATGCAGTCTATCGCCCCGTTCAGGTCGGAGAACCTGCTGGTAGGTTCTCCGAAACCGTCCTCGTCCATTCCTCGGTCCTGGTATCGTTCGGTCGCTATGTGAATGTGAAATTCGTAAAACTTGCTTCCTTCGATCTGGTTCGTGTGCTTATGACTCTTCCCATTGTAACGCCTCAGCCGGAAGAGACCGCTGACGTTCTCCGGCAGGTAACCGAGAATCACGGAGAAATCGAGCGGATTGAACAGGCTCTGACGAATAAGGAGGCGAAATCGACTTCCTGCGCTCCCTGTTATGGACATCTCGTGCTCACTATGACCCCGCTTGGGCTTAGTTTGCAGAATCTGGCGGGAAATTGGCCGGCAATGCTTTTCGCTCGGCAAATAGGCGCGCAATGTCCGCGTCGCTCAATTGAACAGCCATCCAGCCTCGGTTCCGTTGCTAGAAATTTCGCGTGCACCTCTGCTCATGACCACGCCATCAACCCTAAACCGACAGATCGGCCCGCGCCAGCCGTCCTTTCAGACTCTGATCCGCTCGACTTCGTTGAGCGAAATCTGGTCCTCCGCGATCGTACAGCCACCGACGCGCGTCGGGCGCGTGCAAGCGCACTGAGACGCTGAACGAAACGGACGAGCTCAACAATACGTTGGCTTGACTCATGGATATGATCCCGAGTCGATCGTAACAAGCAATGGCGGACGATTCAGCGATACGATAGGCTTTGTCCGCACGAGGCAGACGACGATGAAGATTCTGATAATGGGCGCCGGAGCGGTCGGCGCATATTATGGTGCGCAACTCCAACGAGCGGGTGAAGACGTGGTGTTTTGCGCGCGCGGCGACAATCTGCGGGCGATGGGCGAGAACGGGCTCGAAATCAAGAGCTTCAAGGGCGACCTCAAACTGACGGTCAAGGCAACCGGCGACCCGCGCGAATTTGCTCCATACGAATTAGTGCTGTTCGCGGTCAAATCCTACGATACTGAATCCGCCGCACGGCAGCTTGAAGGCTGTCTCACCAGAGACGGCGCGCTAATGACTATTCAGAACGGAGTTGAGAACGAGGAGGTCCTGTGCCGTTTTTTCCCGCACGAGGTGGTGATGGGCGGCAATTCGCGCGTCGGCGCTGAATTGGTGGCGCCCGGCAAGGTGCTCCACACTGCTCTCGGCGAGATCGAATTTGGCGAGCTTGATGGCCGGATAACGCCTCGTGCCGAAAGAATCGCTGAGGTCCTCCGCCGGGCGGGAATCCTGGGCGAGCTGACCACGGATCTGCAAACGATTCGATGGTACAAGCTGATGGGTAACAACAGCACCAACAGTGTAAGCGCCCTCAGTCACACGACCCTCGGCCAGATGCTTGAGGACCCCGACGGATTCAATCTCGTGCGCACGCTAATGCTCGAAACGCTCGCGGTCGGGCGCGCCGAGGGAGCGAAAGTGAGTGACGATCGGGTAGACGCGCAGCTTGCGATGATTCGCAAGTCGCTTAATGCCGGTGCGATCAAGACCTCTACGCTGCAGGATTTGGAAAAAGGCAAACCCCTGGAATACGAGGCCATCTCAGGTGCGGTGACGCGCGCTGCACGCCGCCACAATATGCAGGTGCCCGCAACCGAGACCGTCTACACACTGTTGAAGCTATTGGAGAAGACGCGAAAGCGGAGCGGCTGATTGCGACGCACTGGTTTGATAAGAAAACCCTTTTAAGCGGCTGAAACGGCAGCGAATCTGTAAGGTCGGTTTCGTGAACCGCGCCGATGAGGTCCTCATCTCGCACTTCCCCAGCTGTGAGAAGGTTGGAAGCGGCAGCGGTCGGAACTAAAAGAACGGCTCGTCGGCGTTGAGGCCGAGCAGCAGGCGGCCGGCCGGGCGATACATTTTCGGGTGCACCACGCGATGCTGGCAGGCGGTCAGGATGTCGCGCATGTCGCGGTCGAGCCGATTCGAGCGAAAGATTGAGCTCGTCGCGGCCAGATCGTACAGAGTCGAGATAATCTGTTTGGCTGCCTGATGCGAATACGTGATCATCAGGCGGTAGTTAGCGTGCTGGCCAGGTGTCGGTCGAGCGCCCCCGTTCAGGCTTCTCCACAAATCTTCCAGGACGCCGTAGACAAAAGCGCGGGCTGCAGCCAGATGGGCTTCTGCCCACGCTATGGTTTCCTGTACGTTCGTGTCGTCGCGCATTAGTCCGCGGCCGGGCGAGGCTTCCTTGCGCGAGCTTAAGTCCAGTACGAAATCCAGCGCGCTGCGGGCGAGCCCAAGCGGCACGCCGGCGTGAGAGACAAGAAACATTTGGGGAAAACGATACAACGGACCTGAACAGAAGGGTGGCTCGGCCATACTGGGACTTTCTTCGGAGGGCACCAAAACATTATCAACTATATAGTCATTACTACCGGTGCCCCGCATACCAGTCGTCTGCCACACGTCAACGATAGTTACCTTTGATTTGGGTACCAGCATTACCCTGATGTCTGGCTCGCCCCTGCGGGTCACCTGAGGCTTGCCGTCTCTGTACACGATGCAGCCGCAGGCCATCACGCTGGCATGATGACATCCGCTGCCAAACCGAAAATGGCCGCTGACGCGATAGCCGCCATCGACAACGTCGGCGCGTTGTGGCGGCCGAAGGTTTCCCGCCACCACACTGTTTGGCGCGGCGAACAGCCGCTCAGCGATGGACGGCTCGAGAAATGCTGCTAGAAAACTGCCCGCACTCGAAATCATCGACAGCCATCCAACGGAGCCCTCGATGCGCGAAAGTTCCTCGACCACCCGCACCTGGCCCATCGGATCAAGTTCCGGACCCCCATAAACCCGTGGCACGCCCAGCCGGAAGATCCCGGCTTGCATCAGGGCGTGAGCTAGGTCATCCGGCAGGTGCCGCTCGCTTTCGATTGCGTCGGCGGTCCGCCGAATAGCAGGCTCCAAGGCTTTGACACCGGCCAAAATCTCTTCGGTTGGAGGTGAAAATTGATATATTTCCATCACTTCCCTGGTGCGTCTGCTCGCTGCCAGATTGAGATGCGGGGTCGTCTAGATCGCACCCTCTTCGCGCAACCTCGCCACCTCATCCCAGCTATAGCCGAGCAGCTCAGTGAGTATTGTTTCAGTATGCTCGCCGAGCTCGGGGGCGCGGCCACGCGCATTGCCGGGTGTTCTGCTCAAGTTAACTGGCACACCCATCAATTGAGTCTTGCCGGCGATTGGATGATCATAATCGACGATATATTCATTCGCCTGCACCTGCGGGTCGTTGGGCAGGTCGTCAACTGAGTTGACCACGGTGTAAATGAAGTCGCCGCCTTCATCGAGGATTTTCATCCATTCGCCGCGTGTCTTGGTAAGGAAGACGCCGTCCAGAATCTTGATCAACTCGCGGCGGTTTCTGCCCCGCAGCTTCATCGTGTTAAAACGGGTGTCGTCAATCAATTCTTTGATTCCGAGAGCGTTGCAGAAATCCTTCCAGTATTTGTCCTGGATCATGCCAAGGCAGATCCATTGCTCGTCGGAGCATTTGTAATGGTTCCACAGCGGATTGAAGGAATCGTCCCGCGAGTTGCGCACGAATTGATGGCCCAGGATCGTCCGGCTGGAAACGTTGAGCCCTTGTAGCGCCATCATCGAGCCAAGATGCGAGGCGTTGACCTCCTGACCAACCCCGTAACGCTCGCGTGCCACCAACGCCATCGTCACACCATAGGCGAGCATGATCGCTCCCATCTGGTCGGCGATGCCGCCGGTCAGATAGATGGGATCCTTGATGTCGGCCGGACCAGTGAGCATGATCCCCGAACGGGCATGACCCATATAGTCGAATGACGGTTCGCCGCTGTCGGGACCTAATGGGCCGTAGCCCGTGGCGCTGGCATAAATCAATTTCGGATTGCGCGCACTTAGTTCCTTGTAGCCGAGTCCCAGACGATCAGCCACGCCTTTGCGGAAGTTTTGGACGAAGACATCGCTCTTTTCAACCAGCTTGTAAACTACTTCGCGTGCTGCCGGCTTGCGCAAATCGACGGTCAGGCTGTGCTTGTGGCGATTGTTTGCCTCGAAGTAAAAGTTGAGCCCCTTCTTGGCAGTGTCAGCACCGCCGATCGCGAAGACGGCGCGGCCCGGATCGCCCTTATCCCGCTCTTCGAGCTTGATGACGTCGGCCCCCATATCGGCCAGCAGTGTGGTCGCGTAGGGGCCCTGCTGAAAGATCGTCCAATCAATGACCCTTATGCCTTTGAGTGGTGCTTCCATGCGATGGTCTATACCACAGTTTCCCTCAAATCGGTTAGCTCAGGATTCCAGAAAAGGCGTTGGCGTTGAGCGGTTGGACGCCGCGTGAGCCATGTGCGACGATAATCCCAGAGACCTGAGGGGGCACTACCCAAGCGGCAAGGGACGAAGATGGCGATTATCGCCATTACCCAGCACGTCGGGATGCGCGGAGCCGACCTCGCCCGTTTGACGGCCGAGCAGTTAGGCTATCGCTTGCTGACTTCGGAACAGCTCGTTGCGGCTACGTCGCGAACGTATCACGTATCGTCCGAAGCGCTGGCGATTGTGGACGAACGCCGCCCCACCTTTTGGATGCGCTTCAAGACAGATACCGGACGATTTACCGCATTTTTCCGCGCCGTGGTGTTGAAAGAGATGGCGCGAGATCAACTCGTGGTGATTGGCCGGTCGGTCGCGCAAATTTTGCCGGAACTTGGATGTGGTCTGCGAGTCCGGTTGTGTGGTCCCATCAAGGAACGCACACGCATCGCGGCGGCGGAGGAAAAACTCACGGAGGCGTTGGCCGAGGCACGAGTGCGTGATTATGATCGCGAGGTGCGTGCACGCATTCAGACTTTGTTCGGCATCGATATCGATGATCCCTCCAGCTACAATTTGGTGCTTAACGTCTTTGCGGTGCCATTAGAGTCGTCAGCGGCACTGTTGGCGTCCTTTGCCCGCGAAGTTGATCGCGCGGCTACCGCCGGGCAGTGGGGTCGAATGTGCGATGCGGCTTTGGTGGCCGAGGTCCGTGCCGCTCTGCTCAGTCATCCCAAACTCGGCAATGCACCGTTCAGGGTGCAATGCTCCAATGGTGCAGTACAGGTCGTCGGTGTGGGCATCGTGCCGCCTTGGGATGACATGGTGGGCGAGGTCGTCCGCCGAGTTAGAGGCGTCAAGTCAGTCCAGGTGCTGAACCAGGACATGCCACCGGATCCGTGGCAAGCCTACTGACTCGATTCGGTCACCCTTTTCAGGCTTGTGGCGTAGCAGCCCACGATGCAAAACAAGCGGTAACATAAAAAGAGTCTAATCTTGTACATGTGTGAACACAAAATGTAGGTGCCGGTGGATCCATTCCCAGAATTTCATTGTTTTTGCGATCCGCCCTTTCTTTAGCGATTCTCATATTTCTTCGTTGGCTCGTCATTTTCAGACCGATCAAGCTAACGGTGTAGGCGGGCGTTCTCGGTTTCGAGCTCGCCGATGCGGTGTTCCAGCCTCTCGACGGCCGACAGCAACATCGGCGGCATCGAACTTTTGCGGGATATGCTGGGGGGCAGTTCTCACGTCCCAGGCTTCAATCGTGAACAGGATCGCCTGTTCAGGCCGCGCGTCGTAACCTTCCGGCATGAGCCGCGCGAGCAGCTGCGGATCGTCCGCGACGACGCGAGCTCGCCCCCATATTTTGACCCGGCGCCGCGCCTTGGCCTCCAGCCCGATTGGGAAATCATCTTGAATTCATAGAACAGGCGGGACTTGCCCACTCCAGGCTCAGCCATCGCAGCAACGATTTGGCCATGACCGGCTCTGGCTTGTTCGGCGGCGTTCTTGAGTGCCTCCATTTCGCAATCGCGCCCGACAAACTTGCTCAGCCCTCGTCCCACCGCCCGCTGTAATGGTGTACGCAGCGCCCCAACCCGGTCACCTCGTACACGTTCACCGGCTCGCTCATGCCCCTAACCCGAGTGAGGCCGATCGCTTTAAGCCGCAAATTGCCCTCGACCAATCGCCGAGCCGCTTTCACTAACTACCACCGAACCGGAGCGTGCGACCTGCTGCATGCGTGCGGCCAGATTGGTCGTATGCCCGATCGGCGTATACTCTGTGTGCGCTTCGCCGGTTTTGATCGAACGGACCACTACCTGACCGGTGTTCATGCCGACTCGAACCTCGATGGGCATGCCGCCGGCGCTAAGCAGCTTGACACCATAGCGGTCAATTTCGTTCTGCGTGCGAAGCCCGGCATAAAGCGCGCGTTGCGGATGGTCCTCATGGGGTCGGCGGCCACCCGAGTTTCTCGAGCAAGGCCCTAGAGCGTCCACTCATGAATGATAACGAATGGGATTGTATCCGAAGTGCTCAGAGGGTGGCTAATGCGGCGGTGATGGTCTAGTTACAGTTAGCTCGCTATGAGACTTGCTCGCGACCAAGCACCGAAGGGCTAATGATTCGTCAACCGGCAAGGCGACGGCCATCGAGTGCCGGGCGAGTCCGTTCGGAGGGTCCAAAATGGAAATGCCGGTTAATAGCCGCGCGGCAACAACGCTTCTGGAAATCTTTAAGTCCGGACGGCCTTTGGTTTACGTGCGCTCCGCGGAAGAGGATCGTGTCACCGATCTTTTGCGCAACGCGGGGCGGCAGTTGTGTGCCTCGAAGCCGTTGCCTGTTTGGACCTGGAGTCTCACGGAAGGCCTATCCAGCAACGAGCGAGAAGCGCAGGACCGTGATCACAATTCCGACAATGCCGCGGAAGCCCGCTGTTGCGATCCGCGCGAGGCACTGGATTTCATTGCGAAGCAAAGTGATCCTGCGATCTTTCACCTGAAGGATTTTCACGAGCCGTTGCGGGAGTCCGCTGGCGTCCGCCGCCGCCTTCGCGACCTCTACCAGATCTGTCTCGACCGTCAAAAGTTCATTGTCATCACTTCGCCGCTGCGCGTCATTCCAGAAGAAATCGAAAGAAGCCTGGCGGTCGTTGATCTGCTGCCGCCTGATCTGACCGAACTGGTGGAATTGGTACGATCGGAGGCCGATCCAATCACGGCGCGTGGAGCGCATGCCGATACCAGCGAAGGAGTTTTGAACCAACTCGCCCGCGCTTTGCAGGGACTCACCCTCGATGAGGCGCGACACGCCATGCGCCGCGCCCTCGCGGCCAGCCAAAGTCTCGGCGTCGAATCCGTGCCTGCCCTGCTCGAGGAAAAACGCATCCTGATTAAGCGCAGCGGCGTTATTGAGTACGTCGCGGACAGTACCAGCATCGGGGAAGTCGGCGGCCTCGAACGTCTCAAGAACTGGCTGCTGGAGCGGCGCAAATTATTTCAGCAGCGCGATACGTTGAGTGCCGACATTGTGCCCAAGGGGGTGCTCGTGATGGGAATCCCCGGTTGCGGCAAGAGCCTGTCGGTTAAAGCCATCGCCTCTTGCTTTGACCTTCCGCTTTACCGGATCGATATGATTGAGATCTTCTCCGGCAGGCATGGCCAACCCGAAGGCGCTTTCGTGGCAGCGTGCCGTATGCTGGAAAGTCTGGTGCCCGCGATCGTCTGGTTCGATGAGATCGAGATGGGCATTACGTCGGCCGATACTGGCGGTCAGCAAGGCCGCATTTTTTCATTCTTCTTAACCTGGATGCAGGAAAAGGCGCCCGGGCTGTTCGTCGCCGCTACCGCGAACCGCATTGACCTGCTCCCTGCCGAGATGATTCGCAAGGGCCGTTTCGATGAGGTTTTCTTCGTTGACCTGCCGCACGATGAGGAACGGATCGCGATTTTCAAGATCCATCTTGCCCGCCGGGGCATGGATCCATCCGGGTTCAACTTCGCCCAAATCATGGAATTAACCCGTGGCTGGACGGGCGCCGAGATTGAGCAGTGCGTGATATCGGCGCTAACCAGGGCGCGTCTGGCGGAGCGGGAGACGACCGAGAACGATCTGGTCAACGCGGCAGTCGGGGGGGTACCGCTCGCGCGCGCGATGAAGGAGCAAATCAACCACATCAGGCAGTGGGCCTTCCAACGCGCGGTGCGCGCTTCTCCCGACCCCATCACTGGCTAAAGGGCGAGCGATCTCGCGATAGAATTATTAGGATCGTCGAAGTTATCTCGGCTCTTATGCTCGACTTTGGACTGCCCAAGAAAGAGCCCGGCGGCCGCTTATCCCGTACTGACGATTTACCACCAGGCTTGGGGGCGTAGCATCGCGGCAGACGGCAGGGCGTTCAGTAAACGAGTTCAGAAGCCGTAATAGTTATGATTTTGCGGTCGCCGCGATCGTTGCCGGTGTAGACCGATGTACTGCCGTTGAAACCTTGGCCGTTGGCGTCGTCATAAGCCCAATCGAAGCCGAACACAGGCGAGCAGCGCCATTGGGTCTCATAATGTGTTTTGGCAAAAGCCAGGCCAGTAAGCGGCTCTTGTCGCTCGCTCCTGCGGGATGGATGGGCGTTTATTCATTCGACAGGACCTGTGAACCGCTGAATCCATACCGGTAGTAGGCGTATCAGGACTCACCAGGCTTGGAGGACGAGGACAATGGGTTTTGCACTTTGGTCGCAGGCCTCTTGCGCAAAGGATCGTCGGCCGGATTTACGTAAATTACTTTGAACGGGCCCACACCGGTTAGCTGAATCACCGTGTCGCCCTTTGTCTGAGCAAAATGGCGCGCACGCTTGGGCATGAAAGCGTACGAGCCAGCAGGTAACTCCCGCAACGCCTTCGTATCAAACTTCTCCCCGCTGCCGAAGAGGAAAATCCCGGACATAACAGTGATGTGCTCGTCAATCGGATGCCAATGAGGAGGAACTTTTGCCCCATCCGGCATTTTGAGACGAAACACGAACAGTGAACCGCTCTTGGCTGGATCGCCGGATAGAATCGTGCCTTGAATGCCAGGGCCAAGCGCCGGAAACGGCCCCCACTTCATATCGCCGGGCGTCAGCATCACGTGATGTGCCACCGCGGCACTGTCGCTGAAGCCGGTCCCCGACGACTGAATGAAGATCGTCGCAGTTAACACGAACACGATCAGGGCAGTAGCGCGATGTCTACTCATCGATGCCTCCTGAGCCTTGGGTTCCGCCGTACCGTCCGAACGCCACCGCAGAGCTATCTCTGCCGGCGAGATTCAACACGTAGCAATTGCATGAGCGTCCTGCCAATCCGGAACTCATCAACACAAAGGGCGCGTCGGCTGCTGGTGGTGAGCCGGCGACCCGAGGGTTTACCGCCGACGCGCATACGTGACGAATCACCGGCTTTCGGTCGTAGAACACTACCTCCAGCACCTCGGTGAATGGTTCCATGCCATCCCTTCCCGCGCTCTATACAAGATCAGACCCTGGAATCGCCTTTCATGCGCCATATTTTTTGAACTCGACACACCCCCTAATTTTCGCGTCCGCCCTAACCCTGAGTGAATCGCGAGGGAGCAGCCGAGAGATACGCGCCGGCGAACGATCCGCGCGACCCAATATCAATTCGCGGCGGTTGAGCGCCTTCTTCGATTGAAGCTTCGCCGCGCTTGCAGCCGTTGCTTGGTACTCGTTTTGCGCGAGCCGCCCTGAGCCTTACCTAATTGCTCAGCCCTGACTCCTAGCTATAGCTAGCCAGAAAAGCGGTGCCGCAACGCCCGGATGTAGCCCAAGCTTTGACAGAAGGTCATTTGAAATCAGGCATGGCAGGGATTCGTGTCAAGCCGTTCCCCGATACGTGTGCGCTCAAGCGGCGAACGCCGGCAGGATTTTGGTGCCGTACTGCTCGATTTGCGACATCACTTCTGCCGGTGGACAGGCTGGACGCAGAACAAATTTCACGCACCCCGCGTCGACGAATGCCTGCAACTTCTCAACGCATTCGGCGGCCGGACCGACGATGCAGCGCGCGGCCACCTCTTCCGGGGGCAGCGGCAAGCCGCGCAGGAGCGGCGCCACAGTTTTCCAGGCGTTTTCGCGATCTTCGCTGACATGAGTTAACAGCAGTACCCCGGCTTCACGGGGATTGACCGAACGGCCGTATTCCTCGCCAAAGCCGATTAATTTGTCCATGTCTCGCCTGAATTCCTGCGGGCTGGTGAGTGCCGGAAACCATCCGTCGCCCAGGCGCACGACACGTTTAAGGATCGCGTCGCTCTTGCCGCCGATCCAGATATCCAGCGAACCTTTGCGCGGTTTCGGTTCAATCGTGACGTCCTCGAATTGGTAAAACTGACCTTGATGAGTGACGTGCGATTCAGTCCACAGACGGCGCAGGATTTTGATCCCTTCGTCGAGCCGCTTTCCACGTTCTGCCGGCGGCACACCCGAGGCGGCAAGATCGCGGAGATCACTCCCGCTTCCCACCGCCATAATCATTCGCCCCCCGGAGATATAGTCGAGCGTGGCATACGTCTTGGCAACGTGCACCGGATGGCGGGCTGGCAGCGTGAGCACACTCGGCCCCATTTTGAGCCGCTTGGTGCGGCCGGCGATCATCGCGAAAAGACAGCTTATATCGAGAGTAGGATTTCTTGTGACTATATGGTCTGATAGCCAGATGGAATCCAATCCGACTGCCTCGGCCAGTTCCGCATAGCCACAAATAGTTTCCGCGCCGGGCAGCCCGTAATTCCAGAGACCAAAGCCGATGCCGATTTTCACATCACTCATCGTATCCTCTCTTTATCACCTGACTTTCCAAGCTGATGGAGCGGGGCTACGGCACTATCATTTACAGCTCGGCTTTCGGTAGAGACTGATCCGCCGCGCATCAGGTATCCGAAGCGGCCGTCGTTACCGTGCTCTGGGCAAACCCAGCACCCGTTCGGCTATGATATTGCGCTGAATTTCTGAGGTGCCGGCCTCGATCGTGTTGGCGCGTGAGCGCAGGAAATGGTGCTGCCAACGCCCACCTTCCACTGCATGCGGCGAACCGCGCATTAGCTGACTGGCGGGCCCCTCAAGTCCCATCACCAGCTCCATCATGCGCTGATTAAGCTCCGACCAGGCAAGCTTGGAAATCGATCCTTCCGGACCCGGATTGCCGCCTTTGAGGATGTTCGAGAAGGTTCTATAAGCAGTGAAGCGCATCATCTCGAGATCGACGTAGAATTGAGCGAGTTGTTGCCGCATAACCGGATCCTGGCTGGCCGGCTTGCCGTCGCGTCTAACGGAACGTGCCAAGTCAATTATTTCGTCGAAGACGATTCGATAGCGCATCACGGTGGCCAGCGCGCTGGTCCCGCGCTCGTTCATCAGGGTGGTGGTTGCCACCCTCCAACCCTCATTCAGCGGACCGAGCAGATTCGCGCGCGGCACGCGGACCTCGTCGAAAAACATCTCGTTGAATTCAGCCTCGCCAGTGATCTGCCGCAGCGGCTTGACGGTTATGCCGGGTGTGCGCATTTCGACCAGCAAATAGGACAGCCCGCGATGTTTGGGGGCTTCGGGGTCTGTGCGTACCAGCAGCATGCACATGTCGGAAATGTGGCCGAGTGTGGTCCAGACTTTTTGCCCGTTGACGATGAATTCGTCGCCCTTCACTTCCGCGCGCGTCTTGAGCGACGCGAGGTCGGAACCGGCGTTCGGTTCAGAAAAGCCCTGGCACCAGACCTCGTCACAATTCAGAATCTTGGGCAAATAGCGCTTTTTCTGCTCCTCGGTGCCGTGCGTGATAATCGTCGGCCCCGCCATCGAGAGGCCTAAGACGTTGAGCGGACCGGGAGCCCGGAAGCGTGCGACCTCCTCGTTGAAAATCGCCATCTCGACCTGACTGGCACCCTGACCGCCATACTCTTTGGGCCATGCCATTCCGAGAAATCCGTGATCGTGAAGGCGCCGCTGCCAATCCTTGAGGAAGTCAACCTGCGAGATGCCCGGCGGCCTTCCGCCCCCCTTGCCCCATCCAGATGGGAGGTTTTCGCGCAGAAACTTCTGCACGCGTTCCCGAAAACGTTCCTCGCTAGGACCGAAGCTCAGATCCATCGAATCAACCTCACAGGCCGAAGTGGTTAGAGAACGCGAGACTTGGAATAGACAAACACGCGCGCAGCAGAGGTGTGTTATGCGCTTGCGGCGCTCAGATTCTCCGTTCTCTCTCTAGTCTGGCTCATTCGAGCGAATTCATCAGCCGGATCAACTCGGCACGACCCCATTCGACTTCAAAGCGGTGGCGCCGAGCCATTTTCTGCAAATGATCGCGAATGCGGCCGCTTGCAGGCGCGACCGCGAGTGCTTCTTCGACTTTGCGCGCCACCCATTCCTCGCCATGAATCAGCAGTTTCAACTGTTGCGACAATGTACCCGCACTCGCGACTTTGGCGGCAAAGGGTCCGATCCGTTGCGACGGAATGCAGCCTTCCGTCCGAATTACGTCTTCCAGTTCACGGACGGTCGCGCCTTCGTCCTCGCGCGAAGTGGTGAGAAGACGCTTAAGCTCGTCGTTTTCGACCAGGCTAGCGAGGCTGTCGAGCGCGACTACCCCGGCCCGCTCGGACTCCAGCAATAGATTCAGAATTTCCTCAAGCACAGGCTCCACGTCGTGAAGTTACCCGTGACAATAGGGCTTCGCAAGGCGAACGCTTACCCGAGAAAAACGCTCTACCATTTGTCCCCGCTCTTCCCGGTTTAGCCGGCGCCGGCTAGCGCACGCGCTGATTGGATGCGGCGGAAGGGTAAGATGAAGTCCAGAGTTTCCTGCGCCACCCGCTCTCGTTCACTGTCGACTGTGATTACGTGGAAGCTCTCATCCAGGGCGATTAATCGTTTGTCGGCGCAGCCCAGATGGTCCATCAGAAACTCGGCATTGCTGTTAAAAGGACACGTATGATCGCGCCGGCTATGAATCACGAGCGTCGGCTGTACAACCTCCGGCAGCCTTGCCCGCACCTGATCCGAAAGCTCGATTAAGTCGAGCGCCGCTCGCAGCGGCATCAGCCGATTGGCTGGATGAACCAGGCGGGCGGCCCCGTCATGAATGTCAGAACCACGGTGCTGATGGAGGTAGATCCGATTGGCGAATTTTATCGACGGCCGCAGCAACCGCAACGCTGTGCGCGTCCAGAATGGCAGATAGAAGGCTGGCGCCAGCATTACCACCGCAGAAACTGCCTCGCGTTGGTCGATAGCCAGGCGCGCCGCCAGGACCGCACCCATCGAAAGTCCAATCACGACATTGGGCTCATCATATGCACGCAAGCGCTCGAAACCCTCGACAACGCTCTCGTACCAGTTGGCGTGCGTCACTTCGCCCAGTTCTTCGGGACCGCCGCCATGGCCTGCGAGGCGGATACCTTGGACCCGCACGCCTGCGGCGGTCAGCCGCTCGCCGAGCGAGCGCATTTCATAGGGCGTTCCAGTCAGCCCATGTATCAGGAGCGCGCTGAGGCCTGAGCCCGGTAGGAAAAATTCGTTAGTGTCTAGTGGTGGCGGGTCGGAATCGTCATCGGACGTACTCATAGTTCGATCTCATTCACACTACATCGAGGAGGATCCCGAACTCTGGCCGACGAGGTCAGTGTTGATTGTGATCGGCGTAGCGAGCTTGAGATCGTTGATAAAATTCATCCAAGCGGTAGCGCGTCTCTGTTGAAGGAATTGTTGGGTGAATGCGGGGCCTTCGGTTTTCCATTCCTGTTCGGTCGGCAGCGTACGGGCGGTCACCGCGAAAATAAATGAATTACCCCCATTTTCCAGCACGCGGTCAAGAGTTGTGGGCACCTTGGATACCATCGCGGCGGCTTCGGTGGCCTCGGCAAAAGGTCCGATACCGGGAACCTGCCGATTTGCACGAGGGAATGCGCCGGTAGTGTGTACTTCAAGGTGGTTGATAGCCGCAGCCGAATTAAGGTCGGCGGCGCCTTTAATCTGCTTCAGCACCGCTTGGGCAGCATCTGCAGCTAACAGCTCAGCCTTTTGGCGGACGAACGTGCCGCGCACCTTGTCCTCGATCTTACTGAACGGCGGGATCTGCGAGGGCGTGCGGTCGACCAGTTTCACCAGGTACGGCGCCGAGGTGTCCGTAACCGCCCGGATATCTCCTTTTTCGAACTTGAATGCTTCGGCGAGCAACTTGGATTCTGATTCAGCTCCCTTGACCGATTCCTCAGCGGACATGTACGGCGTCTCGACAGCGACTAGAGATCGCTTTTGAGCAAGCTTCATCAGGTCACGTCCCTCCAGCGCTGCGGCCAAATCCTGCTCCACATCCTGCCGAGCGAGGTCACTTCCCATCTTCTGCTTAATAGCCTCAATGATTTTTGGCTTCGCCTCCTCCAGCGTGTCCTGCCCCGCCTTCTTGATCTCTTCGAGCTGAAGGACGTGGTAACCATACTGGCTCTGTACCAGCGTTATCTGGCCGGGGCTAAGCCGAAAGGCGGCATCTTCGAACGGCTTTACCATCTCGCCCCGGGCGAAGTAGCCCAACTCGCCACCGCGATCTTTGGTGCCTGGATCGTCCGAATACAGTTTGGCCAGCTTGGCGAAGTCGGCGCCCGACTTGACCTTCTGCAATAGTGCTTCAGCTTTGGCCTTTGCGGCTGCCCGTTCCGCGGGTGACGCATCCGACGGCGCCGCGACGAGAATATGACGGGCGCGAGCCTGCTCTGGGTGGCTGAACTGTGTGTTGAGGTTTCGTTCGTAATTGGCCTCAATATCCTGAGGTGACGGCGTTTGATTCGCGCCTAGCACCGATGGGTCGTAGCGGATGAACTCCATTTTGATCCGCTCGGGTGCACGGAACTGGTCGCGATTGCCGTCATAATATTTGACGAGCTGCTGCTCGGAGGGATTAACGTGCGCGGTGAAGTCGGAGTAGGGAAATTTAATATAGGCGAGTGAAAGCTTTTCGCCGAAGCGGTTGAAGTCATTCCGCACTTCATCCTGACTTACTTGTACAGCCTGAGTAATCATCTGGCGCATCGTGTCGGCCAGGATACGATCGCGCGTCTTACTTTCGAATGCGGACGGCTCGAGATCGTTTTCGCGCAGAACCTCATCGTATTTCTTGAGGTTAAACCGGCCGTCAACCTGAAAAGCGGTCTGCGATCCGATGACGTGAATCAGCTCGTCATCGCTAATGTGAAGGCCCAGGTGCGCCGCCTGACGGTTGATCAAGGTCTGATCGATTAGCTGCTGCAGCGCCGTTTGCCGCAGATTGATACTCTGGAGCATCTGCGCCGATTCCTCGCCATACACGTTTTGAATCTCGCGGCGCAGGTCGATAGTTGCGCTGTCTATCTGCTCAGGCGTGATTGTCTGGCACCCTGGCATTGTGAACAGGTGTAGATAGACGTAGCAGCCGACCTGCGCGGCAGGACGGACACGGGTGAAATAGCTGGCGGCGCCCCAACTGCCAAAGAACAGCGCGAAAACCCCGCCGAGCAGGAGCAGTAGCACGCGCGTGCCCCACGAATAGCTGTGTCGTCGAAATGCCTGTAGCATACCTTTGCATCATAAATCAGTGCGATTTGGTGGGCAATTGCGCCTGGCTTACTTGCTTGACGTGAAGAATGTCTGTTAGTTTTTCAATTTGCGCGAACTCGTGATTTTTCGCGCAGGTCCATCGGGCAATTAAGGAATCGCGAGGGCGAGTGCCAGCAATGGTGCGGCGGCGGATGGCTCGAACAGGGCATCGCAAGGGGGCGAAAATAAGTGGTCCTTAATTCTATCTCAGGTTGGTTTTCCAATGATCTCGCGATTGACCTCGGTACCGCCAATACCCTGATCTACGTCAAGGGTGAGGGTATTGTCTGCAACGAACCATCTGTGGTGGCAGTGCAGAAGGATTCACGCGGTGGCCGCCGGGTTCTGGCGATTGGGGCCGAAGCGAAAAAGATGCTCGGCCGCACCCCGGGCTCGATCGTCGCGATTCGGCCACTCAAAGACGGGGTGATTGCCGACTTCGAGATCACCGAGAACATGCTCCGCCATTTCATCGAGAAGACACATAACCGCAAGTTGTTTGTACGTCCGCGCATCGTCATCTGCGTGCCCTTCGGCATTACCGCAGTGGAGAAACGCGCAGTGCGCGAGTCGGCGGAATCGGCGGGCGCGCGCGAGGTTTACCTGATTGAAGAACCGATGGCGGCGGCGATTGGCGCCGGCCTGCCGATCACTGAACCGGCCGGTAACATGATCGTCGACATCGGCGGAGGTACCACCGAAGTCGCCGTAATCTCGCTAGCAGGCGTTGTTTTCTCGCGCTCGGTGCGCGTGGCCGGCGACAAAATGGACGAAGCGATAATCCAGCACATCAAGCGCAAATACAATTTGCTGATTGGCGAGCGCACCGCCGAGTTGATCAAAATTACTATAGGTTCCGCTTACCCCGGCAATGAGATCCAAACCATGGAGATCAAGGGCCGCGACCTGGTGGCCGGGGTGCCCAAGATAATCGAGATAACCGACGAGGAGATTCGCGAAGCCTTGATGGAACCGGTTCATCAGGTCGTCGAATCAGTACGGATTGCGTTGGAGCGGACGCCGCCGGAATTAGCTTCTGATATCGTTGAAAAAGGAATCGTGCTCGCGGGCGGCGGGGCGCTGCTCCGCAATCTTGACGTTCTGCTCCGCGAAGAAACCGGACTGCCGGTGACGCTCGCCGACGATCCACTAACGGCGGTGGTGATGGGCGCCGGCAAGGTGCTCGATGAGATTTCGCTGCTGCGCGATGTTACGGTCGATTGACTCCCGCCGGGCTAACCATGGCCAATCGACGAGTGTCAGATAAGGAGAATTTCCAGTTCCTAGCACGAAAGTGAAAGGTTCCTTCCTCTGGCGCAACCGGGTGGTGTTCACCACTGGCCTGCTCTTGCTAATCGCGTTGCATTTCCTTTCTACCGGCGTCCGGCCTGAAGCTCGTGCGAATAAGCCATCACTGGTGCTGATGGAGGCGGTTAAACCGCTGCTGGTGGTCGAGTCCCAGATGGCTGACGATGCCAGCGACTTCCTGCACAACTATTTCGACCTGGTCAGCGTCCATCAGGAAAATCTGCGGCTGGAGCAACAAGTGGCGCAACTCGAAGGTCAGCAGCGGCGCATGGTGGAACTGGAAGCTGAGAATCGTCATTTGGCTGACCTGCTTGAACTACGCGACGCGCTGGGCACAACGGCGATAGCCGCTAACGTAATTGGCAGCGATGCGACCGGCCTTTCGCGCACGCTGCTGCTGTCCGAGGGCGACCGGCAGGGCTTGCGGCGCGACATGGCGGTGATCTCCATTAATGGGGTTGTCGGTAAATTGATTGCGGTGTCGCACGACGCGGCGCGGGTGTTGTTGGTCAGCGATCACAACTCGGCGCTGGACGCGTTTGATCAACGCAGTCGCGCCCGCGGCATCGTCGCCGGCGTAGTCGAGGACGGATTGGCAATGAAGTACGTTGACCGCTCAGAAGACATTAAGCCCGGCGACATGGTAGTGACCTCGGGGCTCGATGGAATTTTCCCGCGCGGGCTGCTGGTCGGGACAGTCGCACGCGTCTCGAAGGAGCGGCCGGGACTGTTTTTAAATGTCGAGGTGAAGGCTGCGGTTGATTTTCGCGAGCTTGAGCAGGTCATGATTCTCACCACGCGCGTGCCCGCGCCATCGGTGCAGAATAACGGCTGAAGTGGTCGTGCGATTGCTGTTGCTGTTCTCGCTCGCCACCTTCGTTGCGCTGGTCCTGCAGACCACACTGCCGCGATTATTGCCATTCGGGATTTTGATGCCGGATTTGGTGCTGATTCTGGCGGTCGATCTTGGCATGCGCCATCCGCGCGCCCTCACGGCACTGATGGCATTCGCGATGGGCTACGCGGTGGACGCCTTTTCCGGGGTCGAGCTTGGCCTGAATGCCTTGTTGTTGACGGTGGTATTTATCTTCGCGTATTGGCTCTCGCGGGTGCTGATCTCGGCCAGCACAGCGGTTGGCGTGATGGCGGTATTCGTTGGGGTTGTTTTCAGCGATGTCGGCAATTATCTGATCAGTTCCGGACTCGCTCCCGCTGATCGGCTCCATGTCCTGATGCCGGCGGTATTGATCCAGGCGGCCGTGACTGCATTGCTGACGCCGTCTGTGTTTCAAATTACCGGCTGGGCTGCGCGAATGGTTGGATTGCGCATGCACGGCGTGAGCCGATAGACTGCTGGATACGCCACTATGGCGAAGTTGACCGCCGGAAGAAAGACCTGCCCGGTTCCCAAGCTGGAACCTCGGATTGTGGCACTGATGCTGTTTATCTGCACGGTGCTAGGCGCCGCGGCGGTGCGTCTGTACTACCTGCAAATAATCAAACATCACGACTTATCCAATCTGGCGGATCGCAACCGAATCCGGATCCAGCGTATGCCTGCCTTGCGCGGACTCGTCTACGATGTACATCACCGGCCCCTGATAGATACGCGGCCATCCTTCGACGCCGTGATGGTGCCCGAGGATGCGCCGGACCTCGGGCGAACAGTCGATCGGCTCGAGCAGCTGCTCGGCGAGGATGGGGCGGCCAAGAAACTCGAGGACGCCCAGGAGCAAGGCCGGCCCGAGTTCGAGCCGGTGACGGTCGAGGAGCGGCTTAATTGGCAACAGGTAGTCACGCTGGAAACTCATCAGCTCGACCTTCCGGGCGTCAGTCTCCAGGTCAATCCTCAACGCCACTATATCTATGGGCCGCTCGGGTCACATCTGCTGGGATATGTCGGTGAGGTTACCGTAAAGGATCTCGCCCGTCTGGCCAGCTATCGAATGGGCGATGAAATCGGCAAATTCGGCCTGGAGCGAAGCTGGGAAGATATCTTGCGCGGCGATAGCGGCGGTCAGGAAATCGAAGTTGATGCGGTCGGCCGGCGCCTCCGGCTCCTGCGTGAGATTCCAGAAAAGCCAGGCGACAGCATTATCATGACCATCGATTTCGACCTTCAACGGGTGGCCGAGGAAGCCATCGGCGATCGCGCTGGTGCATTGGTCGCCCTCGACCCTAATACTGGCTACATTCTGGCGCTCGCGAGCCATCCGGCATTCGATCCTAATGTTTTCGCGGGCGGCATCAGCTCGGCTCAATGGCGCGCGCTAACGACCGATCCAGCTCATCCATTACAGGATCGCGTGACCCAGGGGACCTATCCGCCGGGCTCGACCTTCAAAATCGTTGACTCAATCGCCGGCTTGTCGGACCGGACGCTGACTCCGCACACTGCGTATTTCTGTCCCGGCGGTATGTACTTTGGCGGCCGCGAATATCGATGCTGGCGCAAGCAAGGGCACGGCACCATATCGGTCCATCGAGCCATCGTCGAATCATGCGACGTATTTTTCTATAACGTCGGCCAGCACCTGGGAGTTGATCGGCTTGCCGCGTGGGCCCACGCCCTCGGCCTGGGCAAGAAGACCGGCATCGAACTCGACAACGAGAAGTCCGGGGTGGTTCCGTCAGCGCAATGGAAGTGGCGCCGCTATCGCGAGCGCTGGTACCCGGCGGAAACCTTGTCGGTGGCGATTGGCCAGGGCTATGTCGCAATAACTCCGCTGCAGTTAGCTGAACTCGCGGCGGAGATCGGCAATGGCGGCACCTTCTATCAACCGCAATTCGTCAAAGAGATCGACTCGATCGACGGCACCCCGGTCAAAGTTTTTCCGCCGGTCATCCGCAGCCGTGTCCATATTGACCCGGCGGTGCTCGACCAGGTCCGCGCAGGAATGGTTGGAGTGGTCAACGCCGGCGATGGCACCGCTCATGCCGCCCGGCTCGACGACGTGATTGTGGCAGGCAAAACCGGCACCGCCCAAGTTATCAAAGAAGCCCAGGGCGTGCGCGTCAAGGAAAACGAAGGACCGGAGAGATATCGCGACCACGGATGGTTCATGGCGTTCGCCCCAGTTGACCATCCTCGCATCGCCATCGCTTGCATTATCGAGCACGGCGGTCATGGCGGTAGTTCCGCGGGGCCGGTGGTCAAGGCGGTAATGCAGGAATTCTTCATGAAGAATCCCCCGCAGGGCGCAACGCCAGGGCAATTGACGAAGCGGACGGACAATGCTCGTTTGGCCTCTGCGTTGAGCGCGGGCGGACGAGGGACTGAAGCGCATGAGCAACTGGATGCGCAGACTGAGTAGGCTCCAAGCTGATCGGGGTGAGAGCCGACTAGGACAGGCGCCCCTGCCTGTCCATCACAAAACTCGCGAGCCCGCCGGCCAGGCGTAGTTTCCATGGCGCTCGATCGGCGTATGCTTTTGCATTTCGACTGGACCATCTTTATGGTGGCGTTGGCCCTCGCTGGTGTCGGATTAGTGAGCGTGCTAAGCGCCACCTGGACCGGTGCTCGTCATCCGTTGGACCCGCTGGTGCTTCGGCAGCTCATTTGGATAGGGGCGGGAGTTGCGCTGATGACCGCGGCCGCGCTGTTCGATTATCGCGCCTTGAATTCCTACGCCTATCCGTTCTACGTGGTCACCCTTGGATTGCTAATCGTGGTTGCAGTCGCCGGACAAAGCACGGGAGGTTCGCGGCGATGGATCAACCTGGGCTTGCTGAAGTTGGAGCCCTCCGAAATCGCAAAGCTCGCCGTCGTGCTCGTGATGGTGCACTACCTGCGCGAGGAACCGCCGCGCGGCGGATGGCGCGCACACCAAATGTTGATTCCGGCTATTCTGCTGGCGGTCCCGGCGATACTGGTGCTGAAGCAGCCTGACCTTGGCACCGCTCTGATTCTCATCATGATAACGGTGACGCTGGTGTTCGTCAGTGGCCTCAATTGGCGAACGATGGCGGTGGTCGTGCTCGGTGCGGTGCTGGCTGCTCCTCTGGCGTGGCATTATCTGAAACCATATCAGCGCGAACGACTAGTGAGCTTCATTAATCCGCAGTCCGATCCACTCGGCGCCGGCTATCACATCATCCAATCTGAAATCGCCATCGGTGCGGGCGGCGCCTGGGGGAAAGGCATGTTCCAGGGAACGCAGGCGCGGCTCAATTTCCTTCCCGAGCAGACCACGGACTTCATCTTTTCGGTATACGCCGAGGAATTCGGCTTTGCCGGTTCGATGCTGTTGCTCGGTCTGTACGCAGCACTAATTGCGCGCGGCGCCTGGATTGCGCGGCACGCGCGCGACCGTTTCGGCTCGCTGCTGGCGGTTGGGGTAAGTGGGATAATTTTCTGGCAGGTGGCAATCAATATCGGAATGGCGACTGGGATGGTGCCGGTGGTCGGCATCACTCTGCCGTTGGTCAGCTATGGCGGTTCGTCACTGATAGCAATGATGGTGGGGGCGGGCGTTCTAATCAGCATCAACATGCGCCGCTATTTGTTCTGAGTAGTTGGATAGCCACTTTCGGCTGTCATCATCCTTCTTTATTCGAGGCAATCGAGATGGCACGCGCCGTCAAATTCACCAATCCGCGCGATCAGGAAATCTTTGAAGCCCATCGCAAATACATCGAGACGATGGAAGCCCGGCTCGAAACGATTAGCGATGGCGCCAAGGTGCATTATCTCAAGGTGCTGGTATCATTGACCGAAAAGCTCGCAATGCCAGGCAAGCCGCTCTCGGAAATCGTTGGCGAGATGATGAGCGAAGCCGCGCCGCTGCTGTTCCAGGCGATGCAACGTTGAGTGCTCTTTGATCCATAACCATTGGTCGCCGGATGGAAGAGCCCGCCGCAGCGAGCGTGTTAATAGCGGATAATGCGCCGGCGTACGCGGTCCTCCCTTAGCCCCGCGCTCCAAGGTGTTCGATGACTCCGGTTACGACTTCCATGAGGCATTCGTACGTGTTCCCCGTCGGCATGATCGTCCGGGTTGAGTTTTTTGGCGAGAGCGCGTTTCTTTCTGGGTATCGCGATGGCAACTGGGGCGCTTGGACTCTTTGCTCGTACTGCATACCGGGCATCATCCGTCTGCTCCACAATTGTGTTCCCGGTTGACATTAGCAAACCTCTAAGACCCAGTTACTCTTTGTAATTTGTAGCAGGAAAATTTCTCGCAGGCGGAACGGCTCGCTTCCCCATGGGCTTAACTTTTAGCCGTGACCCGTATCGGTCCGCATAGGATTTCGTGAATTCCGCTCCGAAATAGAAAATCAATCCGGAATAATAAATCCAGAGTAGCAACACCAGTATCGATCCTGCCGCCCCGTACGATGATGCAACGGCGGATTTTCCAATATAAAGCCCGAGTCCGATCTTTCCCACATTGAAGAGCAGCGAGGTGACTGCGGCGCCGACCCAGACTTCGCGCCATTCGACCCTTGTATTGGGCAGGAACCGGTACATCGCGGCAAAGAGAACGGCGATGATTCCAGCCGAAAGGATGAAATCTATACCGTGCAGGATGAACTCCGGCGCCGGCAGAAACCCACCGAAAAATCTGCCCAGACTCGCCAGCGCGGCGCTCAGGATCAGCGAAACCGTCATCAGGAAGCCTGTGCCCAGGAGCATTCCGAGGAATAAGGCATTCTTTTTAATGACCTCTTTCACATTACCCGGTTCCTGCGTCCGCCAGATGGTGTTGAGAGCGCTCTTCAGTTCAGAGAGGACGCCGCTGGCGCCGGCGATCAGGGAAACGATTCCGATGATAGTGGCTACAATGCCTTTGGAGGGCCGATTGGCGGCGGCCTGAAGCATGTCCCGAATCGCCGCCGCGCTTTTTGGGCCCACCAGCCCGCCGATTTCCTCGATGATTTTTCCCTGCGCCGCGTCGTGCCCGAGCAGCAACCCGGCGATCGAAATTGCGAGAATCAGAAGCGGGGCCATCGAGAAGGCCGTATAGTATGAGGGCGCCGCGGCCATCCGCGGTCCGCCATCACCGCGCCATCGGCTAAAGGTCTCGTTGGCCAGTGCGAAGAAAGCTGAGGCGCGGCCGCGCGGTTCGCTCTGGTCGCGGATGATGACCTCGTTGGGAGTTTTTCCAGCGCGCATCGCAAAATAAATGCCGGGACTCTTTTGCCCGTCAGCGCGCAGGAGAACGATGCGGACCCGATTCGGCGAGCATTGACGGCGGTTAAAAACGAAATCCTCCGCGCCGAAGGCGGATGGCTCGCGCTTCTCACGCGAATTGAAGGCTACTCAAGTGTGATGAATGTACAATGGTAACAACCAGTACTGAGGAACTTTATTAAAGTACCTTAGAATTCTCCAGCACAGTCCGGAAACGCCCAGCCACAGCAGGCTGGCACCTCCGAGCACGATCCATGGTTCATACGGAACCAGCAGTTGCCAGACAACGGTCGCGAATCCGGCAAGGCCGATGCAGCCGAGTGCGTCTCCTGCCGCATCGAGCGCCGCCGCTTCGCGCCCGCGGATGACGCCCTGCAGGCCGGCGCGTTTCTTCTTCCGGGTTTCATGTTTTTCGACTAGCGTCGCGCTGGCCGGAAAGATCGCCGGAAAAGCAAGGAAGAGGCCGCCATCGCGGTCCGTAACGATGGCGATTTAAGCCCGCCGCCGCGGTGATCAGCCCTCTGAAAACAAAACGCACGGAATATTCATGCCATTTGATTCTTGCCAGGCCGGTTGGATCGATGCAGATGGTGATCTGCCGATTGCGGTTTCAAGGCCGAGCGGACCGTTTATTAAGTTCGCCCGAGAGTTCGAATTCAGCTCGCTCCGCCATGCTAAGGTGTTGATTTAACTAGTTTTTCGACTCACTAAGAGGGTTTGGGGACGACATCCGGGTTCTAGATGACTTTAAAGTCGGCGCTGCGTCATCAGGACCAGGCCCTCATAGTCAGTACCCACACGGCCACATGGCTTAGCTTGTCGGGAGGTCCGCGGACGTCCGCCTAATCGAAAAGCGCGACCAGTTCATTGCCTCGCGGACTGCTACACGATGGTGAAGCGAAAGTGTCTCGGGGGTTCAAATCCCCCCCTCTCCGCCGGCCAGTCCAGTTTTTGTGCAGCTCTCCGGAGACCCGCCGGAAATTCCCGCGTTCACGCAGCTTTTTGTACGCGCAAGGGGACCGCCCTGCGAGCCAGAGTAAGCCGAAAGATATCAGCTTCAGCGTTGCGATACTCAAAACCAAATCCTCTGCGCGACAGGATCGTCTCGATTGCAACGTGGATTGCCTCGACGGGCATCTTATGCTGCCGCCAAGACTGCCGTAAACGTTCAGTTAATCTGATGCGATTGACCAGCACGCCAAACAAGTTGTTTTCACCCGCACTCCTTGCTGGCTAGGCAGTCATTGTCCGTTTAACCGCAGACCACCAATTCGGATTAACTCAACGTTTACCTGCAATCTTAATTGTGTCTGTGCAGCCGCGCTCCGGACCCTGGAGCGCGGCTTTATGTAAACGGAGGAAAAGGTCGTATTCCTCCGGCTATTGCGCAAAAGCGATGGCGTCGGGAACGGGGCAATCCACATACCGCCCCCATCGGCGCAATTTTTTGGAGCGGCCCACCGCCTTGAGCCTATCTACCCGAGCCGATCATAAGTAATCGTCGAGCTAAATTGCCTCTGACAACGATGGCTTGCCCGTATAGCCGGTTACCGAAAGTGCCTTGAACGACGTTTCGTGCTCAGCTGATGGGGTCGCTGTTCACAGCGACTGGTACGACGGGGGCAAAATCGTCGTCCACCGCACTTTCATTATCCGCGATCAAGCCTTCGTCGGAAGAAACCGGATCGGTACCTCCAACGCCGGTTGTCAATGGATGAGTGGGCTTGTGAACGTCTTCGATCAAATCGTAATAAAGTTCTTCGTAATGTGCCGCCATTATTGCAGCACTGAAACGGGTTTCGAACTCTTCTCGAACGATTTGGCGCGACAAGTCACCAGCTTTACACACGCCCTCGACTAACCCGTCCACATCCGACGCGATAAATCCTGTAATGCCATCCTTCAGCACTTCCGGAACCGAGCCGCAGGGTCTTGCGATTACCGGCGTTCCACACGCCAACGCCTCGATCATAACCAGGCCGAATGGCTCGGCCCAATCAATCGGGAACAGTAGCGCAAGTGCCTGGCCTAGAAACTGTGCTTTCTCACGCTCACTGATTTCGCCGACATATTCTACGCCGGGTGTTGACAGCAGAGGTTTCACGACTGTCTCAAAGTACTGTTGATCGACGCGGTCGATCTTTGCAGCCATCTTGAGCGGGATGCCTGCCCGTCGAGCTACTTCTATCGCCAGGTCCGGGCGCTTCTCCGGTGAGAACCGTCCAAGAAATGCGAGGTACTTGCCCCGTCTGGGATTGAACTTCCACTGTTCCTCGGGTGTACCGTGATATATGGTCCGTATCCATTTCAAATCCGGCAATCTGCATCGCTGTGCATTACTGATCGAGACCAACGGCAAATCTTTGTAGTAACGGTAGACCGAATTGAGTTCCGGCTGGTCCATGCGATTGTGCATGGTCGAAACGGTTGGCACTCGCATCATGCGCTGGAATGGAAAGCTCCAGTAGTCTATGTGAGAATGAACGATATCGAAATCCTCCGCGCTTTCGCATAACTCACTAAGCATTGGCAGGTGATAGGCTGTTCCGAATCGATCAAGACCGGAGGTTCGCAATGAATTTGGGCAGCCTGGTTTGAGCGGCACATCGATGGTCGAATCACCTGAGGCAAACAAGGTGACATGATGTCCGCGTTGTTTTAATTCCTGGCAGAGGTACGCGACCACCCGTTCGGTGCCGCCATAAAGGCGGGGCGGCACGCTCTCGAATAATGGTGCAATTTGCGCGATTCGCAGCGGCCGAAGGCCGCGTGCCGATCTCGGTACGTTTTGGGTCCCCACTTTTCTCACACCTCGCAGACCAAGCCTCGGCGTTCACAGTGGTTGCGCTGCGACGAAGGACACGAGCATGTGTCCATCGGCGCCGCATCAGACGCGCTGAACGCAACTTCAAGTCAAATTTCCTAAGCTGTACTCGGAAGCAGGCAATGTCGGCCCAATATGAGCGCCGTTGGCCATCTCAGCACAAGGTCTAAGCGACTATCGTGCCAGAGGGCGAAATGCCGCAGACGGAAGCAATAGGGCGTAATACGAATCGCAAGATTCGACGCGTAGGCTGGGATGCTTCGCTGATGCCGGAAGAATTTACATCTATTCTGAACAATAATTCATAAGCACGCGCCTAATGCATCTGATGAGGCGATTCGTGAATGTGCGCGGTCGAGTCCTCTCTACCTCGACCGCTGCGCCGCCCACGCTCGATCAGACGTTGCGCTCGACTTCTGCCACGCGAAAATCGGTTTGATGTGTAAGGCCTAACGCGCAGTCATAGTCGCGTTCACGAAAGCGGAGAACCTCGGCTTTACCGTGTGTGGTTTGATCAACCACCCGTTCCCTCGAAGCGCGCAGCCGAGTTGGATTATGGCGCCGAGATCTTCGCGGCTTGGCGGCGGAAACCTGAAGGGCAGTCTGGTGCTGACATTCAGTAATCCGGCTGAGCACCCGGTGGTTCAATTGGTGTAACTTAAATTACAAACCCGGCACGGATTGCACGATGATGCGTGGCGGGAGCCTATGCGTTCTTTTGGCCCTTCATCCATCGAGAATATTCAATGCCATCCTTGACAACCATCGGATCATAACTGCCAGTCCACACTCAGGCACGGCTATTGCTGCTGCCTCAGTGAAATGTCGATTGCTAAAACGAGGAACAATAGTATGCACGCGAAACGCTCAAAAATGCGTCCGCTTGTAGTAACGCTTGCACTACTCACTGCGCCCGGAATACTTCTCGCAAAAACTAGTGCGGGCTACGATTCGTCATCATCCAGCCAAGCTTCTTCCGATGTCCCCTCCATACCGGCGGATAACTCCGGCAAGAATGTGCGGGACAGGAGCCGGGATGCGATTACCCCTTTCTCTCAATCTAACGACCGCTCGGATATCGAAATGACGAGAAAGATCCGGCGCGCATTAATGGAAGACAAGTCGCTCTCGACCACGGCCCGGAACGTTAAAGTCGTCACCGTCGGCGGAACCGTGATCTTGCGGGGTCCGGTAAAATCAGAACACGAGAAAGCCGTGATCGCACATAAGGCCCTGCACATTGCGGGCGTGGGCCATGTGAATGACCAGCTTGAAATAGCCGGTCGCTAAACAACCAGCACCAAATAAGGAGTGGACTAATGGCAAAGGCAGTTTTTGGGATTGCCAAAAGTGAAGATCAGGCAATCCGCATTGCTAATGATCTCAAATTAGCGGGTTTCAGCGCCAATGACGTCTCGGTGCTTCTTCCCGATAAGCAGGGAACGCGTGACTTCGCTCACGAGCAGCACACCAAGGCGCCTGAGGGCGCTGTTTCTGGCGCTGTGACGGGCGGAGTGATCGGCGGCGCACTTGGCTGGCTCGTGGGCATCGGCAGCCTGGCTATACCCGGCGTGGGACCATTTATCGCGGCCGGCCCGATCCTGGCGGCGTTGAGTGGCGTAGCCGCTGGCGGCACTGTCGGTGGAATCGCAGGCGGCCTGATCGGGATGGGTATTCCCGAATATGAGGCCAAACGCTATGAAGGCAAAATCCGGGAAGGCAACATCCTGATATCCGTTCACACCGAGAACTCGGACGAAGTCTCACGCGCAAAGGACATCTTTCAGAATGCCGGCGCGGACGACGTCGCCTATTCGGGTGAGGAGAGTGTGAACGGCAGGTCGCGAGGCGAAACATACGAAAGTTCAGCACGGACTTCCACGATGCAGCCCTATGAGGCCGAACCGTACACCACGTACGAGCCGGTTTTCCATGAGGATTTCACCTCAATATATGGCCGAACTGGGCGCCAGTACACCGATTATGAACCTGCGTATCGGTATGGCTATGTACTCGCTACCGATCCGCGTTACCGGGACCGCGAATGGGATGTAATCGAACCCGAGGCTCGGCGCGGTTGGAGCGAGCACGGTCGAGGGACGTGGGAGGAGTTCAAAGATGCCGTCAGGCACGCATGGGATAGGGTGCGTGGCCGGCGTTCTGCACAGAATGCATCTTGGAAGTGACTCAACATCCGAAGTGCAAATCAACCGAATCCTCTAATTTTGCAAGGAGTAAGTTACATGAGCGGAAAATTAGACGAAATTAAAGGACGCGTTAAAGAGGCAGTCGGTGATCTGACCGACAACCAGAAGCTCAAAGACTCCGGCAAAGCGGACAAGGCCGCAGGCAAGGTAAAACAAGGCGCGGAACATGCCGTTGACAAAATTCGCGATACCGTAAAGAAGTAAATTGAACTATAGTGCCGCAGGAGCGACTCCGATCAGGCCCGGTTGCTGACCCGTGCCGCTCCTGCGTCCGAGTTGGACTTCAAATAATCGATTCAGCATATCTTCGCAGTGGACAAGGAGGTTTTATGAAATATGGAATAGCTTGGCTGCTCGGTGTACCCGTATCCGTTCTCGTACTATGGTTCCTTTTCACCCATTTACTCTAAAACGACTAGGCAATCGTGCCGTTCGAGGGCGACGGGTCGAGAGGCCCTGCCCTTCCATCAAGATCCAGTCACCGGTGTCGCGCATGATGCCGGTTTCGTATTGTTAACCCACCATTCTCCATACTTCTGAGCGCTGCGGCCCACCACAAACCCTGCGTTTCCTGTTTCGTCGTATTGATTCTTCTTATTGGCGCGAGTTGTTCTATCTTGCCCTGGCGCTCTCGTCGCAATGCTACTCGGCCGACTCGTACGCATTAGAACTCGCGACCTCAGCAAGTACGGCTATCAACCTGGAGAAGTCATCCAGGTCGGGTCTTTCGGGAAAGCTCGAGCCCCGCTGCAAAGTGCTTCTCGGCGCCCGCGAGCTCCCTGCGGAAAAAGCAGACAAACAGCTGGAGGCGGCGCGCGAGCCCGAGACTCTGAGGATCGCCTTCGGCTTCGGCAAGAGGCTAACGCGACCAGCGCGTCCGGCCGCGTCCAGAGCTTCCGCCGCACCGCCTCCTTGATCAGGAGAAGCACAATAAGAGCCGCATGCCTTAAGGCCAATTCGCGCACGTCACGCTCAGGCGAGTCTGGCATCACGTCTCAGCGCCTGATAATTCGCCAGCCCCTCCCTGAATGCACTGCGCCCCTCCGCAGCCTTGCCCGCCCGTTCCCACTAAGCAATCGCGAGCCTCTGTCTCGTGCTTCGGTCCAGTGGCGCGCCAGAAGTTCAGGATGCATCTCTTCAGAGCCGGGAATTTCTCAACGATCGTACTCGCCACTTGCCGGGTCACAGCACGGCCATGCAGTTACTAAGAACGGCGTGGACCGCACGAAGATCGCGCTCTGGCTGGGCCTGAGTCCGTGGAAAGCACTCAGATGCACTGTCCACGCCGACATCCACATCCAGATTCAGGAACACGGGATGGCGAAGACTCAGCCCATAGCCATTTCGCCCGGACGATTCGGCTAGTAGGCAGATTCATGGTCGGGTCGCACGCCTACCAGGCGGTTGCAAAACGCGAAGGTCGAGCCACGATTGGGCTTGGAGGCCAAGCCCAACATATGGAGCGCTGCCGCGACGTTGACGGTGCGCCGATGAGCAGAAGTGCAGCTTATCGCGCAGATCGATTCTCCTTGGTTATCGTCCGTATGCCGCTTAACTACTCCAGCTTGTTTGCATCATATTCACCAGCGGCCATGTTCACATCTTCCGCGGTAAGTTTCCCGTTCCGATCGAGGTGTTTGTCCGCAGACCGTAATCGCTCGCGAGCTATTCCCACCACCATTCGAAATACAGCCGGTGTGCTGAATAATGTGACTGTCTACCCGTCCTTGCGTACCTTTTGGATGGTCTCCAAATCGACCCCTTTGATCCGGTTCAACACCCAACCATGTACCGGTGTCCCGAATACCTGGGCCTTGTCGCAACAGTTATCGCACAGCGTTCCGTGGAACGGGTTGACGGTTCTGTGTCCAACATCATCAACTACGCGAAGTAGTGGACGTGGTTGGCTGTCGAGTTTTTGCTGCCGGCAAAAGTCGCAAGTCATTAGCTCGCCCTCCGAGTACTTGCAGACGGTTTTGTCGGGTTTCTAATAATCACGAATCCTTCGAGGAGCAACTAACACCACCAAAAAATCAACTCCGTTTCGCGATCCATCGGCTGACCGTATTAACAATGCAGACTCCAGAAACCCAGGGGAACAAGAAGTTGCTCGCAGAGCATCCACAGCTGCGAATGGGAAAGCGCAGTCAGCAGTGAGGGTTTTGAGCTAGGCAAAGCAGCGACATCTGAATACGACCAGTGGCAATGTTTGGCGCGCAGAGTGCCGGCCGCGCCGGAGCGATTGCGCTAGTCGGATGAGATGGGCCGTCGATAATGCCCAATCATGATTTTGGTGAAAAACTGTTCAGCAGACCTTGAATGATTTCCATCGTGATTGGCTTGGGCACAAGTCGGTCGAAGCCGGCTTGCTTTGCGGCGGCGTGATCTTTTGGCTGGCTATATCCGGAAACCGCTACGAGGCGTGCTGCGTCTAATCGCGGGTCGGCCCGCGCTTCGCGGGCAACCGCATAGCCATCCATTCCGCCCGGTAGTCCTAGATCGCAGAGAACAAGGTCCGGCGGTGTTGCAACAGCGAGAGCCAAAGCAGACCGCCCATCGTACGCGACATCAATATCGCAACCCATCAATCGTATTAGCTGGACTAGAGCGTCAGCTGCATCTTTGTTGTCTTCAACGAGCAAGACCCGCCTGCGTTCGGTCCGCGGCAGTTCCTCAATCGATTGAACGGTTTTTGCCGACGAACTGCCAAGAGGCAGCGTCAACGTAAATGCTGACCCCCGTCCTATACCTGGGCTTTCGCCCGAAAGGGATCCACTATGCAGCTTGGTGAGTGTTCTGCTAATCCCCAGACCGAGCCCGAGGCCCCCACGAAGACGGTCGATATTTTGTTTTTGCTGGACAAATGGCTCGAACAACCTGCCCGCCAGTCCCGAGTCAAAGCCGATACCGCTGTCTTCGATCCGAAGAATGGCATGGCCACCCTCCACCCGGAAACGGACCCTAATACGTCCGTGCGCGGGCGTGAACTTGATGGCGTTGGAGAGAAGATTGTCAACGATCTGCCGCAAGCGGATGCGGTCGCCTCTAATATAGCCGGGCAAATCGGAAATCTCGCCTTCAAATTCGATGCCAGCAGCGTTGATGCGCGGCTCGTTCTCTCCAACAATTTCGCGAACGAGGTCACTAAAGTCGATATTCTCGAGCTCAATCGAGATTTTTCCAAACGCTATCCGAGCCGCATCAAAAAGATCATCCAGCATGCGCGCCATGACCGCGGATTGTCGGTCCAGCCCGGCGCGGAGAAGTTCCAGCCGGGGCTCATCCATATTCATCAGATTCAGCGCATCCGCGGCCGAGCGGATAGCTGCTAGTGGATTGCGCAGCTCATGCGCCAGTGTAGCGATAAACTGATCCTTTTGCCGATCCTTTTCCTCCAGCGCAGCTTTTGCCTTTTTCAGCTCCTCTAGCTCGTTCAGCTCGCGTAGCGCCATTAACTCATCGAATAGCCTCGGGCCCATTTCGCAACGGTCTGCCTCAGGGTCTTCAATTAAGAGTTGGGCTAGTTCCGCGTGATCCCGGAGCAGCGTCCACATATCCTCTTCAGTTTCTATGTCTGGGTGGAGCATCGTCCAATAGTGGGCTGTCCGGATGAATGCGAGCAGCCCTGCCAGGTACTCGAAGCGGTGAGCCCCCAGAGCTTTCAAAAGTGCGAGCCGCGCGGTCTCGCCACGGGCTGGTTCACTGAAGACCACCGCGGCGCATGCAAAGATCAAGTCTTCCATCTCCGTCCAGGGCTCGGGCCAATCGGCCAATGGTTTCTGTTAATCCTTCGAGAAGGGCATAGACTGAAGGCATGTCTCGGTTCCATGGCGTTGGTCGTTTCAGGAGCCGGACAACATCGACAATCCCATGTGTGGGTGCGCGTGCGTCGCCTGCCGGCCGGCCGTTGCCGAGAAGAAAGCCGACGTGGCGCACGATGCAATAGCGCACTGGACATAGCCGCGATAGCGTGACGAATAAGCGTTCTTTGAACAGCGCTGGAATGGGATTGTCTATATATCCGGATTTCGCAAAGGACCACAGCTTCTGGATCAGTTCAGGTGCGGCGCTGGCCGAACGGAAAAAGTTGGGAAGAATACCGAAACGCTCGGTTACCTCGGCTTCGAACGCGGTGCGGCGATCAGATGATTGCTCCATTCGGCTTCCCATCCAGAAATCCAGAATCCCGGTTTCCATTATAGAAGCTTACAATGTTGCCGAAGCTATCAAAGAGGAAATCGGTGGGACACGTGCGATTTTCCATGTCCCTAGCACCATATCGAAATCGCCAGCTCCCGGACTCAATTGAAGCCACACTTTAATTGGGCTGAGTGATCGCGCGTCTGATCGGGACTATGGTCGACAGCTTCGCCCGGGCCTGTGTCGCACTAACGATGAAGGTCGGCGACTGACTTCCAGGAGCTATTACCGAAGGTTGTGGATGTGATGCGCGCATGAAAAAAGCGGCGTACCCTTCCGCGCGAGCAAACGCCAAGACCCTCTGGGAGCCGGGTTGGAAGAGAGACCCCACCGATGCTGAAGGTAGTCGAGAAGCGGGATGAGAGGGAAGCGGGAGAGGAGCTTTTGCTATTAGATGAGATCGTGCGCGAGGGGGGCACGGCGGATGCTGATCACCACCTGGCTGCGCGTGTCAGGTCCGCGCCACGCGCATGTGGATGATCCGGTGCCAGTCGTCCTTGCACTCGCAGACGTAGACGACGGTCTCCGATTCCCCGGCTCCTCCACGTTGACTCCAGCCCAACGAAGGGTCTGCGCCGTCGTGAGCTGCCGGCTGTTCAACGGTCCGCTGCTTAGCACGCTCTAACAAGATCATTTTGATTAGCGCGTTTTGCGCCTGGTCCGGGAACCGCGCCAGCGAGTTGGGAGAGTTGCCTTCGAGCACCGTCCCGCCGGCAAGCGCTGGTGGGCACGCGCGGCTGCCGGATGCGCGTCGTCAGTGCAACTGCGCGCTCGGCCTCGGCGCGGCCCGCCGCGTTCATGGCTCGCGCTTACATGGCCACCTCGATCCCCGCAGAACTTGTGGCCTTCTCGATTGTCGCTTCCGTACTCTGGACAGCGCATATTCCCCCTCCCGGCAAAGAGTCGTGATAGTCCTCCAGCTTGGGTTCTACTTAAGACACGCAGCAGAGTTGCTACCGCTGATCGAGTCTGAACCTAGCCCCGGCTAGTTGAAGCGCAATGAGATATTGTCGCCAAATTGCAGCGCGCGAGACTTTCGTTTTCTATGCAGCCTTGATGTTTTGATTGACGCGGAAAAAGTTATCGGGATCATATTTGCGCTTGACCTTCGTCAGCCGCTCGTAGTGGTCTCCATAAGCCGAGACCACTCGCTCAGCGGTTTCATTTTCCAAGCCATTGACATACACCGCTTCGGTCGAGAGTGGCTTCATTTCCCTATAGAACTGCTCAACCCATCCCCAAGCTTCTTTTCGCTCAGCGGCTTTTTTCCAATACGCGTGTATCCAGTATTCAAAGCCGATGCGGCGAAAGCCGAAAGCATTATCATGCGATCCAGAGCACCAGGGTCCATGCCAATATATCATCGTGATTCCGCTCGCTTCACTGGGCGAAGAAGCGGTGTACTCCGCGATTACATCGATTATATTTGAGGTAAGCTGTTCAAAATGTCCGGCTTTGCGATGGCTGGAGTAGTCACCATCAGATGGCGATCCAGTGCCGGAGCGCTGCTCTTCCAGATAGGGATTGGTCTGGATTGTGTCCTCGACTGGTTTCAAAAAGGTGCGCAGCGGACGCAACGCACGTTCGCCGGCCTTTTCATCACCGGACCACACCACGCCAACGTCAAGCATTCGGTCGCCTGGATATGGAAGCACCGCCGCTATAAGAAAAAGCTCCTGTGGAATGGTAGGCGCATAATCAGCTAGAAACCGCAGTATTCGTTTAGCCTGCCGAAGAGGGTATTTGAGATGGCCGGAAAGAACGGTCTCGACCTGATGCAACTTAAACTTGAGGGACGTCGCAACACCGAAATTCGCTCCCGCGCCTCGCATCGCCCAAAACAGATCAGGGTTCTCTTGCGGGCCTGCGACACGAACTCGGCCGTCCGCAGTTACCACTTCGATGCGAGTGATACTGTCGCACCCATAACCCAGCTTGGGCGTGAGCGAACCTTCTCCGCCACCGAGCGAATAGCCCGCCACGCCCACCGACGGACACGAACCGAGCGGGACCGCCAGCTTAAAAGCCTGAGTCAGACAGTCCAGCTCCCCGGCGATCACGCCTGTTCCGATTGTGATGGTTTTACCTAAAGGGTCGATCTCGGCGCGCTTCATGGAGCAGAGGTCAATCACCATACCGCCTTCGCAGACGCCATGTCCCGCAAAGCTGTGGCCGCCGGAACGGATGGCGGTGAGCAAGCCACGGTCCTGTGCGAACTCGACCGCGCGAACGACGTCATCACGGTTCGCGCATCGCGCCATTATCGCTGGATGGACATTGACTGCATGATTCCAGACCCGGCGGGCGCCGCCGTATTGATGATCTCCAGGGATAATTACATTACCGCTCATTGACTCAACGAGTTTACGTATCGAACTTCGATCAGGAGTCTTGGTCTTGCCGAGAGTCAATATCGGGCGCTTTGCCATTAGACGCGGTCTACAGTCCTTTGTTCATTCTCTCGCCTGCCCGTTGAAATAAATCAGCTCGCGTGACGTTGGCCAGGGAACCATAGTTCTCGAAGTGAGCCATGCGCGCCGAAACCACGCGCATGGACAACGCGCTCCGGGATCCGTTCATGGTCGAAATGAAAAATCTTTTCACGAAAGTGGAAGTCTTCCAGGGCGGTGGGACCTCGCGAACCGATCTTTAAAGTATTCTGATCATCCGAGACGGGAATCCCTTGTTGGGTAGTTAGCTGCGGAATATCATCGCCTGCATTCTGATGAGTTTCGCCGCCCTCGCCACGAATTACTGTCTGGTCGTCCAAACGGACCGTTGTTCGTTTTTGATTGGAAGTCTTGCTAGCCATAGGTGCCTCTTTCTTGATGCCGAACTCACGCCGGCAATCGATTAACGGGATATGAAAGGAACGAGATCTTTGGTTCAAGTGCTTCGCGCGCATTCGTCTGATCGCTGCGCACCACACATACTCTGTGACGTGACCGCACGAAGGATCAGATTTCGCTCGCGAAGAGATAGAACGACTTAATTCTGAAGCAAAATAGATTAGGGCTTTTTCCGCTTGACGGCGTTCTTGACTTTATCCACCGCTCGCGTGACTGCTTGCTTCACCTTGCCCACAGCTTGATCTGCCCTGCCTGAGTTCTTAAGCTTCTCGTTGCCCGTCAGAACACCGGCAGATTCTTTCGCGCGGCCCTTTATTTCTTCGGCTTTGCCACTCATTGCCCTGTGCCTCATCCTTTCGGTCTCCAGTTAATCGATGGTATATGGCCCCGAGGATTGGCGATAACCATTATAGAAGATGCGCAATCACTACCTAGATGACAATCACGGAAATAGGGCCCAAGAGCTATGCTATCCGTATCTCATTATTCACTCTTCTCCTACCTACATTGTTCAGCGGTGCAGAATTCGAGCTGAATCGTCCACTCTATCTGCTCCCGCAACCTGCCGGGCATTGTGCGCCATAGTGGTTTGTTCCTGTTGCATCCGCACTGGAGCGCGCAGCGTCAGCGAATCATCTTTGGTGATGATCTTTCTGTTTTTAGCTGAGTTGACGGGTACTTGTCTTCACCAATGCACGCCGAATGCGCCGTGCTAAATCCACGTCGGACGCTGCTGGACTGACTGAGGGAGCTAGCCCTTTTTGCGGCTCGATCTCGCACATTCCTTCCACTGTTGTCCGATGCTTCCTGAGTAGCTTCAGCAGAAGACTTCGCGGGCGGTACGGCCACGCGTTTGGCGGTTGAGTTCTCAGCAGGCGAAAGACTTCGCGTCATCAGGAGAGCAAGACGGCGGCAGTCGCGAATGAATAACCTTCCAGGGCAGGCGCATCACATGGAATCTTTTTACCAGGATTGAAGGATGTCGCTATGGCGTGCCCGTGGTGCGAGAGGGATGCAGCAACAACTGAGCCACTCGCTTACGGCACATGAATTTGCTCTCGCCGGGGCAGGCAGGGGGCTTCATCTGCATGCCTAAAGCCGATCAGGGATGTCGTCGGTGAGGTGACCACGATAATAGGCTCGCGAGCGCCTCTTGCTGATCCGTTACTTCGTCCGTAATGAACGTTCTGACCGTTGGCTTCAGACGAATTAACAATTGTAAAAATTTATTCTCTCTACATATTTGCATCTATTGTCGCGGACCGCGGCACGACTGAAGGTGACCCGCTTCCGGACGGTGTTGGGGAGAAAGGAAGAAGGAGGTCTCCAAAGCAGCAAAGACATCCGCCATACGCGCCGGAATAACCCGCGCCGCATACCGACTGAGCGCGAATCAGGCTATCTAGCCGATGGCCACGATGTGCCGTGTGTGGGGCGTTTCCCAAGCGGCTACAATGGGCTGCCGCCAGCGGCTGCCCTCACCGCGGGCACGGGTGGACGAGAAACACACCTCGCGCATCAACCTGCTTATAAGAACTCACGCGCGACCTACTGAACCCCTCGGACATGCGGAACTAGCCGGCGAGGGGATCCACGCCGGACGCAAGCGGGTAGCTCGACTGATGGCTAACGGGCGGCGCGCCTTGACGTCGTAAGCCGGCGCCAATAAGCAACCACCACAGTGCGGGATGGTAACGCTTGGCCAAGCACTCCTATCTAGTCAACGCAACTCGCCCCCTCTGCGCCCAATCGTCTGTGGGTCGCCGATATATCACGGACATCCTGACCTGGGCGGGTTTCCTCTGTCTCGTGACAGTGCTCGATGCTTTCAGCCGGAGCTTCATGAGCCGGGCGATGGAGACCTATCTGCGCACCGAACTGGTGCTAAAGGCGCTCGACATGGCGCTGGGCCAGCGGCGGCCCGCCGGGGCGGATCGCTGCGACCAGATCAGCCACTGCACCTCGCCGCCGTTGGCTGAGGTTGAGACGAGTCGGCGTGCGACCCTCCATTGGATCGGTCGGCGACTGCTTCGACAATGCCAGGTGCGAAACCTTTTTGGCCGTGCTCGCATGCGAACTGCTCGACCGGCGCAGCTTTATGACCGAGGTAGAAGCCCGCCTCGCGGGCTTTGATTTCGTCAAGGGCTCTCCGAAGCACCACGGCTAGCGTGCCTTGCTGCGCGGTTTTCCGATCTGTTCAGCCTGACGCAGGCCTTCGCCTTCGGGTGAATCGATCGCCTGCCGGGCTTCCCCGGCCTTTCGATCTACTTCGCGGGCCGAGAAACTCGCCGCATCGCGATCGTAGCGACCAGCAGCGTCGATTCCGGCGTCATCTGCCCGCGAGTCCGTTCCTAACTTGCTGGGGGTAGCGCCGGGCATATACCAATACGAACTAACACCGCTGCCCCAGGCGGAATCCGCCATGTCCGGCCAGTTGTCTTTATCGAAACCGGGTGCATTTTCGAGCCGTTGCTTATCAGCGTCGAGGATGAAGCACCTACGATCCTCGTCAAGCGTCAATGCTTCCCACGGGACCGCGAAAAGCCGCTCACCGATGCCCAGGAAACCGCCTACTGATAGAACTGCATAGGCGACGCGGCCAGTCGGCACATCGATCATAATCTCCTTAATTGACCCAACGTTCTCGTTCATGCGATTGAGCACCGAATCCTTCGCGAGAGTACTAGCTGACAACACACGCCGAAACGGCGTCGAATACTCAGTATGTATAATGTGCTGTTCGCTCATTTTTATCAGCTCCTTCCTACCCCCTGTCGCTATGCGGGAGCAAGTGCCATGCCGCGAGCCAGAGCTATAACAGCGCGATAATCATGTCGGTAGCTCATGATGTTGTACTAATGTAAGCCATCTCGTGAGGCTAGATCCGCGCCGCTTCGGCATGTTGCGAGCCGTGTCATGAAACGTGCCTCGCTGCCAGCAAGCGAGCTTTTGTGCGAAGAGTCGGTAGTTTCTTCCCTTGCTCGGCCTTTATCCACCGGTGCCATTTCAACTCCACGGGATCCTCAGCGGCCTTCGCGTTTAATCCATGCCAGAAAATGTAAAATCTGCCAACATTCACACGACCACTCATAAAACATCAGACATTTACAACACTCATTTATATTCTTTTGCGGCACGTGAATTGCGCAGCACTGCAATCAAATCTGCCCGCTAGCCGAACGCCAAGCTCGCCGCCGTCCGGTTGAGAGTAGGTCGCGCTCCGGTGTTTCTCCGGCGAGCGCAGTTGGGCTGACTGCGCAACCCGAGGGGCGGAGCGAACTCAGCGCCAGCGATAACCTCTTCGACAAGAAGCAAAGGAAACTTAGGCCGGCATCCAGACATTAGCGCTCGCGAGTTCAAAAACAAGGAACGATAGAGATGGCATATTGGTTAGAATTGTAATTGCCTGCTCGAGAACGATCCGATGGACCGGCAGGAATTGAAACGAGCCGAGACCACCTCGCTTTTGGCGGCTATCGTTGATTCTTCGGATGACGCCATAGTCAGCAAGACGCTGGAGGGGATTGTCACGTCGTGGAACCGTGGCGCCGAGAAAGTATTCGGATATAGCGCTGCTGAGGCCATTGGTCAGCCAATTACGCTGATTATTCCGCCTGAGCGTCACGGGGAGGAGGCCAATGTTTTGGCGCATATCCGTCGCGGCGAAAAGATCGATCACTTCGAGACCGTGCGGCAGACGAAGGATGGACGGACAATAAACATTTCGCTTACCGTTTCGCCAGTCAGAGATGCCCAGGGAAATATCATCGGTGCGTCAAAGGTCGCCCGCGATATTACAGAAAGGAAACGGGCAGAGGTCGAGCGCGAGCGGCTGATGCAGCAGGAACAAGCAGCCCGCCGAATTGCGGAAGAGGCAAGTCGTCTCAAGGATGACTTTCTCGCAACCGTCTCTCATGAACTGCGCAATCCCCTTAATTCGATAGTTGGCTGGGCGGGATTGCTTAGTTCAGGCAGGCTGGACGAGAAGACGATTGCACGAGCAGTAGAGGCGATAACTAGAGCTGCTCAAGCGCAAGACCAGATCATCAGCGATCTACTCGATGTATCGCGTGTCATCAGCGGGAGGTTACGCCTCGACGTACGGCCCTTGCAGCTTATCGAGGTGCTGGAAACGGCGATCGAAGCGATGCGTCCTGCCATAGACGCCAAACAGATTCGTTTGCTAACCCTATTGGATCCGGCAGCCGGGCCCATGGCAGGAGATCCGAATCGTTTGCGGCAAGTCTTCTGGAACCTGCTCTCTAATGCGGTGAAGTTCACACCCCGAAATGGCCGCATTCAGATCCTGTCGCAGCGGACTGATTCCCACATCGAAATCATTGTAAGCGACACCGGCGTCGGGATTGAGACACAGTTCCTCCCCTACGTGTTTGATCGGTTTCGTCAAGGCGATTCCGGTACTAACCGTCAAAGCGGGGGACTGGGGCTCGGTCTCGCGATTGTGCGCCATCTGGTCGAGCTCCACGGCGGCACTGTGTGTGCCGAAAGCAAAGGCACCGGGCAGGGCGCTAGCTTCACCGTAAAGTTGCCGATCCTAATCGGGTCTGGCGATATCGATAGAGAACAGCACGTTCATCCGACTGCTACCGAAATAGATTCGAGGGTGGACACTCCTTTACTTAGGAATGTGAGGGTCCTGATTGTCGATGATGAGGCGGGCGCACGCGAGGTCACTTCAATAATTCTCATCCAAGCGCAAGCAGAAGTACGAGCAGCCGAAAGTGCAATCGCAGCACTTGAGATCATGGACGAATGGAGGCCGGATGTGTTGGTGGCTGATATTGGGATGCCTCAAGTAGATGGCTATGAGCTAATAAGTCAGGTACGCGCTCGCAGCCAACGAAACGGGGGAGATGTCCCGGCCGTAGCTTTGACTGCTTATGCCCGGACCCGAGACCGACTGCGCGTGCTTTCATCGGGCTACCAGATGCACGTTCCTAAGCCGATTCAACCAGACGAGCTTATTATGGTGATCGCCAGTCTTGTAAAAAGAATTAAGTAATTTCACGAATTTGCTTGCTGCTTCGCTTACTATCAACAACAATATAAGCAAACGGCAATATAAGCGCTGCAGCGACAGCCCGATACTGCTTCCAAGGCAGCGAAAGTTTTGCCCTGGCGGTGAATCGTAAGAATAAGCGTGGCAGCGCAACGGAGAAGGGGCGGCGCCGAAAAGGCCGACAAAACTTTGGGGCTTGAGATTGTCTCCCAGAACCGCGAACGCGGACACGAACAGCCCGCCAATAATGAACCGGACAAAAATCTCTCCGATGGACACTTCTGTCCCCGTCTGAAGCTCGATTTGGAACGCGAAGCCGACTGGTCGAGATCCATCCCAGGACCATCGGCGGCCTCGGGAATTTAAGACCGCCGGTGATGGGTTCTGTTCGTCGTCATCAGCGTGACGAGAACCATAATGGGTCCGGCGCAGATGCCATTGACCACAGCGCTCCAGAAGAGCGCCTTGTTCGGTCTTATTCCGGACAGATTCAGTCAGACCGAGAAGCGTTGCGGCAGCGATCGATCCATAGCGGGCCGCTTTGCAGCTTCTTCGCAATACGAAGGCGCTTAATTTGTAACGCATCATTAGCCCGCTTGCCGCAGATGCATAGATGAAAACGCTGCCGCGCCATTGCTGGTGCGCGCAACTCGTAACCAGCGCAAATCGTCCCAGCAAGTATTGGTGGTAATTGAGGGATAGGCCTGGCTGACGGCTCCTCTCGGTGACGGCTCCTCTCGCTCAACTCTGCAGTAACAGGCCCGCATATCCGGGTCGCGTGAGCCTTTCGATCCGGTTCGCCGTCAGTGCACGACTTAGAAGACAGTTCTTCTAGAAGCACTGGTTATGACTTCGATGTGTGATACCACGCGCCACCAGGCGGCGAATAAAATTAGGTTGGCAGGTTAGTCCCAGATAATGCGAACACGCCTATCGCGGCTTTAGTCGTGGCGTTATGCTATCAAGTGGCAGCAATCAACCTGTCATTTTGTCCACTTCACCAGCTCACGCTCTGCCCGATTGCTCAGTCTGTAGATTTCCCCCAAATACCACGAAGCCGGATGCTCGTTTCAGGGCTGCGGTCATGGGTTCCTGCGCGTGTCCCTATCCAGGAGCAACGGTCAGTCTGACGACGCCCAATCAGCCTGTCAGGACGCGGGGCATACGCTCCCACCCCGCAATCGATTAGCGGTGAGGCGCTGGCTGCGACTTAGTTCTTTGAGTCGCAGGCGCGATAATGCGGGGCGAAGGGCCGAATTCGCCAAGTCGACAGTCAAGACACGCAAACGTGAGCGGAGCAGTCCTGAGTCGATTTCCAAGTCATCACTCACGCTTTCAAATGAAAAAAAACAGCCTCACTTCAGCCTTCCGAGAGGTAGCGTGAAACCGCGCCCTCAACCACGGTGCCCTTGAAGAAGTCAGGGTTGAGAGCCGTCCACAGCTTGATTGGGTTGGTGAACACGAAATCGCGAAAGTCCTCAGCGGTCATGGCGCCGTGCTCGACTGGTTCATAAGCCTCAGCCGTGACTTCGCTCATGTCTGGTACGTCAAAATGGCCGATATCGGAGCCATAGATTGCGTTGATGCGCGCCGACAGGGGGTTGCGCATGGCGTCGAAAGCCGACGCGGTAACCGGATCGTCGGCCTCGCAGCCGAAAAAGAACGGCCTGAGGAAAAGCTCGAGGAAGTCCTCCTTGCGCGTGATCGCGCAACTGGCGAAGTCGTCGGTGGGGTCACCCTCGCGCATTCGCACCAACTCCCCCCCTTTTACAGATTCGCGGCCCTCGACCACCTTTCCGCCATAGCGGCGCGACAATTCAGCCAGCAGCTCCTGGTCGATATTGGCAGGATTGTAGTTCTCCAGCGCATCGCGGTTCCGCTTTTCCCAATGGCCAATAAGGTCCGCGAACAGGCTGCGAGCCCAGCCAATCCCGCCTTCCAGGAAGGAAAACTTCATCTGCGGAAATCGCCGAGTCACTCCGCCCAGGAACAGCGACTTGCATACCGCGTCGGCTGAGGAGGCAAAATGCCCGACGTGGTTGTAAACGTAGTTCGAAATCGAGGTGCGGCTACCCCATCCTTCGCCATGACTATGAAAGCTCGGTACCACCTTGAGTTCGTCGCACTTGGCCCACACCGGATCGTAATCGTACTCACTATCGATGCCGAAAGTATCGAGCCAGAACGCATAGCGGGATGCTTCAGGGTACTGGCGCGCCACCGCGGGAACCGGCCGTTTGACATAGCTCGCCATCAGCACAGCCTTCAGCCCTAGCACCTTCACCGCATAATCGAGTTCGTCAATCGCCTCCTGCGGGGTGTTCATCGGTACTGTCGCAACAGGGGTAATCCGGTCGCGATACTCACCCCAAATTTCAGCACAGTACCGATTCAGTGAACGGCAGGTCGCACGCCTTACTTCCTCGTCTTCGAAATGCGCGCTCACCAGGCCCAGGCTCGGATACAGTACGCAAAAATCCAAACCCATCTCGTCCAGCCGTTCGTACATCAGCTTAGGGAACATTGATGTGGCGAGATCGAGGGTGTTTTTAGTCGGGAAGCCCCAGAATGGCGACCGCTTGGTCCTGAATTCACGCCGTTGCTCCGGCGACTCTCGATACCAGCGCGTACTGGCTATAGTGCCATCGAACGCGCGCCCGACCCGCTCCGCAACCCCGCGGCCCGCGAGATCCTTGACGTAATCGCGCAGCCGGGGAAAGTACTCAACGTGGTGCCCATCCGAATCGATAACTGGATGGCTCAGATGCGCGCGAACGGTTGCTGACTTGGACTTTGATTTTGAGGCCATGGCGGCTCCCTGAATGCCGGACCGGCTCGCGTTGTTGTTCCTTGTCTACATTCTTCCCTCACCCGATTCTACCCACTTCGAAAAGATTCCGCACATGACCCGCGATCTTGTAAGTCGGCTGGGCGGGTGCCATCGTGCATGGGATCGAGCCACGACACAAAGATCGCGCTGGAAGCTTCGCACCTAGATATGAGAGGACCCGCTCAGAATGGATTTTGAGCAAGCCGTTGGGATAAGTGGCGGCCTCGGGTGAAGCGTAAGGGTTCGCCCGTCAACTAAAGCAAAGAACGCCCAAGCCAAAGACATGTTTCCAGATCAATTGCGAGGATGGACTAATGATAAAATCAGTCTTTCACGTAAACGTAAATGTGAAGAATTTCGAGCGGTCGCTTGAGTTCTACAAGATGTTAGGGTTCAAAGTGGTGTCGGATCTCGGCGACGGACCTAACAAGGGAAACGACAAGGGACTGAATATCCCGAACAGTCGCGCGCGAGCCGCGTTGCTGGCTTTGAGCGACGACCCGCGCGCGACCCGAATCGATCTTATCGAGTGGAAACAACCTCAGACCGAGGGCACGCCGTATCCCCACCTTTACCATGTGGGAGTGGCTCGCATCGCGCTTTTCACGAAAAATCTCGACGAAGAATACGCCCGTCTCAAGGCGAACGCCGTTGATATGGTATCAGAGCCAGTGACGATTCGTTTCGCCAACAAAGCGGGCGCCAAATTCTTCTGTTTCAAGGATCCGGACGGAACTTTTCTGGAGCTGATCGAACCATTCAATCCGGGTGATCGGGTGCGACATTCCCGGCATGAAAAGAACATCGCCATCGCTGGCTACGCATGATTTTCAGATCGACGGGAGACTCCACCATGACTGATAGTGAAAAACTGCAGTTGCTATTGGATCGGACGCTGATCGGCGAGGTCATCCATCGCTACCCGGTATCGATTGACGCGCGTGATTGGAAACTCTTCCGCTCGATCTTTACCGATGAAATCCAGGTCTATCTTGGCCCACCGATGGAAAAGCCAAAGCTGCGAACCGTCAGCGCCGACAAGTTCACCGAACAGGTGACACATGTCATCACCCGTTTCGATGTTACGCAGCACTTCCTCACTGACTATCATGTCGAGGTGAATGGGAACGACGCATTATGCGTCAGCTACATGCAGGCGCGGCACTTCAAGCAAAGCCAGCCGACTTGGGACATGGGTGGCTACTATACCTATCACCTCGTTCGCTCTGACGATGGCTGGAAGATACCAAAATACACATTGACAGTGACCTGGGAAGAGAACCGGCCCGCGGATCTGAGAATCTAATGCTCCGCAAGACCGCGCGGCCGCTTTGACTGACCTCCACTGACGCAGTCCAGGGTTAAAGCAGATGGGCGGTGCGCGCACCGCCTCGACAATGGGTATCGCAGCCGCAACGAGTGGATCGCGCGCCCAACCTGCCCAAGGTGCCCGTCGACGTCGCTGCCACCGGGCCTCGCGTGATTGAGGTAGGTGCTACGCTCGCCGACTCCGTGACCTTTGCAGTGGGCGCGGACCCTGCACGGATTGCGTGGGCCGTCGATCACGCTCAACTGGCTCGCAAGCAGGCGGGCCTGGATCCCTCCACGCTGAAGCTAGGCGCGTTCCTGAACGTCGTTGTGAATCCCGATTTCGATCGAGCGCGTGCGATGGCGCGCGGTACCGTCGGCGTGTTCTCCCACTTCTCGGGAATGTCACGCGACTCTACTGCTGGGATGCGTCCCGAGGATCGCGCAGTGGCCCAAAAAGTTGGCGAATCGTACGATATGTCGCGCCACACGCGATCCGACGCGGGTCACGCCCAATTCATCGACGACTCCTTCATCGATCGGTTTGCAATCGCTGGACCTCCCGCTCATTGCGTGAAACGCTTCGAGGAGATTCTAATGCGGATTACTGTTCTCGGTTTCTTGTTTGCCGACGATCCGCGAACTTGGCTTAATTCAACTTCGCTTTTCGCGTTGTTTTCTACAGCCGCGTTCGCGTTTCGAGTCTAGGCAGCGGGTTTTCGCTCGGTTCTCACATCCGCAAACAAAGCGCCCGACCTCGAAGAGAGTGAGATCGGGCGCAGTCGATTGTCTGGAACGCGCGCGCAGCCTGCGTCATGGCTCATAGCTCATCGAGAAAGGCTCTAAGGGCTCGATTGAACGCGGCAGGCTGCTCAAGCATCGAGAAATGACCGGCCTTCTCGGCTTGCTGTTTGGAATTCCTTCGTTCAATGTCCTTGATTCCTCTGGGGGAGTGACGGCGTCCATGTCGCCGACCACTACCAGCGTCGGCAGTGTGATACGCCCCAGCGACGCTGTCATATCGGTTGCGCCGAGCGATGTGACCGCGGCTCGTGCCACGAACTCCGGTGTCTGGATGATCTGCTGTCGGGCCCACTCAAGTAGCGCTTGCGGAGCCCCCGGACTGAAAGAGTCGTCAGAGAGTTTTTGGAGGGCTTTCTGGATACCCACCGCGTCTATGTTCGCGAGCACGGTCTCGGGACGCCCGTTCAGCCCAATTCCGTGCGAGGGTCGTATCGACGAATACGAGCGCCTTGAGCAGTTGCGGGTTTTTCAACGCAAAGTGCTGGGCGATCACCCCTCCCATCGACAACCCGACGAGCACGGCCTGCCGGAGCGGGAAGTGGCGGAAGAGACCTTCGAGATCGGCGACGAAGGCTTCGACCGTGTACGGGCGGTTCGCAGGAGCGCGCGAGATGCCGTGACCGGGGAGATTCGGTCTGATCACCTGATAGGAGCGCGATAACTCGTCCACTTGCTTGCGGCAGAACTCACTGGTGGTGGTAAAGCCAGGAGCAGTATCAGTGGGGAGCCCGTTTCGGAGACGCAGACCTTCATGTCACCGATGGCAACGGTTTCGATCTCGGTTATGGTGTCTCTCCTGGCGTCTGATCGCTGGGACGTGTACAGAGCTTACAAAATACTGAGAGCGTGAGGTTTCAGCGGTCTTAAGCCGGTCATTTCAAGATGCTGCGCAATCTCCCAGCTAACGGGCAGTTCAACGTCTCCATTGATGCACACATTGACAATTACTGGGCCGTCTTCGACCGCAATAGCCTTATCTATCTCGCCGAAATCGTCGGGCCTATTAACTCTAAAGCCCTTGGCGCCAAAGCCGACGGCCAATTTTTCGAAATCTGGTTGAACAACTTCCGCGTATTTCGAAGGTAAACCCTTGTGTATTAGGTCGTGCCGCTCTTGCCCAACAGCATTGTCGTTAAACACGAACACGGTGAGCGGTAGATTATGACTGACTGCCGTGTGGAAATCAGCCACGTTTATCATGAACGCCGCATCTGCTGTGACGTGAGTGACCCGCTTGCCAGATCGCGCAAAACAGGCACCCAACGCGACGCTTAAGCCTTGCCCAACCGCCCCGAAGTCCAGTCCGAGCGACCAGTTCTCGGCGCTGGGACTACTGAGGGCTTTACAAGTCACCATTGCGGCGTGGCCGCCGTCGAAGACGAGAATGCGATCCCGTTTCGGCAGCTTGTTTTCCAAATAGTCGGCAGCGCGGCGGGGATCTACTGACTTACCGTCGTCGTAACTTATTGCCGGCGGCTTGCGTTGTTTGATTTTCTGTGCGGTCTCCGCATCCGGCTGGCGGCGCGGCTTGCCGCCTTCCCGCAGCCGATCGAGCAACGCCGCTATGGCTACTTTCGAGTCGGCCTCCAAGCCGACTGTAATCCGCGCAAACCATCCGAAGGCATCCGATCGGTCATCGATCTGGACAATCTTCTTTCCGTTTTCGAGTATCTTGCCAAAGTGCGTGGTCCACTCATTTAAACTCGCGCCTACGACGATCATAACGTCGCTCCCGGCCAGCGTGTTGACCGTCAAGTCTGAGCCTAGGCCGCCGCTGATACCGAGATAAAGCGGATACTGCGCACAAAACCCTGCTGCAAGGAGTGTGGTCGCCACTGGGGCGCCGAGATATTCCGCCAATTCGCGGACCTCGGGCTCGGCCTTTCCATTGGCGGCGCCAAGCCCGCAAAGAATGGTTGGTCGTTTGGCGTCAGCCAGAATCTTGGCAGCTTCAGCGACATCCTCTTGACGGGGTGGCTGCGAGACCTTCGCCTTGTACATGGGACGATAGGTCCATTTTTGATCTGGCACCATACTGTGCTGGACGTCCTGCGGCAGGTTCAGGACAAATGGCCCTTTGTTTGCTTTGAGCTGCCGAAAAGCTTCGCCGATACAGTAGTCGATATTGTTGGCGTGATCGACTCTCACCGTCGCCTCGACTGTGAGCTTCGCAAGTGCGTGCTGGTCGATCATTCCCTGAGGATTGTAGGGATCTCGCAGCGAGGCGTGGCCGGCCAACATCAATACCGGCGATCGATGCAGCCGAGCCGAAACCAGGGAGGTTGTTGCGTTAGTATAGCCAGGGCCTTGCGTGGTGGCAGCAAGGCCGATTTTGCCAGAAAAGCGCGCGTAGCCGTCCGCCATGCCGACGGCGCTACCCTCATGATGCGCGTGAACATATTTGAGCCCGTGCTTTTCGCACAATTCCACAATTACGTCCTGATTGGCATCGCCCATGACCGCGAAAATCTGATCGATGCCCTCAGCCGCAATCGCCGCCGCAAGAGCTTCCAGTACCTTCATGGTGACCTCCACTTGATTGATGGGCTGACTTCGCCAGTAGCCCTAGGCGCGACGGTGTCTCGGTCGCCTGCCGTACCGCTTCTTTGACTTCCTCAATAGTGAATACATATTGTTGCACCATTACAAAGCGCCGGAACTCGCGGACATAGAACAATGATTTCGCGCACCAAGGGGTAGCGGCAGAATCCGTTCTGGAAAAATGTACGGGCCGGGTTTCATGCAACGTCATCCCGGGCCAACGCGCCGGCAGATCGCTCTTCTGATCGTGCAGGCAGATGTCGATGAAGTGCCAGGGGGCAGTTGAGCGGTCTTCCTCCCTAAACTCGGTGTCAGGCCGTACCGACGCGGCGGCCATCGCCTTTTCCAGGGAACTCGTATCCGCGGCGCTCCCTAGAATCTTCGCGACCTGGTCCCGCGCGGAGGGCGAGAGATTGTCAGCCCCAATGATCGCAATTATTTCATGGCCCTGATTACCCCAGGCCCAAGCTGTAGCGCGCGCACTGATAGGCCCTGCAAAAACATTCGTGTCACCCGGGGCAAGGTAGCCTAACAACTCTGTCCGCCGGACTCTCTCGCTCTAACATCGGCCGACATCAAATACAGATAGATCACACCTAGCACCCACACCGCGGGGGCTGTCGGAAAATCAAGCGCGATTCGCAAGCCGACGAACTCGCCGACCAGTGGACGCTGCTGCCCGGCGAGTGAGAACTTTCGGCCAACAAAAGCGGCACAACCCGTCGGCTTCGCAGTGCTTCTCAAGTTCTTCCAGTGCGAGGCGCGCTTTCCACCAGTCGCGTCAGGAAGTACCCAGAGCATCTTTGAGCATCTTTTGTCAGACCGGGACCTTACTTTGCCCCTGGTGACACGAATGTTTTTGCAAGACCTTCTTGCTGAGATCGCGCCCATCGAGCAGTTCATCCTTGATTTGTTCCATCGTGCGACCGCAACGGACGGCGTGCTTGGCCCACGCCATATCAGCCAACGGAATTCAGAGCGGTCGCGTTGACCTGCGATACGGCTCCGTTGAGAAGCTGCCATTCGAGCACAACCTGTTTGACCAGGCGCTTGCGATTTAACTCGATGCAAGTCTGGCCGGAGGCCGCGACTGGACTCCGAGAAATACGCAGGGTATTAAAAGCGGGCGCAAGCGTCGCGCTTGGGTTCACACCTTATTCGGGGCAGCAGAAAAGAGGACTGACTGAAACGCTAACAGGGGCCGGCTTTGCAAACGTGCGAATGATGGGGGACGACAAAGTACGACAACGGTTTCTGTATGCCAGCGACTAAAGCCTGACATGATTCCCGGCGATGTGATCGCGGTTCGCGCCTTTCTAATGGTCAGCGTGAAACAATACGCCGGCGCTCTCGAGTTCCCTTACGCGCGAGGTTGAATTGCCTGGATAGGTCTGGAGAACACCCGGGATTTCCGCCTACCTTCAGAACGGCGGTACGGTCGAAAGACGCTCAACAGATAAAACGGATTCAAAAGGTGTGAAGACAACGCCCATGAACGCGTGAACCATGACGGCATCCAAGGTTGTGGTCTCGATAGTCGCAGGTGTAAGGTCCGAGGGACCGAGGTTCTCCGGAATGAGCCTAATTTTCCAGACCGCCCAAGGAAATTCCGATGCCACGCGAGACTCGGAGCCCTACCCTTCCTTCGGCCGGTTTCGGCGATCGGGCGACGGGCTCCCATTCATCAGAAAATGGGATCTTTCGCAAAGAGGGTGAGTATTGGACCGTAGGCTACAGCGGTAGATCCATTCGTTTAAAGGACACTAAGGGACTTGGGTACCTTTCCCATCTGCTGCGTCATCCTGCGGCCGAATTCCACGTGCTTGATCTGGCGGGTGGAATCGCCAGCCGGCGCGAGGAGGATGAAACCGCTCAATCGGTGCAAGGCTTGCCCCGGGGGGATGAGGATCTCGAAAAGACCGGGATCCATATCAGTAGCTTAGGTGACGCCGGCGAGATGCTCGACGAGCAAGCCAAGGTCGCTTATAGACGGCGTCTCTCCGAGCTCCGAGAAGAACTGGAAGAAGCCAAGGAGCTCGGAAAGGTCAAGCGGGCCGAGCAGGCGGAAGCGGAGATCGATGCGCTGATGAGGGAACTCTCGCGCGCCGTGGGGCTCGGCGGACGTAATCGGCGGGCGGCATCAGCCTCGGAACGGGCCCGACAGACTGTCACCAAGACGATCAAGGGGGTACTGGAAAGAATCACCGACAGCGACGCCACGCTAGGAGATATCTTCTCGCGATGTATCAAGACGGGCACCTTCTGCTCCTACCAGCCTGATCCAGATTTCCCGATCTCGTGGGAATTCGCTGCGACTGACAATCGAGCGAGCGGAGCGACCAACCTCAATTGGTGATCCCGCTCCCGCGCATGCCGATCATTCGCTGGCCGCACCCGCTGTGCTGGACATTTCGCCGTTCTCGCTCGCGGAACGAACCGCGTTTGTGGGTCGGGAATCTGAAGGTATCGCGATTCGCTCGGTCATCGATCATGCGCTGACCGGCCAAGGCTCGCTCGTCATGCTCTGGGACGGACCCGGCGTAGGCAAGACCCGCTTGGCGATGGAGATGTCAGAGTACGCCTCGAGCAAGGGCTTCCGATGTTCCGTCGGGCACTGCTACGAAAGAGACGAACCGTTTCCCTATCTACCCTTCGTCGAGATCATTGAAGGCAGCCTGGCTCAGGCGGCGAGCCTCGATGATTTCCGTCGGCGGATGGGGGACAATGCGGCCGAACTGGCCCAGATCGCACCAAGCCTCCGGCACATTTTTCCGGATATTCCGCAACCACTGGAACTGCCGCCGGCGCAGCAGCGCCGCTATCTTTTCCAAAGCGTTTCAGAAACGCTGGGGCGCGCGGCTCGAACACGTTCGCAGTTGTACATACTTGAGGACCTTCACTGGGCCGACGAATCGACGCTCGCGCTTTTGATTCATCTGGCTAATCGCGTCGCTCAACTCCCAATTGTAATTATCGGAACCTACCGCAGTGGATATTCGGATAACAATCCGGCGTTGGTCAGAACTCTGGAAGAGTTGATTCGGATGGGTGTCCGTCCACTGAAGCTGGGCGGTCTATCAAGGGACGCCATCGCGCAGATGTTACATGGGCTAAGCGCGCGCGAGGCTCCGGAGAGTCTTCTGAGTCTTATCTATGAAGAAAGCGAGGGATATCCGTTCTTTGTCGAAGAGGTATATCGGCATCTGGTCGAGGAGGGGAAACTTTTCGACGCGACCGGCCAATTCCGCACGGGCATCAAGATCGACGAAATCGACGTTCCGGAAAACGTGCGGTTGATTATCAGCCGCCGCCTTGAGCGCCTCGACGAGAAGGAAAAGCGTGCCCTGGCGGCTGCTGCGGTGATTGGCCGCAGTTTCAGCTTTCAACTTCTGACTACGGTCAGTCAAATCGACGTTGACGAACTCTTTACCGTCATCGAGAAGGCGCAGCAGATGGGGATAATCATCCCCAGCTCCGAGGGGCCGGAGAGACCGTTTACCTTCACCCATGAACTTGTTCGTCAGACATTGCTTGCCGACATCTCGGCCCCACGTCGACAGCGCCTGGCACGCGAGCGTCGCCGAAGCGATCGAGCGGCTCAATCCTGATGCCCTTAAAGAGCACGCCGGGGAGATCATTGATCATCTTCTCAAGGCAGGAACGTTCGTTGACCGACAAAAACTGGTCCGTTGCCTGACGCTGGCAGGCGACAGCGCACTTGACGCCGCCGCATTCGAGGAGGCGCGGTCCATCTTCCGGACCGCCCTGTCGCATCACGCCGCCATCGATGCAAAAGAGAGGGCCGAACTTTTGGCGAGGCTCGCGATGGCGGAGTCGGGTCTTGCACGATGGGACACGGCACTTGCGAATTTACGCGAATCCCTCGAGGTCTACATCGGTGTCGGCGACCGCGACCTGATTGCCAGGAGCTTCAGCGGGTTGACTGATGCTCTCATCGTGGCTGGCCGCTTCGAACAAGCAATCGAAACAGCTCATCGCGGCCTCTCCTATCTTGAGGGAGACCTTAGCGTTGATCGGGTGCTTCTCCTCAATGGGTTGAGCCAGGCCCTTGCTTGGGCCGAAGGTTACGAGCCGGCGCACGAGGCACTGAAGGAAGCGCTGAACCTCGCATCGCAGCTGGCAGATCCGAAGCTTGTGGCCAGAGTCGTCGGCGTTCGCTCGATAATCAATTTCCACTTCTTTCGACTTCGGGAGGCTGTTGAAGACGGATTTCAATGCAAACAACTAGGCGGATCGGATGCGCCTGCGTGGCAACGCGCCGTGCAACTGCGAGCTCTGTACCCGTCGCTGGCCTATCTTGGACGCACGGAAGAGGCAGCGAGAGTCGCGAGCGAATTGGAACCTTTTGCGAGGAAGACCGGCCAATCGTTCCCGATCGCGCTATGCCGCACCATTAATGCATGGGCCGAATTTGGCAAGGCCCCCGATATCGCCAAGCTCGAAACCGATCTCCAGGAAGTGTCGAACACTTACCAGACAGCGCAATTTGGATTTTGGGTAGTCATCTCCGAGTCACAACTGAGTCTGGTCGATTTCTATCGCGGAAACTGGGCAGGGGCTCTATTGCATGCACGGGCCTCGTGCCGCTCGGAACCTGGGAGTTCAAGCGAGGGAGTGGGCGCTGGAACGCTTTTTCGACAGATGGCTTACGCAGGTGATCGCGACGGCGCGCTCGCTAATCTTGATGAAAATCGCACGTGGATGCCACGTCTCGGCCAAATGAATCCTAGAGGCTCATGGGCGATGCTCGCAAATGTGATTGAGGGTTTCGCGATATTGGGCGAGCGTGCGCACGCTGCCGGGCTTTATCCGCTAGCTTGCGAGTTAATCAGCACCGGGGCGGTCGCGCTTTGGCCGATCTCACGTTTCACGCAGACAATCGCGGGTGTCGCCGCGGCCGCGGCACGTCAGTGGGAAGCGGCGGAGGACCATTTTCAGATCGCGTTGCAGCAGGCCGAGTCCTTCCCCCAACACCTGGAACAGGCCGAGATATGCCGTTTCCACGCAATAATGCTAATCGATCGCGCCATGCCGGATGATCGCAAAAAAGCGCAAACGGTACTCAGCAAAGCGCTGGAGATTTACACGTATATCGGAATGCCTCGCCACATCAAGATGACCCAGGCTCTTCTCCACTAGTTGCCCGCTGCGCTGCTCGCTCGAGGTTTTGATCCTAGCGGCGCTCCGCCCTAGTCCTTGAAGTTCCTCGGCCTTGAGCTGCTGGCAGGAGAACATCTGCTCGCGTATTTGTGACCAGAAACTATAATTTATGGCCATGGGTCCGACGAGCATCAGAACCCCCGCAAAATCCGGGTTTCAACAGACCATTCCCGGAGGGGTTTTTGGCCAGGGGAGATCGTGAGGGTTTAGCGACAGTTCACGGGCTCGCTGCGCAAGGTGACAGAGAAGGGGCGAGATCGGCGTCAGTTACGTGCATCCCGATTTAACTTCAAGCACAACAGTGGCAACCTGCGAAACACGTTAGCTAGTGCAGGAAGGTCGTCAGTTGTGCGCCGTGCGGTGCGATCATTAAGACAAGTAGTTTCGCCGGTTCGGTTGAGCTCGCGTTCTTCGAGATCATGTGATGATCGTGCGGCTGCTCGGTCCAGATCTGTCTCTTAGTGAACGTTTGAGTCGGGCCATCATCGAGCTTCGATACCACGGAGCCTTGGAGCACATAAGCATAGGTCGTCCCCGGATGCTCGTGCGGCGGCGTCGAACCTCCTGGCGAATAGTCAACAGTGAGAATCGTAACATCAGTGCCAGTCTGACCAGCGAGCGGCTGCTGCGACACAATGTGAATAGCGCCTTCCGATGCCGGACTGGCAGCTGCAGAGGTGCGTGCGACCCACAGTGCAGCGACTGCAATAAAAACAACAGCAGAACCAAAAATCGTTGTGCGGTACCGCATCGGTCTGAGTCTCCGAAAGGTTACATATCCGACCGCGATGATCGTTGTGAGGCGGTCGAGCGCGCTGCTTGGGGTGCAGATCATGATTTCGCCTACTGGATCGCTGTTGACTTGCTTTCTGAACACCCTGCTAGGTCGTCTGGAGCCACTCCAGTGGACGCGGTCGGAAGTTCAGCTCGCGTTTGGCTTTCTCGTTCGACGCACCTCGAAGCCGGGTCGCGTAATAGACGGAATCGGCGCCGGACGTGGCAAGCGCCTGCTGCTCCGTGACCTGAGGCGGTTCGAGAGCTCTGCACGCGCGAGCAAATGCGGGCAGCCATACGCGCTGCTCGCTCGGGTTATCGTCTACAATATTGTACGCTCCCGGCGCGCATCGGAGCGCCGCCCCGGTCGCTGCGGCGGCATCTTCTATGTGGACGAAACTCCACACGCCCTCGCCCTTGCCGATGATCGGGACATGCCTTTGGCGCACCTGCTCGCCCATGTCGCCAGCGCTGGTGTACCAGGTGCCCGGCCCATAGAAGAATCCATAACGCAGAGCGACGCATTCTATCGAGGGCGTTCGGAACGCAGCCGATTCCAGCTCAACATAGCTACGCGCGCTGGCGGCGACCCCGGGAGTGGCGTCAACTGCAAACGGCACCAATTCATTGGCGAGACCCACACCGGGGACATACCAGGCGAGACCCACACCGGGGACATACCAGAATCCCGATGATTGCAGGATGTAGCGGCGCACCCCGGCGTCATGCATCGCGGCTAGCAGATTGATATTCCCCTTGGTTCGGACTGCACGGTCTCGATCCGCCGCCGCCTTCATTTCTTCCGGCGTGTAATGTCTGGGCAGCGAGGTTAACTCATTGATGATGGCATCCGGTCGAATCCTTTGAATAACGGCCTTAACGGAGCCGGCATCGAGCGCATCGCCGGTAACCGCCTCCGCACCCATCTCAACCAGAGCGCTCTCTGAATCAGGCGAACGCACCAGTCCAAACACCGAGTGACCGCTTTCCTTCAAACAACGAATTAGCGGGCGGCCGATAGCGCCGGTCGCCCCCGCAACCAGAAGTTTCATCGCGCACCTCCTGGAACGGCGTTGAAAAGGAAGGACCGAGTTAGAACGAGGTCCCTTCAAAGCCCTGCTCAAAAACCGGCTTTCTCCTCGGTCTTATCTCGTTCTGGAAGAGACCAGAGAGAGGAGGCAGGCTGTGAAAATCTCTTTTCCACACCCTGGTGGGAGATCTTGGCATCTCGATCGATACTGAGCGCCGCTCAACATTTAATTAATTAAAAGGAGATCGCCGATGTTGATCGGTTTAATCGACTCTCTGACGCCGGCTCAGCGCCGCTTTGCGCTGCTGGACAACGTGGTGGGGCCGTTTGTCGTCAATCTGCTGATCAACGGGGTTATCGCTAGACGCGGCCGCAGTGACTCACCTCTACGGACGCAATCCAGGGTTATAAGCAGATAGGCGGTGCGCGCACCGCCCTACAGGATTTTCTTGCTCCAGCGGCGGGCGTTCAGGACGCCCAGGCCAGGCGCTCTTGCTGGTACGGATCATTCACAACGTGGCATTCATTGTCGAAGATCATCGTCGGGCGCTCGCTAGTCGAATACGCCGGCCATACCGGAATGGCCTGATTATTGGGATTACCAGAACGGGCAAATGCAAGCCAGGTCCGGCTCATCTTGTCGGCCAGCGCGAAGCGCGTTGGTGAATCTCCGGTCAGCGGGGCGCTTGCAAGTGTGTCGAACACGAACGGAATCTCAAGTGCGTGCGGTGATTTGAGCCGGCCGCCGAGGACCGGCGTTTCCCAGGTGAACAGATAAACAAAGACCGGCGCCCCATTCAGCGCGAGTTTGCGGTCGGCGATGGTCAGCGAAGGTATTCGCATGCCAGCATCTGTCGCAATTGCCATCATCAGATCGCGCGGCGAATCGTAGGGCCGCGCCCGTTGGTATTGCTCAACCAATGAATCGCCGCGCTCGCCCACAAACAGCCGAACCCGTTCGCGCAAAGCCGCAGCGTCCATCCCCTCCGTCCAGGGCGCGAGCGCGAAGAAGAGTGTCATCTCGTCCTTGTTCGTGCCGATCATTAGGGGCACGTGCGACGAGATGGCCGGCGCGGCCGGCGCGAACGGACCTTCAGGCAGATTGAGTCCATCAATAACCGGGTTGAAGCCGACCCGCCGCCGATTGGCAAACGACATCAAATTGATCTTCTTCAAAACCGCCATCTGGGCATTGAGCAGGCGATTGGCGGGGATGCGCCGAAGCTCATCAATGCCGATACCCAGCTCGCCCAACACCTGCTTCGCCATGGCGGTCGCATCAGCGCGGCTCATCATCTCGACTGCCGGCCCACTCTGGATAATCGCCTTGTGGAACAGCCCGCGCGCCGCCGGCATCGCCATCAGCACACTCACTTTGGCACCGCCGCCGGATTCGCCGAAGATCGTGACATTGCCTGGATCGCCGCCGAAATTCGCAATGTTATCGCGCACCCACTCGAGTGCTGCGACAATATCCAGCATCCCGGCATTACCCGAGGACCCGAACTGGTTTTTAGAATCGCGCGCTTCGCGCGCTGCGCACCTCGGAGACTCGTTTGCTCGGCTCCGCTTCGCTTCGCCTAGTGTTGCCAAGATCTTCAAGCTGGAGATAGCCAAAGGCCCCGAGCCGATGATTTATCGTGACGACGACCACGTCTCCCTTGCGGCAAAGATCCGTCCCCTCATACCACGCCGAGGAGCCTGAGCCCGCGATGAACGCGCCGCCGTGACACCAGAACATCACCGGCCGCCTGCCACCGTCATTAACCGCCGGTGTCCAGACGTTGAGCACCAGACAGTTCTCATCCATCGGAACCGCTTCGCGCACCGGCAACAGCGCAATCAGTTCGGGCGGCAGGCCAAATGCGTCAGGATCCTGCATCGCGGTCGGGCCGTACTCAAGCGCATCGCGCACCCCCGGCCATGGTTCCGGCCTGGCGGGCGGCGCAAATCTTCGCATGCCATCTGCAGGGCCGGCGTAAGGGATCCCCTTGAAAATGTTCACCCCATCGCCGGCAACGCCTCTGACCTTGCCGTTATTGGTGTTGACGACTACGTGGTGCGCCATGATTCATTCCTCCGCGGCTTAGATTCGGAGTTCCGGCGTTGTCAACTCATGCCGTACAATCGTGCCGCGTTGTCATGAACCATCATGCGGACCTCGCTCTCCGGCACATCAGCGAAGTCCTGCCGAATCCGCTGGATCGAAAATGGGAACGTGCCTTCGGTATGGGGATAGTCGGAACCCCACATCAGCCGGTCAACCCCCAGCAGATGACGTGTCAGAATCCCGGGGCGGTCGTCCTCGAAGGTTGCCCAGAACTGGCGTTTGAAATAAAAGCTGGGCGGCTCTTCCAGCTTCGGCGTCATCCAACGATGGTGATCTTCCCACCAATGGTCCATAAAGCGAAGCTGCGCCGCGATCCAGCCGATGCCGCCTTCCACTATCACGAACCGCAGTTTCGGATAGCGCTGCGGGACCGCCGAGGTAAGCAGCAGCGCGAGGCTGCGCTGCATCATAAACATCTTGTTATCGCAGACAGTAGCGTGGAGCGGGATATCGCGTTCGATCACCAGCGGCTCGTCGTCCGCCCCGCTGTGGACCCCGACGGGCAGCCCGATTTCCTCCAGGGCTGACCACATCTGATCATAAATCGGTTCGTGGTATGACGGTCTGCGCTTGACCGCCGGGATCATGAGCCCGTGGAGCCCCATCTTGGCGCATCGCTCGGCTTCCGTGATGGCCCATTCGACCGGGCCGCGCAGCGGCAGCATTCCGACGCCGACCAGGTTCTTCGGCGCGCCGCCGCAAAACTCGGCGAGCCAATCATTGTAGACGCGAATGCATTCGCGCTGATACTCAGCGTCCGGAATCCCAAATAGCGTCAGGCAGAAACCCGGATAGATAATCTCGGCCTCGACGTGGTCGAGCCGCTGATCGACGATCCGCGCCTCGGAATTGTATGCGCCGGGCCGCGTTTCCTGGTAGCGGCGCTCCTGACCGCGTTCGATGGCGCCTTTCTGTTTGTCATTGACCATCGGCCCGAACAGCCCGATCGGCAGTGTATTGAGACCCTCGACTACCCAATAGTCGCCATTTTCGCGCGGTTCGAGCCGTGGCGCACGATCGCGAAAACGCTTGTCCATCCGAGTAAGCCACAGGTCAGCCGGTTCAACGACGTGCGAATCTGCGGAAATGAAGCTTTCGACTGGCATAGGTTTAATACCGCGCTCATGCTGACTGGGCGCGCTCCTTAGTTGATAGGGTGGCAGGCTTCAGCCGGTCATCCAAGGCGAATAAGGCTAAAACCTGCGCCGGCTTTTTGCAAATCCGCGACTACGCGTCCGCCCTCGTCGTCCTTGCGCGGATTCGTCGCCTAGAGCCGAATTTTAGACGTGGTTGCGGAGCATCAGCTCCTTCGGGTGTGGATCGAGATAAACCTGTTCGCGCAAATAAGCGACGTCGAACTTTCGAGCGTAGTGTCGAAACATCGAGATCGGCATGATCAGCGGCACGAGCTTGCGACGGTAGTCATCGATGAGCGTGACGAGCTCGTCGCGGGTGTCCCGGTCCAGATGGGGGCGAAGATAGCCAAGCATATGATGCAGCACGTTCGTATGACGGGCCGTGGTCGCGAGCTTTTTCAGCGCTTCCATAAACGCGAACTGGTAGCACTCGGGTAACTTATGCCGGACCATACGCTTGGCTCCGGCGACGAATTGGCCTAGTTCGCTGTAGGCCTTGGGCGAATGCGCCATCAGGACGAGCTTGTGAGCCGTGTGAAATTTGACAAGCCCGCCGATGGTCCATCGCGACGAAAAGAAGGAGCGCAGACGCCGATAGGCGAACACCCGCTCGACGAAGTTCTCGCGCAGTTGCGGATCGCTCAAGCGCCCTTCTTCCTCTACAGGCAAGCTGGGATAACGGCGAATCATGGCCGCCGCAAACAAGCCGGACCCGTCGCGTGTGGGCATTCCGGAGGAACCGTAAACAAGTACCCGCTCCATCCCACAGCTCGGCGAATCTTTCTTCAGCACATAGCCCGAGAGTTCCTCAGATCCGAGCGCGGTAATACGCCGTTTTGCGTAAGAGTTCATTATGTCGCTGTGGTCGATGCCGGTTTCGTTACTTACTAGTCTAGTCTAGCGCCGCGGGATGCATCGCTGCTGCGGACAAGGCGCAGCGTTTCGCGCGGAACGCCAAGGCCGATTTCAACTTCCGGGCATACCGGGACAAACTCGACGAAGCTGCCCAACGTATCAACCAGAAAATCGCTGCGCTTGTGACCGCCATCGAAGCGAACCTTGGCGCCAAGCAGGCAAGCGGAGACGCCGATTTTGATAGGGTCGGCAGTGGCGTAGAGCGCGCTCGGCGTTGAGCGTTCCATTTCTCGATAATACGCGTTGCTGTTGAACTTGCGAGAAGCGCTGGCGAATGACATGGAGCGGATTTTGCCGAAAACCTGGCGCTCGGTACCTCATGGGCGGTCATCCTTGCCACCGATTGCCCATCAAATGCGGGCGTAGCCGTTGGGATCGCGGCCATCCAGCTCGTACCGGTGATTGAGTCTCACGCAAATATCGTATGCCTCGTCCCCAGCCGAACTCCACTCCAGGATCTTCTAGCCCATTAAATGCGAAGGTATCCGTACATCCGTCCTGAGGCCCAATCTAACGTAAATGAAGGTAGGGTTAGAGTTGTATCGATTTTCGGGTGGTTGCGGCCTTGGGCATAGTTGCCCAGACGAACGCGAATAAATCGGCGGAGCGCAAATTTAGGCCTGCGTCGGTGCCGCTTCACGCCACTGCTGAGCGGCACGACGGTCGTGATCGTGAGCATCCGGCTTCAGCGCTCAACGCAGCCCGCTGCTGGAGTGCAGCCCAGTAGTGGTCTTCAAACGACGCTAGACTGGCCGCAGTGAATCATGCTCCGAAGCCAAAAGGGTCAGATGGGTCAAGGCGAATCGAGAAATTTGAAAGCGAGATGGATCCTTCACCGATTCTTTGAGCTGGGTATATTAATCAAAGCCATCGACGGAGGACTCGAGCTCGTCGGCGGGCTCTTGCTCGTCTTTCTGTCACCCGCCGCGATCAACCGCGTGGTCTTCTTCTTTGTGGAGGGGGAACTGAAAGAGGATCCGACGGACTTAGTCGCAAACCTGCTTGTCCACACCACGCGAAGCGCTATTGAGGTCAGAGTTCCCGCGAGTGTGTTCCTGATTATCCACGGAATCGTGAAGCTGGTGCTGGTTGGCGGCCTTGCTACTAACCGACTCTGGTCATATCCGGCGGCTATCCTTGTCTTTGCAGGGTTCACTATATATCAGCTTTACCAACTCGATCAGCAATATTCTTTGTTCTTGGAAACCGTCACCGTCCTGGACGTAATTGTCATCTTATTAGTCATTGCCGAATACATGCATATGAGGATCGCCAGGACACATAAGTTGTGAGAACGGCCGCATTCGCCATTCATGGGTCGAAGCAGCCAGATGAACAGCATGCCGCCATCGGCCGGTGATCGCGATGGCGGATATCTGCCGCGCGCAGGTTCTTTCGCCGCCGCTGCAGCTTCCTGCAACATCAGCAGCAGTCAGTTGTAGGAAACCTTCATCCCGTGCTTCTCAGTGACCTGCTCGTAAAAATGCCGCAGCGAGAGGTCCGGATAGATATCGCGCTTGAGCCGACACAGCAGCTCGCGGGTACCGGCCAAAATCCGCTTGCGCCGGAACTGGCCCCCGCGCTGGTCAGCTAAAGGATAGCGATGAGGCGATTACCTTCGCCCTTTTCTTGTTATTCATCAGAATTCTGCAGCTCCGGGTATCCCTCCAGCAGATATCGATTCGTCAAATCGCCGACCAGGGGATCCCGCGCAGAGCTGTCGAGCGCTTCCAGATCCCAGCCGCCTTCGCGATATAACAGGCGCTCGACTTCCAGTTCCGGAAAAAGCCCGACTTCATTGCCGCCGACATAGAAGTCGCGGCCGTTCACCTTGGATGCGGCGTCGGTGCACAACCAGACCACCAGTGGAGCAACTGCTTCAGCCTTGAACACTTCGGGCGTGGACGGAATGTTTGCGCGATGGCCAAACCAATACCGGCCGAGAGCACGCATTACCGGTAAGAATCTGTCGAGATTGATACCTTCGAGGATCGTGGTGGCCGCGCGCGGGCGGATCGCGTTGCATCGCACGTTAAAACGGCCTAGTTCCTTGGCGACCGCCCGAGTCAGCCCAATAATGCCTTCCTTAGCTGCCGAGTAGTTCGCGCCAAAGACCCGCCCGAGGCCGGATTCGGAACCAGTGTTGATGATCACGCCACTCCGTTGTTTGCACATAATCGGACTGGCGAACCTGATGGTGCTGAACGAACCCTTCAAATGGACCGCCATCATTCGGTCCCAGTCGCGTTCGGTCAGTTCGTGAACCGGGATGAAATTGGTGATTCCGGCGTTATTGACCAGAATATCCAACCCGCCGAAGGCGTCGAGCGCGGTCGCGACCAGCCGCTCGGCTCCCTGAAACTCGGCCACGTTGTCGGCGTTCGCGACCGCTTCACCGCCGCTGGCCCGGATTTGCTCGACTACAGCTTGTGCGATTGGCACGCCATTCTTCACTGCGATGTCGTTGACAACGACCTTAGCACCCTGGGCAGCGAACAACTTCGCTTCGGCCTGTCCGATACCAGCGCCGCTGCCGGTCACGATTGCTACTTTGCCGACCAGCCGCCTTCGATTATCTTGCGTGGTCATTTCCCGCTCTCCTAGTCACGAGTGGTCACTAATATTCCTCCCGCCGTCGTTAATTACACCACCTCCAATGGTACAGCAGGAGGCCC
>CAVWAA010000034.1:0-49084 GCA_963752805.1 Binataceae bacterium (SeqCode)
ACAGCCGCGCTGCGCTGAATCCGCCACCTGCGCTGGGCCAACACACTGCCCAAGTGCTCGCCGCGGTCGGCATCGAAGCTCAGGAACTGGAGGAACTTAGAGCGGACGGGGTCGTGTAACTGCCGCCACCCGGATTACTTTTGCGCTGCGCCCGTTCCCGTGGAGGGGAGATTGACGTTTGCTCAGGTGTTAGCGCTGGCGCAGACTGACCTCTCAAGGGTCGTTATTGTGCCGTGCAGCGGACGGAGGTGCGCAAGTGGAGCTGGTTCACGGAATTCTAGCCATGCTGGTGACACCGTTCACCGATGACTACAGTCTCAACGAACAGGCTTTACGCCGGGAAGTCGGGTGGGCGCTGGATAACGGCGCACAAGGAATCGTCGCGACTCCGTCGATCGGCGAGTTCCTGCACCTGACTGAACCTGAACGGCTGCGGGCGTGGGAGGTCACCCTTGATGAAGCGCGCAAACGGCCGTTGGTTTGCGCCGTCGCTATGACCTCGGGTGCGACCACGCTCGAGACGCTGAAATACGCCAGGCACGCAGCGCAGATGGGTTTTGACGCGCAGCAGGTTATACCGCCGTATTACTGGCGATGTGGAGAACTCGAAGTCGAGCGGCATTATCGGATGGTCGCCGAATCTGCGGAGTTGCCGGTCGTGATTTATCATAATCCGGCATTGAGTAAGTTCACTATTTCACCGAAATTCGCCGGGCGGCTGGCCGCGATTCAAAATATTGTTGCGATGAAAGAAGTGCTTACCGACCTCCAGCATCTCGAGGCGCTCTACGATGAGATTGGCGACCGCATCGAGGTCTATAATACTTTTCGCGCGCTGCTGGCGGGTCTGATGTTGGGTGCCGCAGGGGGTTTCATAAACATTTTCGCCGTACCTGCCGCCGCAGCGCTGCTCAAGGCCTTCAAGTCAGGGGAGATAGCCAGGGCACAAGAGATTCAACGCCGTCTCAACCGCTGCTTTCCCCGTGGTGGTGAAGACACCCTCGGCCATCTCGGCACCACCAAGGTGACTGCCGCCGTCGCTACTGGAATCGAAATGGGGCCGGCGCGTCCTCCTTATATGGCGCCCGAAAATGCCGCCGCCTTGGTCAGAAGTCGGCTGCCCAAGTTGAACGAATTACTCTGAGATGGGCGCCCGTTCAGGTAACAATTATCTCAGTGCCTTGCGCCGGCTAAAGGCTGAAGTTTGGCTGGGCGGCCAACGGGTCGAGGATCCCACCGCGCATCCGGCCTTGGTTCATTGCGCACGGTCCGTGGCTTCGCTCTACGACATGCAGATGGAGCATCCCGAGGCGATGACCTTTCGGCTGGACGACGGTGATCGCGCCGGCGTTTCGTTTATCCAGCCGCGTAACGCAGAGGAAGTTCGTAAGCGCAGCCTGATGTTCCGTCGGTGGGCAGAATACAGCGGCGGTATGCTGGGACGCACGCCGGACTATCTTAACGCGAGTATCGCCGCGATGGCGGCGGCGGCGAGATTTTTCAGCGCGAGCGACCCGCGTTTCGGCGAGAACATCCAGCAGTATTATAACGAAGCGCGTAAACACGATTGGTGCGCGACCCATACGTTGGTCAACCCCAAGGCGAGTCGCGCGGCAGGATGGGCCGGCCACAGCGACGCCGACCTTGCGCTTAAATTGGTCGAGCGGACCAAAGAAGGAGTAGTTGTTAGCGGCGCGCGTATGCTTGCGACGCTCGGTCCGCTGGCCGAGGAGTTGCTCGTCTTTCCTTCCACCGTACTGAAGGAAGAAGCGTCGGCGGAGCCGTTTGCGCTCGCCTTCGCGATCAACTGCAATGCGCCCGGGCTCAGGTTCCTCTGCCGCGACAGCTTTGATTTGGGCCGCTCGCATTTCGATGCACCGCTCAGTTCGCGCTTCGAGGAAATGGATTGTGTGGTCGTCTTCAAGCAAGTGTTGGTGCCATGGGAACGGGTGTTTCTTTGCGGCGATGTCGCCCGCTGCAACGCCTTGTATAGCGATACCAACGCGATCGTTAACATGATGCATCAGGTGGTGGTGAAGAACACGGTCAAGGCCGAATTCATGCTCGGGCTGGCGGCCAAAATCGCGGAGGTGAGCGACGCCCTGAGCCTGCCCCACATCCGTGAGCGGCTCGCCGAGATGATCATTGCGGCCGAGTTGATGCGCTCGTCGTTGCGGGCGGCCGAGGCCGATGCTCACATAGACCAATGGGGCGAGTTTATTCCTGCGCGTCCTCCGCTCGATGTTGCGCGCAATCTGTTTCCGCGCCTGTATCCCAGGCTGGTGGAACTCATCCAGCTCAGTTCGTCATCCAGCCTGATGGCGACTCCGGCTGAAGCGGACTTCCATAGTCCATTGCTTCCAGACCTCGAACGCTACTTCGCTAGTTCGGGCTCTTCGGCCAAAGACCGCGTCGCGCTCTATCGGCTCGCCTGGGATGTCGCCGGCAGCGCCTTCGGCAGCCGCCAGGTGTTATACGAGAGGTTCTTTTTTGGCGATCCCGTCCGGATGGCAAGTGCTTTGGTCGATAATACCGAGCTGAAGCCGTTGGTCAAAAGAATCGACGATTTCCTTAATCGCCGTGATTGAACGCTTATTCTGAGTTTGAGTGGCTAAAGCTTCCAGGTTGTGTTTCCTCTCATCAGAAAGGTGACCGGCAGCAAACCAGCCTCTCCCATATTCAGACCAATGCTGCATTCCAATGGCACGGCTTCGCAAGACCGGCAAAATATGGCGCACGGCTAACGCGGACGCTGAGCGGCGGCTAATCGTACCGTGCGCTGATTATTTTACGATTGAGCCGGATTCGCTGTTCAGACGGATAGCGCCATTAGAGATCGAAATCGGCGCCGGCCGCGGAGACTTCATCATCGACCGTGCCGCGGCGATACCAGAACGGAATTTTTTGGCCGTCGAACTGTCTGCGCCGCTGGTGCGCCTTCTCGCGGCCCGCGCTGCACGCGCCGGGCTTCAGAACCTCCGCATTGCGAGGGCGGATGCGCGGCCATTGGTGAATCTTTTCCTGCCAGGCGAGTGTGTCAGTGCCTATCACGTATACTTTCCCGATCCCTGGCCCAAGGCGCGTCACGCCAAACATCGGCTGTTTACGTCCTGGTTCCTCGCCAATCTGCTGCGCACGATGACCATTGGGGCCGCGCTTTATGTCGCCACCGACGTGCCTGATTATGCCGCGTCGATTTTCTCGATGGCCAATACGCGGGGCCTTCACCCAACTGGCGATACGGTTGCCGGTGTTACGGCGACCGGATTCGCCCGCAGATTTATCGCTGAAGGACGAACGGTCTATGCTCGTGCCTATACGAAGTGAGCGGGTCTTGCCGCAGCACGGGCTTCGCAACGCGTCGTGGCGGAGATAGTGGGGACGGTTCGGCCCGGTAGTGGGTCAGTTTGAAATCTGAGGGTCTTGATCGAGCCATGCACCGGCGTTCGAGCTGTGCGATAATGACTGCATGGCCGAAACCCGCAAGGAACGCCTGCGAGACCCAACCCAGCTCGCCAAACTTATTGGCGATATCGCCACTGGCCAAGTCGAGGACAAGGAACAGGATAACCGCGACCTCGCTGCCATGGAATTAGGCCGCTTAGGCGGCAACAAGGGCGGAAGGGCGAGAGCTGAAAAACTCTCCCATCTGAACGTAAGCGAGGGATCGCGCAAAAAGCCGCAAAGAGCCGATGGACTCGCTAAATTTAAGTCGTGATCTTCGGAATTATGTGACGTCGAATTGTATCTAATTTCGGTAATAGAAAACTGTCGTAGTCCGTCGCGCCAGTGACTTTCAGCTCATATCGCGCATCTCGGCTTTCGTCATCGAGATGTCGATACTCCACATAGATTGCTCGCAGATCGGGGTCTTGCTGTACGATATTTGAACGCCCCGGTGGCTTCCCTGCATCACCGCGATGCCGACGCGGGATGACCTGACCAGATGCGGCCAAATAAGCGTTCACATAATGAACGGCAGAATAAAATAAGCAAGTGACGGCCCAATCTAAGCAATCGGATTTATTACCTCGAAGATATTGGGCAAGCGAGAAGTTGTGCGCCGCTTGCTGGAGGTACTGCTGTGCGGTATGTGCCGTAAACTAGACTCTGTGAAAAATCTCTCGAAAGCCGCCCTTTACCAACTCGCTTGGAGATACTAATTCCACCGTACTTACGCGAAAATCAAAATCGTACAGATTGAGAGTCTCACAAACCTCCATCTCCTTGCGGTATACACAGTCTCGCGCTTCTCGGTCGTATGTTCCAAGAAGAGTCCATATGACCATTTCTCCCGGTCCAAATTGTGCGCAGATGGATATCACGTCGGGAATCGCGGAAAATTGCTTGACGAGAATATTGGCGATCTGTTGGTCAGGGCCTATCCATTCTGATCGCTCCAGAACAAATACCGGAATAAGCGCAACGGCAGAGTTCGTGCATACGGATTTTAATTCGGACCGCAACAGGAAAGTAAAACCCGAATGGGGAAGCGTCATATTTTGAGACGACGGGAGATGAGTCGAGGACAACTCTGCCATTTTTAATTAAGCTCTTCCTTACCGCCACGGGGCGGCTCAACGGTCATGATGTTCCCGGACTGTACAATATATTGAGGCAAGCCGGTAATTTGATCCGGCATGGGGAGTTTGAACACGCTAGAAACGACGAGTTTGACTTTAACAACATTACCGTCTTCGAGCTTATATTCCGCCCATGGCTCATCTATTGCCTTAAATTCCATCTTTTCAGCCTCGACCGTCTGATTTCCGAGGTTTATTTTGATTTTCACGTCTTTACCTCGCTATTACGTGCAGAGACGGTCGGTGGTCCACTCTCAAGTGTCCTAAGTCTGTCACACAGGTGCATGTGCGGGCCTAGAGCTTACCCTAAGAATTTTTTAGCAGATAGTAGTTGCCCGACCGCCCTTGATGCTGTACGTTATTGGGCTTTCTAATTTGCGTCAACTGCGCCCAATGACACCCTGGCTAAATGCTTCCGCGCTCAAGCATAGTGGTCAGTATGAACAGGCTGCCCAGCGACCGTCGTGCGCAGATTATTGGCATGATGGTAGACGGAATGTCTATCCGTGCGATCAGACGCTTCGTGTTACTCCAGCTAGGGAAGCTGGAGTAACTGAAAAACTCTGGTCGCTTGAGGATATCGCCCGGATTGTGGACGAATGGGAAGCAACCCGAGTTGCAACGTAGAATAGACGTGATTTTGCCGATAGGGATGGCCAGCGCGACCATTAACGAGCTTTATTTCGGAGATAACCGGGTGATCCGTCGATCATCAAGGTGCCGCTAGTGTTTGAAGATATCCGCGTTTAGAATCCCCACCAATGCCGCTCTCTTGGAATGAAATTCGCCATCGTGCGATTGCATTTTCAAAGGATTGGACAGGCGTCACAAGTGAACAAGCCGAGAAGCAAACCTTCTGGAACGAGTTCTTCAATGTTTTTGGTATTCGCCGCCGCGTCGTTGCGAGTTTTGAAGAACCGGTAAAGAAAATATCTGGTAAGTACGGCTACATTGATTTGTTCTGGCCCGCCGTGGTGCTCGTCGAGCACAAGAGCTTCGGGAAAGATCTCGGCAAGGCGGAATCGCAGGCGTTCAGCTACATCCAAGACCTCGCACGTGAGGGACGCCTGAAGGAAATTCCCCGCTATGTGATCGTGTCCGATTTTGACCGCATCGCGCTCCACGATCTCGAACCCGAAGAAAAGGACTTGCCGCTCGTTGCGGATCATCCTGTCGCTACACACGAATTTTATCTTGCCGATTTTCACGAGCACATCGAGGACTTCGCGTTCATCCCTGGCTACAAGCAGCACAAATTCGAGGAACAAGACCCGATCAACATTGAAGCGGTCGAAATCTTGGGCCACCTCCATGACACGCTTGAAGCAGGTGGCTACTCAGGACATCAACTCGAACGCTTCCTTGTGCGCATTCTCTTTTGCCTTTTCGCCGAAGACACAGGTATCTTCGAGCGCGAATCGTTCAGACTCTACCTGCTAAACCGGACAACCGAAGATGGCTCCGACCTGGGTCAGTACCTCGCGCACCTCTTTGCCATACTGAATACGCCACCGGATAAACGCCAGAAAAAGCTCGACGAAACTCTCGCGGCATTCGCCTACGTCAACGGCGAACTCTTCGCCGAGAATCTCGATTTCGCGGATTTCAACCGGGATATGCGCGACGCTCTGCTTGGCTGTACGCTCTTCGACTGGTCGCGCATTTCGCCGGCCATCTTCGGTTCGCTGTTCCAAGTTATTATGGAACCGCAGCAACGGCGTCAAATCGGCGGGCATTACACCAACGAGCGCGACATTCTTAAGGTGATCTGCTCGCTTTTCCTCGACGATCTGCACGCGGAATTCGACCGCGCCAAAACAAGCATGGCCGAGCTAAGACGATTCCACCAACAGATCGCAGGACTCCGCTTCCTCGATCCTGCGTGCGGCTGTGGCAATTTTCTCGTTGTCGCTTACCGAGAGTTGCGTTTACTGGAGATCGAAGTGTTCAAGGCGCGCCATGGCGTCGTGGAGCAGGAACTCGACATCACGACCCTCTCGCAAGTGGACGTAGATGCCTTTTACGGCATCGAGATCCAAGAGTGGCCTGCACGCATCGCCGAAGTCGCCATGTGGTTGATGGATCATCAGATGAACATTCGGCTCTCAGAAGCTTTCGGCCAATACTTCGTACGTCTGCCACTCAAGAAGTCTCCCACAATTGTATGCGGCAACGCGCTTCGACTCGACTGGAAAAGCATCCTCGCTCCCGATCAATGCAAGTTCGTGCTCGGCAATCCCCCGTTTGGCGGAAAACAGTTTGGCAACGCTGAACAGAAAGCGGATATGGACATCGTTTGCGGCAAGGTCAAAGGCGGCGGTGTGCTCGATTATGTCACGGGGTGGTATTTGAAAGCCGGCGAAATACGTTCAAAACACTCAGATTAAAGTTGGTTTCGTCTCTACGAACTCCATCAGCCAGGGTGAGCAAGTCGGCATTCTCTGGAATGAACTCTTCAATCGCTACCACCTGAGGATTCTCTTCGCCCATCGTACCTTTGCCTGGGAAAGCGAGGCACGCGGCAAAGCGCACGTTCACGTTGTCATCATTGGCTTCGGCGCGTCCGACGCTGGTGGCAAACGAATTTACGATTACGAGAGCGGGAAGGTTACCGTCGTACGAGCGAAGAATATCAGTCCTTACCTAATCGAAGGCGGCAATATTGTCGTCCTCTCGCGCTCCGCTCCTATCTCACAGGTTCCCAAAATAATTTTCGGGAGCATGCCGAACGATGGTGGTCACCTTATTCTTACCGATGAGGAGAAAACAATTCTGCTCAAGGACGAGCCAACCGCGAAGAAATTCATTCGTCAATTTATGGGCGCAGAAGAATTTATTAATGGAGTACGTCGTTGGTGTTTGTGGCTCAAGGATGCGTCGCCTGCCGAAATCCGCGCCCTGCCGAAAGTCATGGAGCGAGTCGAGGGTGTGCGCAGAACATCGCGAGGTCAGCTTGCGTGAGACGACCCGTGAGTTGGCCGAAGCTCCAACATTATTTGGTGAAATCCGCCAGCCTGACAGCGAGTACCTTCTGATTCCTTCGGTCTCATCAGAGACCCGCCGATATATTCCAATCGGTTTCATGCCGAAAACCGTCATCGGCAGCAACCTTGTGCTCTTTGTTCCCAATGCACACGTTTTACCATTTCGGTGTCCTTTCCTCCGCGATGCACATGGCCTGGGTCAGGCAAGTTGGCGGACGTTTAAAGTCCGACTACCGTTACTCGAACAGACTTGTCTACAACAATTTCCCGTGGCCGCAGGCACCGACCGACAAACAGCGCGTGGCTGTGACGATGGCAGCGCAAGCTGTACTAGAAGTCCGCAAGAAATTTCCCGATGTAACTCTGGCTGATCTCTACGATCCGCTGACAATGCCGCCAGCCCTAGTCAAAGCCCATGGCCAGTTGGATCGCGCCGTTGACCTCTGCTACCGCTCGCCGTCTTTTGCGAACGACCGTCAACGCGTCGAACACCTTTTCGCCCTCTACGAAAAACTGACCGTGCCGCTCGTCGCTCTGGCCAGACGGCGACAACTGCGCCTAAGTAGCAAGGCGCAACGCCATGCTGAAAAGAGTACCTGAGTAGCGTCTCCGGGGAATCCATGGCCGAAATCGCCAACACGATCCCCGTGGCCAATCCCCCATCAGATCTCTTGGATTTCAAACTGACCCACTACCCTCGGGCCTGACGTGCTTGCCTTGGCTGCTTTCAAGCAATAACCTCTCCGGCATCCGTATGAAGGAATCCTGGACAATCGCGGCGGCGAGCACACTGATGCTGATCGTTGTTTCCAGTTGCGCCACACGCAAGCAACCCAACGGTGAGAACTACTATGTGCAAGCGACCAAGGAGTACAATTCGCATTTTTACCAGCCGGCGATTGCCGATTACCAAAAGCTGATTGACGAATATCCTTTCAGTCCTTATGCCGAAGAAGCCGAATTGAATATCGGACTCGCCTACTACAAACAGCACGATTTCGCCGAGGCGGTAGGCTCGCTCAACGACTTCCTGCGGATGCATCCGACCAGCAAGCATCTGGATATAGCTTCGTATTACCTCGCAATGGCGCATTATGTGCAGATGGGACGGCCGGATCAGGACCAGAGCCATACGGAGCTCGCCCTGAAGCAGTTCCAGAGCATCGAGCAGCGTTTCCCGGAAAGCGATTTCGCTGCGCTGGCACATGAACAAGTCGAAATCTGCCGCGAGATGCTGGCGCGCCACGAATACCTAATCGGCGATTTCTATTATGAGCGGGCAAATTATAAGGCGTCAGAGTCAAGGATGGCCGAGTTGATGGCGCTTTATCCCGATACCCCGATCGCACCCGAGGCCCTGCTCCATTTGGCTCGAACCCTGGAAAAGCAAGGCAAGAAGTACTCGGCCGCGCAGGCTTTCACGGGGTTGAAACAGTCGTACCCTAAGACCAAGTACGCATCGATAGCTGATAGTGAGTTAAAAAAGCTCCATCAATCGGTGGATACCGAGGAAGATCCTCTGAAACTCGTGCTGGCGGAGAGCGGTTTCGGCGAGGATAGGCCTGGAACGGAACAGGTCGCCGTGCATGAGAGTCTTGCCAATCTGGGAGGGGCTGACTCGATTTACGGCGCCAACGGCCTGCCCAATCTTGCCGCCTCCAGCTCTCCCAACGCTGCAGTAGATAAACGCGAAAGTGCCTCGCCTGACCGTCCCGATAGCTCGAAATCTCCAGCGCCGAGCGATTCAGCGGCTCTGGCCGATAAGGTCCAGCCTGGACCTGCAATCCTGCAGACGGTCAGACTATCGTCATCCGATCCTCCGCTGTCCGTCGTCTTCGACCTGACCGGCCCGGTCAACTTCGATGAGGATTTGAAGAACAGCAGCGATTCTTCAACCCTCAAGGTTTTTCTAAAAGGAGTCAGTGCCGATTCGAAGCTGTCGCGCCATCTTGTATTCGATCGCTCGATTTTCCGCGATTGTGAGATCGAATCGGATTCAAATGGCACCACCGTCACGGTGAATACGATGCCGGTTTCGCGGTTCGCAATTGTCCCGCTGCAGCGGCCGGCGCGCTTGTTGGTCACTTTTACGCCGCAGAATGCTCCACCTTCTACGACCGCCAGTTCCGGCATCGGTAGCAACGCAACGTTCTGACCTCTCTCCCGATCCTGTTCCCTTCTGGCGAGAAGACCAATCTTCCTGCAGGCTGCAGGGAGAGGCCAAGGGTGAGGGTCCGCTTATTCCTTCTCGATGACAAAGCTCACACTGTTATGCACCAGGCGAATCTGGTCTGCGTCACGGGTGAACTTGAGCCCGGCACGGTCCTGGTCAACCGCGGCCGCCGCCAACTCGCGTAACTTTGCCGCGTTTTCGGGCGATGCGCCCCCGAATCGAATCCAATCGTCAAGCGTTAGACGGGCATCGCGCTCCACTTTCATCGCAGTGCGAAACCCATGTTCGGCGAACATTCGCTCGAACTCCGAAACCGGAAGCGTGCGCGAATGTGTTGGATCGCACAATCGTTCCATCTGATTGTGAAACTCGGCCTTGGCCGGATCCTCCGAAGCTACCATGTCCGCGATCACCATCCATCCGCCAGGCGCGACCACCCGAGCCAACTCGGCAAAAACGCGCGCCGGATTGACGAAGTGGTGGAACGAAAAGCGGCATAGTGCACCGTTAAAGGTGTCATCGTCAAAGCTCAATCGCTCGACTTCGCTGAGAATGAAATCAACATTGTTGACACTACGCTCCGCTGCTGCGGTACGGGCCAATTGCAGGGGTTCTTCAGCCACGTCGACGCCAACAGCACGGCCGCATCGCTCGGCAAACGCAAGCGTGGTGGTGCCGATGCCGCAGGCTAGTTCCATGACGTGGTCGGTTTTGCCCACGCCCGATACTGATATCATGAACCCGATAAACTTCCGATCGGAGGGGCTGGTGGGCATCGCGTATGCCGCCGGCCGCCGCCGGAATTGCTGTTGCGCGGTCAAACGATTGCCGGCATTCTCGAGTATTGCGCTGGTGGAGGCTCGCTCACTCGTCACTCCTCGGCCCTCCGTTCAAGGGGTTTTGCCTCATTCTTTCGCCTGGTGCCTTCTGCTCGCCGCCCATTCCCATAAGCGATTGCCAATTGCCAAGGCGGCATCGGTGATTCCAGGAAAAAGTGCAGCAAGTTTCTCTGCTACGGCTGCTCCTGGCGGGACATCCACTTCAGTCAAGCCCAGCGTCAAAGCGGCGATGACTGCCCAGGTAACCCATCGTACTGGCATCGCAGGAATCATTTCCGGGAACCGGCTGGGTCGTTCCGGTTGCCCGTCACTTCGTAGCATCGGCGTGTCAACTACACCGGGCATCACCAATGCGACGTGCACACCCGTACCGAACAGCTCGACACGCAGTGCTTCGGTCAATCCGACCAGGGCAAATTTGGTGGCTGAATATCCGCCAAGCGGAGGCATCCCACGGCGCCCAGCCAATGACCCGATATTCACGATGTCGCCCGAACCGGCCTGCCGCATCGACGGCAGTGCCGCCTGGATGGTGTGAAGTGTACCGAGCACATTCACGTCCAGCATCCGCTGTAAGCTCTGCGGGTCCATCGTTGCGACGGAACCAGGTTCCAGAATTCCGGCGGAGTTGACCAGTATGTCGATGTGACCGAAGTCGTTCAGGGTGCGAGCGACCGCGCCGCGTACCTCCTCGCCCCTGCTGATATCGGCTGTAAGCACCAGCGCGTCGCCACCCTGATGGCGGATCTCCGACGCGAGGTCATCAAGCAGAACCTGGCGACGCGCGAGCAAAGCAGTCCTTACGCCCAACCCGGCCAGCACCAGCGCGATGTCGTGGCCGATGCCACTGGAGGCGCCGGTGACCAACATCGTGCGACCGCGAAAAAAACCGCGCAGCGGCCGCAGAATCACGTCTTCCGTTGCCATCGACTCCCCGTGCTTCGTCGATCTCTGGCTTCAGGCTTGGTTACTCAAGCCCCTCCAGGTCGTAGCTCATGATCAGCAAATCGCGCGCGCGGCCACCGCGATCGACGACCCAATCCTGCAGCAGTGCCTCAACTTGAAAGCCTAGTTTCTCGAAAGCAGCGCGCGCCCCGGTCTGATCCGGCGTCATCATTGCAGCCATTTTTTTGATACCACGCGACTGGCCGAGGTGGAAAATCTCGAGCGTGAGCCGGCGGCCAAGACCGTGACCGCGGAACGCCGGCGCCACCTGGACGCGAATTTCGCCGACCCGGCGCGTCCATCGCGCCTGTTCCAAGTGCAACGTCGCGTATCCGGCCAGTTCGCCTTCCGTTTCCGCCAGAACCGTTATGGTATTGGCGCGTTCTAGATCAGCGATCCATTGATCGACGATTGCAGGTTCTGTGATATCAGTGCGCAGAAACAACAGGTCATCCGGTGGCAGTGAACGAGCGAAGGTCAAAATTTGCTCGCGATCGGCAGCGCCCATCAGCCGCAACGCCAGGTGCCGGCCATTCGGAAGGACTATTTCATTTGGGAAAGATTGGCCTTGGCCGTGGATTTGTGCGGTTTCGAGCTTGGCTTCCTGTGCCATTATTAATTCACCAGAGAACTGGGGCTTGACGCTAATACACCACCGGGGTGGGAATATCAATTGCTCTATGGAGCGTCTTCTAGGACGGGGCTTCAGCGCGGAAACGGAACTTCACGATCTGCAAGTTAGCTATTGAGGACAAGTTGTGCCTGGTTTACGCAAGGCGGCGGCCAAACTACCGCATCGTTTAAGCTCGCAAGACGCCGCGTTTGTCTACGGTGAATCATACCACGGACCGTTGCATGTCGGTTGCATAACCTACTTTGACGGCCGGATCGATCTTGATGAATTCGTTGCCCACATGGAGGCGCGAATGCATTTGCTGCCGCGCTATCGCCAGCGGCTGGCGTTTGTTCCGCTTAACCTTGCGCATGCTACGTGGGAGGACGACCCGGAGTTTAACGTTCGCAATCACGTGCATTGGCATTCGCTACCGCCGGGGACCGAAGAACAACAATTTCTCAAGGCCGCAATGGAGGTGTTCGCACCGATGCTCGACCGCGGCCGTCCGCTGTGGGAGACGCACCTTTTCCGGGGGGTTGACGGCGACCGTACCGCCATCGTTTGGAAAATGCACCATTGCCTGGTTGACGGCGTGTCCGGGATGGAATTGCTGAGCGCCTCGCTCGATTTGCGGCCGGATTGCCCGCCTGCCTACCTGGCAAAACCTTTCCGCCCGGCGCGGCTGCCAGGTCCGGCAAAATCGCTCATGCTCGGCATCCTCGATATTGTCCAGCACCGGCTTGAAGAAGCGCGCCGCGCCGCCGAGTTCGCCGAAAAGCCGTTTGCGGCAGCGGAGCGGCTCGCGCGCACCGCATATATCGCAGGACGAATGGTTCAGATGCTGTGGCGACCAATCGTCGCCGCCCCATGGAATGCTCGTTTGGTAAATGCCGGGCGCTCGCTAAACTACCTGAAACTATCCTTCAATCATCTACGGGCAGTGCGCAACGCGCTCGGCGGCACGGTCAACGATACAGTACTCGCAATCCTCAGCGAGGCGGGAGCACGCTATCTCGCCTACCATCGTTTTGACACTCGGGGCGCTCCCTTGCGAATCGGATGTCCGGTGAGCGTCCGTCGCCAGGGAGAACGCGGGGCGCTCGGTAATCGCGTCTCGATGATGTTCGTGGAATGCTCGTCCGCACCGATGGCGGCTGAGGAGCGCCTCGCCTCCGTGATTCGCGAAACGACCGGTCTTAAGAACACTGGTGAAGCAGCAGCGCTTGAACTGTTGGTAGAGGCGGGCGACTGGATACCGCCAGCACTGCTCGGCCTCGGCTCAATTCTGACGACCGGCGCCGTTGATGCGGCCGTGCGTCTGGGCCAAGCGCTACCCGGGATCTCACGCATGTTTGCGCTACCGCCGCTCGGTATTAACTTTATCGCGACGAATGTGCCGGGCGCGCAGATTCCAATGTATCTCGCTGGAAGGCGAATGACCTCGATGATCGGATGCGTGCCGCTCGCCGCCAATATCGGTTATAGCGTCGCAATCGTTACCTATAACCAGGAAGTCGTGTTCGGCCTGATGGCAGAGCCTACCCTGATGCCCGACTTAGACCGGATGCGCGCATACGCCGCGGAGGTGTTCGAGGAATTAATGTCGGCCGCGAAAACATCGCCGGCGCCGACCACGGCTGCCGGTCGAAAACAATAGGATAGGTGCCGGGACGACCAACACCGCTTTTAGCACGCGACCAGACGTATCAGAGGATCACTGTGGACGATGCTCGCGTACGTATCGGTTACTCTCAGCACTTCACAACGTAACATGGCGATCCAGTTCGGGCTGCCCACTTCCAACACCGGCCAGCGAATCCGTGAGACGAATCCCCGCCTCGCGTCATAGGCCTCATCTTCACTGAAATGCCTCCGCAGCGCGTTGAGGTCGCCAACCGTCATGCCGGAAGGGCTGACTGTGAGCTTCTCAATGTACTCGAGCGTCCTGCGGAAGCGGTAGAACTCTGGTCCGATTTCGACAATGTGTGCACGATCGGTAATCTGGTTAAAGCGGACCCGCTCCCCGGTCGCGGATGTTTCAACACAGGCGGTAGGCACAATCTCAATGAACTTTCGTGGCGACTGACGCCGCTGCGTCCAGTCTCTTCAACGCGGTGTCCCGAGGTTCACTCGGCTGGGCGAGGACCAGATGCCTGAAGCCGAGATCGATCAAGCGTTTGCACGTATCCTCCTTCGGCACGAACACGGCGATCGCCAAGTCAATTGTCTCGAATTTGCGCCCGGTGCGGCCTGCGGCTTCACGCAGCATCTCCAGTCTACGTGAGAGTGCATCGATCGGCGCCTCGACTGGGAACCACCCTTCGCAATAGTCCACCACGCGGTCGATCGATTTCGGCGAGAGTGAGCCCATCCACACCGGCGGTCCACCCGGTTGCACCGGCTTCGGCCAGCACCAGATCGGATCGAAATTCACCGACTCACCGTGGAACTCCGCGGCATCTTCGGTCCATATCCGCTTTATTGCCTTGACGCGCTCACCGGTCACGCGCCAGCGCTTCTTGAATGGTACCCCGTGGTCTTCCATCTCCTCGGCGTTCCAGCCCGCGCCGATTCCGAGGATCACACGGCCATTGGACAACGCGTCGAGTGAAGCAACCTGCTTTGCCAGATGGATCGGATCGTGCTCCGTAACAAGGCAAACTCCTGCGCCGATTTTGATCTTTGTAGTCGCCATCGCCGCCGCGGTCATCGCGATAAACAAATCGTGGATGTGCGAATATTCTTTAGGCAGTTCTCCTCCCATCGGGAACGGCGTTCTCCGGCTGGCGGGAATATGCGTATGCTCGGGAAAGAAGACCGACCCGAAGCCACGTTCCTCAGCCGCCTTGGCCACTTCATCGGGACGAATCGAATAATCCGTGGGAAATATCGCTACGCCGTAACTCGCCATTGCTCACCTCACCGTTCGACCCGCAATCTCTCGAAACACGATACTCTGCACCCGCTATCTTTGTAACCTGAATAGCGGCAACTAACGGGCGCGGTATTCTTCTTTGCGAGCCTTCACGCCGTGAGCGGGAACTGTTCCAGCGTGAGCACCCCCATTTCGGTGGAGTCACTTTTGCCGATGCCGTAGCTTACCATCGCGCATTCGAGGTCGTCGGGTGCCGGCTTCAGTTCACACCACGGAATATCGCGTGCGGAACTCCATTGCCGCGCGACAGCTTCTTCGTACAAATTCAGCGACATTGTCGGCCCAGCACCCAGATTTCTTGTTAACAGTGAATCAGGTTTCTCAACGGCTGCCTCGTTTCGCTGGTCTCCCGCGGCTGAGGTGATTGTTGGTCGGTAGGCGGTCTCACACCGTACGTGAGGATGGTTTAGCTGCTGGTTAATGTTTGGTACTGTCCGCGCTTATGGGAATGGGCAAAGAGCACCGCTTTGCTTCTTTTCGGCTCGATTCGGCGAACGAGCAGCTCTGGTGCGGAAGGCGAGAGATACGATTAAGGCGTAAAACCTTCGAGGTGTTGCGTTATCTCGTCGAACACCCGGCGCAGTTAGTCACCAAAGGGGCCCTGCTCGACGCAGTATGGCCGCAGGATGGCGGTCAGTGACTCGATGCCGGCTATTTGTGTGCGGGAGCTGCGCAAAGCTCTGGGCGACGATGACGAAACCCAGGCGTTTTATCGAGACGGTGCATGGCCGCGGCTACCGATTCATTGCGCAGGTCATAAGTAAGGCGGCATCGGACTCGGCGCTCAAGACGACTTCTGTTTCGCTAGGGCCAGTGCCGATTATGGTCGGCCGCGATTCCGAGCTTGAGCAATTGCGCGGCTGGTTTGCCCAGGTGCGTGAGGCTCAGCGGCGAATTGTATTCGTCACGGGCGAGCCCGGGATCGGCAAGACCACGTTTGTCAGAGCCTTCCTTGATTCGATTGGTCAGCAACACGCCGTCCGAATCGGCTGCGGCCAATGTATCGAGCAATATGGCGCGGGCGAACCCTATATGCCCGTGCTCGAGGCCTTGACCCGTCTCGGCCACGAGCCGGACAGCGATCATATTCTTGAGGCTTTACGGCGGTTTGCACCAACGTGGCTCGCCCAGATGCCGTCCCTGAGCGAGGCCGGACGCGGAAAGCTGTCTGCTAGCTCGCAGCCAGTCACGCAGCAGCGGATGTTGCGCGAAATGGCGCGGGCTCTGGAATCACTGACGACCGATTCACCACTAGTGCTGCTTTTCGAAGACCTGCAGTGGAGCGATTTCTCGACGCTCGAACTGATCTCCGCCATCGCGCGGCGCACCGAGCCGGCGCGATTGTTCATAATCGGCACATACCGCCCGGCGGAAATGCTCATGGGCACCCATCCGCTGCGCACGGTCAAGGAAGAACTCGAAGTCCACCAGCTTTGCTACGAACTGCGGCTTCGATTGCTGGGTCAGCAGGATGTTGCGCACTACCTCCGATGGCGGTTTTCCAGCGAACCAGGTGAGCGGTGGTTGGCCAATCTTGCGCAAGGTATTCACCAGCGCACAGAGGGGAATCCTCTGTTTGTGGTCGGTCTCGTGGACAATCTCGTAGCTCGGGGAGTACTGGACCCCAGCGGCCTGGCCCACCGGACGGAAGTCGTGCCGATGCTCGATCCGGAGCACGGCGAGATGCCGCGCAGCATCCTGCAACTGATCGAGCGAAACGTCGATCAACTCGCTTCTGACGAACAACTGGTGCTCGAGGCAGCGAGCGTGGCAGGCGCGGAGTTTTCAACCGCGGCAGTAGCGGCGGCGCTCGAACAGCCGTTGAGGGAGATAGAGAGCTGCTGTAAGCGTTTGTCGCGGCACGCGCGCTTCGTCCAGGCAGATGGTGTGAGCCGGTGGCCTGACCGCACAGTGGCGGAAGCCTTCCACTTCCGGCACGCACTGTATCGTGACGTCTTGTACGACCGGGTTCCCGCCAGCCACCGGATTGAGCTTCATCGGCGGATAGCCGAACGCGAAGAAAGTGCCTACGGCGAACAAGCGGTCGAGATCGCAACCGAACTCGCGCACCATTACGGCCGCGCCAATCATGCGAACAAGGCCATCCAATATCTTCAACTCGCCGGCGAGCAGGCATGTGCGCGTAGTGCGGTGTTCGAAGCCGAGCGCCACTACGCGACCGCTTTTGAGCTGTTGGGCAAACTGCTACCGGAGTCGCCTGAGCGCGACAGCCGCGAGCTTAAGCTCAGGCAGTCTGCTCTTTCGATGCTAGCCGCGCTGAAGGGATATGCCGCTGCGGAAACGATGCAGGCAACCGAGCAGGCCATGTTGTTGGCCGAAAAGAGCGGCAATGTCGTGCAACTGGTCAATTGGTTGACCTCGAGAGGTTCTAACCTACTCATTTCGGGCGAACTAATAACAGCCGGCGCGACTCTCGACCAAGCTCACGAGCTTGCCGAGCGGGCCAACGTCCAGGAGGTAGGCCATGTACATGGAATCCAAATCATAACGCGCTATTGGCGCGGTGATCTCATCGGCTCCGAAAGGCACTTCGCAGCATGGCTCGGTTCTTTTGGCGACCCTTGCGTCGGCCATTCCCGCTCCATCAACGAAGCGGTTAACTCCCTTGCTTTCGGCAGCTTTAACGCTTGGGTGCTCGGTCGAGCAGATGTCGCCCGCCAGCGCGAGGCGCAGATGATTGCTGTTGCGAACCGGGGCAGTCCATTCGAGGTTGCGAACGCAGGGTATTGTGCCTCGCGACTTGAGCTTGACCTGAGGGATTACGAGCGAGCGTCAGCTTTAGCAGCGCACTCGCTCGAGCTAGCGGAAAAACATCAAATGCCGAATCCGGTGGCACGGTCGCGATGTTGCCTCGGTGCAGCGCGAGCACATCTCGGTGAGGCGACGGAAGGTGTAGCGTTGATTCGCGAAGGCATAGCCGGCTGGCGTCAGATCGGGACGCGCATGGCCATCAGCGTGTGGATGACGCACTTGGCCGAGGTGCAGGAACTAGCAGGCGCCGTCGAGGACGCCCTTGATACATTGCAACAAGCGCTCGAGGTGCATCCCGACGAACTCGCAGCCCGGCCCGAGACCCTCAGGTTATGCGGCGAATTGCGGCTGAAAAAGGGACAGACGGAAATGGCTGAGGCCTATTTCCGTGAAAGCATCGCGCTCGCGACCAGCATCGGCGCGAAGGCGTGGGAGCTGCGCACGACCATGAGTCTCGCCCGGCTGCTTGCCAACCAAGGCCGTCTTGGCGAAGCGTACGCGATGCTCGCGAAGATCTACGGCTGGTTCACCCAAGGCCTCGACACCGCAGATTTGAAAGACGCCAAGGCTCTGCTGGAGGAGTTGAAGCAACAGCCAATCATGCCCGCCCATCTGAACGGGCGTCCGCCGCGTAGAGGTCCTCGCCGGTTGGGAATTCAGTAAAGGAAGTCCTTTGGCGATCCCTGACGATGTGAGCGGGTCCCGCCGGCTCAATCGTTCCTCTCAATTATTGACTGAGCGTTTACCAACACTATTGATAACCGTGCCTTGGTCGTCGCCGGCGCACGTGGCTGCCGCACGAAGGGTATCAGAAGCGGAGACGCGGGAGTTCATCGCGCGCCTGCCGCGGAAGCAGTCGCGCGAGAATGACTAAAAGGCCAGGGGAGTGGGAAGTGGAAATCGCCGCTTTGTCAATCGGCGAAGATTCAGGTCTCAGCGGAAAATTACCGGAAAATTATCGAAATCTTTTAAGACTTCACTTTCGCGTCGCAGGTAGTCTCCGCCACACAAGGAGGAGACGTTAATGAAAGCACGAGTACGAGTCGTCATCACATCAAATTGGAGGTCGCTGCCTCGCGCCCTCTGCACACTTTTTCTGTGCATGGGCGCGCTTTGGGCTATGCCCGGAAGCGCCCGCGCGCAGCTCTATGTCGGCCAGTACGGTAGCGGCATCATTGGCGAATACAACGCCACCACGGGAGCACGATTAACGCCAATTTGATCACGGGGCTGGACGGCCCCATCGGATTCTTGCTGTCGGGCAACCACCTCTTCGTGGCCAACGCGCTCGGCGGCACGGTTGGCGAATACAACGCCACCACGGGAGCGCCGATTAACGCCAATTTGATCACGGGGCTGAGCTACCCCGGCTGGGTCCTGTTGTCGGGCAACCACCTCTTCGTGGCCATCCTCGGCGGCACCACAGTTGGCGAATACAACGCTACGACGGGAGCAGTGATTAACGCTAACTTCATCCCGGGGCTGGACGCCCCCGGGGCGCTCTTGCGGTGGGGCAACCGCCTCTTCGTGAGCAACTACTTAAGCGGCATAGTTGGCGAATACATCGCTACGACGGGAGCCGCGATTAACGCCAACTTCATCCCGGGGCTGGACGGCCCCGACGGGCTCTTGCGGTCAGGCGACCACCTCTTCGTGGCGAACTTCAATAGCGGCATAGTTGGCGAATACAACGCCATCACGGGAGCCGCGATTAACGCCAACTTCGCCACCGGGCCGGGCATGCCCTTTCCCGGCGGAGGGCCCTACGGACTCGCCTTGTCGGACAACCACCTCTTTGTGGCGAACTCCAACAGCAACAGGGTTTGGGAATACAACGCTACGACGGGGGCTGTGATCAACGACAGCTTCATTGCGCAGCTGAGCGCCCCCGGGGGACTCGTCTTCAGGCCACCCTGTCTCTGTAAGGCACGGTAGGGGTTCTCTCCACGCTCACCACCGCCACTGGAGGGATTGTCTGCTCCAATTTGGAGCTGCTCAAAACCGGAACGCCCTAATCAATTTGAACAGGATGATCGACCGGCCCACGCGCGCACGGACCTAAACCGCGTGGGCCTGTCGCAAGCCTGCTTTTATTTGGGTGTTGTCGGAGTAGGCATCATGGTTACAGACCCCCTCCACGGGTCCGGTCTGAGGTGTGCAGCTTGCTGTGGCGGCAACCGGAGCATGCCGCTGCTGCCGAGGCGCCCTCGGCGCGACCACCCGGGATTTGTTCCACAGTCGCGAATCCCCTTTGATAAGATGACCAGCACGCGGGCCCCGAAAAAGTGTCGTTAAGAGCAAGCAGCTAGCGCGACCGCTCGTCGAACTTGCCGAAAAGCATCAGCACCGGCCCGCCTGTCAAGAAGCGATCGGAGTCCAGCAAAGATAGGAACAGTTGGAAGTCCTCCTCCTTGCCGTTATGCGGCGTCGCGTCTTGGTGCGTTCCCGCATGAGGCCGCCGAAACTCGGCAAGGCGTCCGAGGCGACAGAGGACGCCGCCGGAGTGCTTAGGTGTATTTTCTGTTCCGTTACTACCCAACACCCAATATCGACAAAAGGCTTGAATCGGCGGTTTTCGAGGCAAAACTTACGCTAGCGACCCCTTTCCGAGGGTCCTTACCGTATATTTTCGTTGGGTTGCTGCCGCTACCCCATGATCGGGCGAGGAACGCTTTCACCGAGGGCTTCGACACGGCAGATTTGAAGGACGCCAAGGCACTGCTCGACGAATTGAACCAGGCGCTGACCGCTCCGCCCATCTGAACGGACGTCCGCCGCGTTTTGGTCCCCGCCACGTGCGAATTCCGTAAGACAACATCTTCGGGCATTCCTCAAGAAACGACCTGAGCGGCGCACGACCTGCTCAATCGTTCATCTCAGCTCATCGGCCGAACGTTTCCGCATGCCTGTCACCATCAATTACCGCCTTGGATATCTTGGCTTCTTCGCGCATCCGGCGCTCGATACGGAGGGCCATCTCGCCGGTAACTATGGGCTTCCGGATCAGCAATTCGCACTCAAGTGGGTGCGGCGGAATATCTGTGCCTTTGGGGGCGACCGCAATCGGCGCCGAGGAGCAAAGCGTTCCACATTGGCCCTCGTATGGCGAGACCGCTCAGTTCCTATCCTTGGTGGCGCCGACGCCAGTGGCAGAATTGGATTCGAGTTTTGACACGGACCACAAGTGCTTGGAGTTCTGGAATAAGCTTTGAGCAACTTCCCAGTTCGAGAACGTATTGTAAGGGGCGGGCGCCGCCCTTATGAACGCGCGCAAATCCTGCCGCGTCGTCGATTGCCGGATCGACGCGGTGGGTATCACGGGTTCCTGCGCAGCCACTAGCGCGAATGGCAACAAGCACCATGTAGCGCATTCCCATTTCTGGGCCTTTGTGGCCGATGAGGGCAACTCACCCGTCAGTCATCCATCTGGGCGTCTATACGATCTGATGGGGAATAGTCCGGGGGCCGGCAAACCCTGAGTTGTCCGTTCCGTTGCTCCCCGCGCGCCACAATCAAGAGCTCCGCATTCCTGTCGGTTTAAACGATCAGCATATGTTTCAAGCCGGGATTCCTTGGAAGCTTCCCATCGGTACGCCAAATGGTGTACGTCTCTAACGTAGTACGCAAATAGCGTATGTTGAGCCCGGGTGTTCGAGTGGGACGAGGCCAAGAGCCAGGACAACCTTGAAAAACGTGGGTTCGACTTCGAATATGCAGCGCGGATTTTCAAAGGAGGAGATCTACTGGAGTACGAGGACCGGCGGCGCCATTATGGCGAGCGCCGTTGCGTCGCAATTGGAGAAATCGAAGGTGAAATCTTGTTCGTAGTTTATACTTGGCGCGGCGCCAGCCGCCGAATCATTTCAGCGCGTCTTGCCAGCCGGAGGGAACGCGATGCCTATCGTCAGACGTTCGGCAAATCAAATCGGTAAAGGCCGCATAAATCGGAAACGCGTGCGAGCATCCACCGAGCGTGAGATTGCGCGACAGATTGCCTCGGACCCGGACGTTCCGGAGATGATTGCGGCCGATTTGCGCAGAGCGCGCCGAGTGTACAATCCTCCGGTTCCTAATGTGAAAGCGATTCGTCACAAGCTCGGGCTCTCGCAGGCCGAGTTCGCTCAACAGTTCGGCTTCAGCGTGCGCACTGTTCAGCAGTGGGAACAAAGGCGGGCAGTCCCAGACCGTCCCGCTCGGATACTGCTGCGTGTCATTGAGACGGCTCCGCAAGCGGTCGAGCGAGCGTTGGCTGCCGGCGCAGCCGATCGGCCTTAGAGCACAGCGACCAGCTCGGGACCGAATTCAGCGAGCTCGACGAACCAGCAAGACGCCACTATTCGCGGGCAGGCGACGCTCGAATCGGACCGCTGCCCTGTTCAATTTTTTAAACATGATAAAATACATTTTCATGTTTAAAGCGGAGGCGAGGGAGGGGGATAAAGACGGACAGGTCTGGGTCAGGAAAACCTGGCGCAACCGTACTTCGCTGTGAGCTCACACCGCCCACGCTCTACTACTTCTGCATTTCGGCTGTGCAATTGCGAATGGCTAGTTCCTTCTGGGGTAGCGGCAGCATCCGTGCGAAAATTACTCTAGCGTATTGTACGCAATATCATCCCCCGACTTAGGGACGGTGCTTTGGACTAGAATCAACCCGCTATGCAATCGCCATCGATCATTGTAGTTGACGGTTTCCTGGACGATCCGGACGGCGTGAGGAGCATCGCGCTGAAACAGACATTTGTTAAGATGCACAGCGCGCTCCCCGATCGCGGATGTTTCAACACAGGCGGTAGGCACAATCTCAATGAACTTTCGTGGCGACTGACGCCGCTGCGTCCAGTCTCTTCAACGCGGTGTCCCTAGGTTCACTCGGCTGGGCGAGGACCAGATGCCGGAAGCTGAGATCGATCAAGCGTTTGCACGTATCCTCCTTCGGCACGAACACGGCGATCGCCAAGTCAATTGTCTCGAATTTGCGCCTGGTGCGGTTTGCGGCTTCACGCAGCATCTCCAGTCTACGTGAGAGTGCATCGATCGGCGCCTGGACTGGGAACCACCCTTCGCAATAGTCCAGCGAATCGCACGCCAGGGTCGCGTAATCGCCCAGCCAATCCTGGAAGCGTGAGGTCACCCGGCTGACGACCGATGGACCGCCCTTGGGATCGAATCGCGATATTCGTCCCGTCGGCCCTTTCGACTTTTTTGGTACTGCAAAGAACGAATGGCGATTGCTTAAAGAACATCACTGCGCCTAGAGTGAGGCCCACTGACCGCCTAAGGTCGCGCGCACTGTGATTGCACCCGAAAGGCGTGGACATACACTGACAAGCGAGCGTGCGGCTGTCAGACACAACAACACAATTAGGACTTGGCTCCGGTTAGCCCCCCCTACCGGAGCCTAAACGGTAGCAGGTCTTCAGTCTCCAACTGAAAGTTCCTGTTACCGTTTTCTATTCAGGAACTTAATTTTCAAGCCTGCGGTCAGATTGGGACAGCAATACTCTCCTTAAATCCGCTTGCTCGCTCTCTCGTCGTGCTAGAAGCTCCGGTGGGTCAGCTCTTTCGCGTAATCCTGATTGACCGGCTAGTAACGATAGAAATTGACTTTAAACGGATCGGGGATCGAGCGGGGCAAGAGTTTCGACATCGACACGTTGACGGGCGGCGCATGCTCATGGCCGTGGCACCAACCCGCTTTTGCTCCACTATCGACGACATTGGTCTGATTCATACATCCTCTCGCGCGGCAGTCCTGCAGCCGCCCTGGCACAAGAATTCTGGCCTGGAGACCGCACCATCCCGGAATCGTGACTCGGACTCTCGTGGGGAGCTCAAGCGTGTTGGCGATTGTGCACCTGTGATGATGAACGTGATATAGCCGCGCCAAGCTTTCCCCGAACGGTGTTTCTTGTTCTCCATGGAACCAAACGAACAGAATCTTGCCGTGGTTTTTACGTCACCCTCGATGTAGTGTGAATAGTCGGGATCGACACAGGAATCGAGTCCGACTTTGATCCAGCCCAACGGCGGCCCTTTCACTCGCCTTTGACCGCGTTTCGCTAGGCCAACCCCCAAGTGCGATAAGCAAGGCCTGAGGAGGTCGCCATGTACCTTCCGCTTGGAAGGCGTGGTGCTCTGACTCTGGCTACTCGGCGTAGTGTGATGAACTAGCAGGCGCCAAGACCGCGGGTCGATGTTCCCACAGGACGGCGCAGCAGAAGTTAAAGCGGGTCAAATAGATAGGAGGACTGGATTGTATGTTGCTTCTGATTCTCGTGTTGATTTTGCTCTTCGGCGGAGGTGGGTTTTATGGATACCGCAGCGGTTACTATGGGCCGCGTGGAATGGGTTTGGTGAGCATCCTGCTCATCGCTCTGGTTGTCTTCCTCTTGATGGGTGGCGGCTTCGGCAGCTTCGGACACGCGATGTATTTTCGGTGATCCCCGACGGAACCGTAGGGTGAAGAAGTCGTCACGCCGGCGTCCTGGCCCAAGGCTATACGGATCGACATCTGGATCTGGGTATTTCGTGTCCGTCTCGCAGATGTCGGGCTAATGTCCGCGAATGCTAAGGGGGTGGACGAAGTTGCCGACTACGTCACTGGCCTGGACCAGGAATGACGTCTTGCTGGGAGAATTCTGATACCGCCTGCGAATCGCGATTGAGCAGCGGGGGGAGTTGGAGAATTGCTTCGAGCGTAAGCATCCATGGCCATGGCCAAAAGGCGCGCCGCGCGGTGAAATCGGGTCCCTTGATGATGGCAGTTTTCGGAACGTTGACTGATGCTCGTTCGACGCCATGGCCTTGGAAAAGAGAGCAAGCTTGGAGTTGCCGCTGGACCAGAGGATCACCCTGTTCGTTCTCGTACCGTGTTTACTCGGGATAGCTGGAGAGAGATGAAGAACATGAACCGCTTATCCACTTTGTTGATTGCAGTCGCGCTGCCGGTCGCTTTCGCTGCTTCGTCGGCGGCGCAGGAAGGAAAGACGCTGGGCACCGTCATCAACGGAAATACCACGACCGAGTTCAAGGCTGCGGACACTAGCGACATCGATACGCAAAAGCTCAAGACCTGGAGCGACTTCGCGAGCCAGCATCCGAAGGTCGCGAGGGAGCTCGCCTACAAGCCCAAGCTGGTCAATGACGACGGCTACGTGAAGAAGCATCCGGAACTCGACGCGTTCTTCTCGGCGCATCCGGATATTCGTGAGGGGATGTCGAAACATCCCAGCAATTACAATGCAATCCAGCCGCGTCCCGGCGAATAGCCTCGCTCGCTCGGCTGTTTGATTCGGCCAGCCACCAGGCGGTTAGATTTGCAAGGCCCAAAGTCCGCGAGCATTGCTCGGGCGCACCCTTATCATTATATCCGCGCCTACCATGGCTTCTCGGGAATCGGCGCTTTGAAAGCCCATATGAATACGCTGCTGAAACGGGCTATGCCCTTACCGCTCTCTACTAGCGGTCTCATGTACTCGATGAACCTCGCGCGTTCTTCGGCGGTAAAGATTTTGTCCATCACTTCGGAGGGAGTCGGCCAAAGCGGGTTCGGCGAGACCTTCAGCAGGCCTTCTATCTTGGCCGGGGGCGGAGGCCACGACGCGATATCCAAATCCATATGTGTGGCTGCGAAACCGGCATCTTCACACATGTGCAAGTATTCTGTGTGACCGGCGCTCGTCATCGTCTCGAGCGGAATGGTTTCCAGCGAAGAAAGCAGTCGAGTAGCCAGGTCCCGGATCGGCTCGATTTCTTCCACTCGATACAATCCGAAACCCACCCCAGGCCAAATTTCTGAAGGCCGCCATTGCTCTCTCTTATTGACCGTCTCGAATAGTGCTGTCCGTCCACCCCGGTTTGAGCACGCGATAAAATTCCTTCAGGGCCCGCAGCTTGTCCTGGACAAAAATCAAGACCGACCGGGTTGTGACGACATCGATCGATTCACTCGCGATCGCCGAAACATTTTCCGCACTCGCCTCGATGAATTCGCAGCGGTCAGAAACTCCCATCTTCTCCGCGGCATCTCGAGCGTGATCCAGCATAGGGCGCGAGATGTCGGCCAGGATCACCCGGCCGCTGGGACCGAGCTTGTCCAATGCGCCAAATGCAATCAATCCGTCGCCGGCACCAACGTCAAGCAACACTTGCCCGTCCTTAAGCGCCGCTTTATCGAGTAACGCGTCGCGGATCTGCCGAAGCAATCGCAGGCTCGGTGCGGCGATCTTTTCGTCGCCACCAAAGCGCGTTTCCAGAAGCCATCGCGACCACTTGTCGTACTCGGGCATGGGCAGATACTCCTGTTCCTCGGAAAAACGGGACTATTTCACCCGCTGGCGCCGACCCAGGCTCCTCAGATCACGATACTATTGGTATGAATCACTTGTTGACTACAAGACTGAAGCGCTTGCGTGATGCAGGAAGCGCTCATCACTATCGCCGTCATCTGTTCAGCATAACTCCGGTATTACTCTCCCGATCGGGTCCTAAGGGGATTTTCGAATTTTCGACTCTCGTCCAAACTACGGCGGAAGCAACCGACGATGTGCTCATTTACGAGGCCAACTGACTGCATGAATGCGTAGCAGATCTTGGGACCAACAAATCGGAAGCCGCGCTTGATGAGGTCCTTGCTCAACGCTCCCGATAGAGGCGTCTCCGCCGGTAGCTCCTCAAGCGAGCGCGGCGCGTTCACAATGGGTCGGCCATCGACGAACGCCCAACAGGTACCGCTCGAACGTCCCACTCTTGCTGAACAGCGAGAAAAGCCCGCGCATTTGAAATAGCGGCGTCTATCTTCGCGCGGCTGCGCACGATGGGGTGGCGGCAGCAGCCCTCCGGAAATATACGGTAAGGACCCTCAGAAAGGGGTCGCCAGCGTAAGTTTTGGCACCAAAACCGCCGATTCCGGCGTTTTGTGGATATTCGTTGCATGAAATCTTTGCGTGCAACCTGAGTGGTCCGGAATAAAGCGGCCCCGGGCAGCTGGGTTTCACGCAACAAACCGGGGGGTCTAACGTGGGGGATCACATTGCGAAGAATGCAGCACGCCACGCTGAATCGGCATCGGTTGTCGCCCGGATTTATTGGGCTAATCGAATAGCCAGATCCTACGCGAATCTCAAGAACCTGGCCGGAGATCATTGCGTACAACACGCTACCGTACAAATTCGCACGGATGCTGCTGCTACCCCTTTATGAAACGCGCTAAACAACGATTGACCAGAAGTTTTGGTCGGCGCGTTCGCCCACTCGTAAAGGTACTCGATGCGATCACCGGACAAGCCTCAGATTGTGCAAGAATAGTCAAATAATAGCTAAAGTCTGTTTTTTAGGTTCTCTCCTCACCTTTGATAGTCTTCGCGTGAAAGTGGGAAGCAGCATCTGTTTACGCCCTTTCGCCTCGATCCAGTCAATGAACAGGTTTGGCACGGAGAGACCGAGGTCCTGCTCAGGCATAAAACCTTCGAGGTGCTGCGTTATCTGCTAGAACACCCTGGGCAGTTGGTCACCAAAGGGGCCCTGCTCGACGCGGTGTGGTCGCAGGTTGCGGTGAGTGACTCAATGCCCGGTATTTGGGTGGCCGAATTGCGCAAAGCGTTGGGCGACGAACTGACGGCACCCCGCTTTATCGAGACGGTGCATGGCCGGGGCTATCGCTGCATCGCGCAAGTCACAACCACAACGGCATCGGACTCCGCGCTGAGGATGTCGTCTGCTGCGCGAGGACCGGTGCCGATTTTGGTTGGACGCCGAGGCGGAGCTTGATCAATTGCGCAGCTGGTTTGCTCAGGCGCTCGAAGGCCAGCGTCGAATCGTGTTCGTCACCGGCGAGCCCGGGATCGGTAAAACTACATTTGTCAGAGCCTTCCTAGATTCGATTGCTCAGGAACGCACCGTCCGAATCGGCTGCGGCCAATGTATCGAGCAGTATGGCGCCGGCGAACCGTACATGCCGGTGCTCGAGGCGCTGACCCGTATCGGTCGGGAGGCCGAACAGCGATCGTGTGCTTGAGGTTTTACACCGGTTCGCACCGACCTGGCTCGGCCAAATGCCGTCGCTGCTGAGCGAAGCGGAACGAGATAAGCTGCCGGGCGGCGCGCAGCCAGTGACTCAGCAACGGATGTTGCGCGAAATGGCGCAGGCTCTGGAGACACTGACGGCCGATTCGCCACTGGTGCTGCTTTTCGAAGACCTGCAGTGGAGCGATTTCTCGACGCTCGAATTGATCTCCGCCATTGCGCGTCGCATCGAGCTGGCGCGATTGCTGATAATCGGCACATATCGGCCAGTGGAAATGCTCGTTGGCGCTCATCCGCTGCGCACGGTCAAGGAAGAACTCGAAGTCCATCGGCTTTGCGAAGAACTGCGGCTTCAATTGTTGGGTCCCGAGAATGTTGCAGATTACCTCCGAAGCCGGTTTTCGAGTGAACCAGGTGAACGGTGGTTGGCTACCCTTGCACAAGGTATCCACGAGCGCACAGAAGGGAATCCGCTGTTCGTGGTCAACCTGGTGGATAATCTCGTAGCGCAGGGAGTGCTGGAACCTGGCGTGGCCCAGCGGAGGGAAGTCGTGCCGCTGCTCGATTCAAGCCACGGGGAGATGCCGCGCAGTATCCTACAAATGATCGAGCGAAACGTCGATCAACTCGCTTCTGACGAGCAACAGGTACTGGAGGCAGCGAGCGTTGCCGGTGCGAAGTTCTCAACTGCTGCAGTGGCGGCAGCGCTCGAACAGCCGCTGAGGGAGATCGAGAGCAGCTGCAAGCGTTTGTCGCGCCATGAGCGTTTCGTGCAGGCTGATGGTGTGACCCAGTGGCCTGACCGCACCGTGGCGGAAAGCTTCCACTTCCGGCACGCACTGTATCGTGACGTTTTGTACGACCGGGTTCCCGCCAGCCACCGGATTGAGCTTCATCGGCGCATCGCCGAGCGCGAAGAGAAGTGCCTACGGCGAACAAGCGGCCGAGATCGCAACCGAACTCGCGTACCATTACAGCCGCGCCAACCATGCGAACAAGGCGATCCAATATTTTCAGCTTGCCGGCGAGCGGGCGTGTGGGCGTAGTGCGGTGATCGAGGCTGAACGCCATTACGCCGCTGCTCTTGAGCTATTGCGCAAGCAGTTACCTGAGTCCCCAGAGCGCGATAGCCGCGAGCTGCAACTACAGGCAGTCGGCGCTTTCGATGCTCGATGCGATGAAGGGATATGCCGCCCCGGAAACGATCCAGGCTACCGAGCAGGCCATCGTCGTTGGCTGAAAAGAACGGTGATGTCACGCAACTGATCAATTGGTTGACCTCGAGAGGTTCTACTCTTCTCATCTCGGGCGAACTATTAGCCGCGGATGCGACTCTCGACCAAGCTCACGAGCTGGCCCAGCGGCACGGCGTGCAAGAGGCCGGCCATATACATCGACTCCAAATCCTAACGCGCTATTGGCGTGGCGACCTCATCGGCTCCGAACAGCACTTCGCGGCAGGGCTCGCTTCTTTTGGCGACCCTCTCGTTTGTCACCCACGTTCCATTAACGAGGCGGTGAACGCTCTTGCGTTCGCCAGCTTTAACGCGTGGGTGCTCGGTCGAGCAGAGGTGGCTCGCCAACGTCGAGGCAGAGATGATTGCCGTTGCGGACCGGGGCAGTCCATTCGAGGTTGCGAACGCGGGGTATTGTGCCTCGCGACTTGAGCTGGACCTGAGGGATTACGAGCGAGCGTCAGCTTTAGCAGCGCACTCGCTCGAGCTAGCGGAAAAACATCAAATGCCGAATCCGGCCGCACGGTCGCGATGTTGCCTCGGTGCAGCGCGAGCACATCTCGGTGAGGCGACGGAAGGTATAGCGTTGATTCGCGAAGGCATAGCCGGCTGGCGTCAGATCGGGACGCGCATGGCCATCAGCGTGTGGATGACGCTACCTGGCCGAGGTGCAGGAACTAGCAGGCGCCCGCGAGGACGCGCTTGAGACAATCCAAGAGGCGCTCGAAGTGCATCCCGACGAACTCGCAAACCGGCCCGAGACCCTCAGGTTATGCGGCGAACTGCGGCTGAAAAACGGACAGACGCAAATCGGCTGAGGCCGGTTTCCGGGAAGCTATCGCCCTCGCTATCAGCATCGGCCGCTAAGGCGTGGGAGCTGCGCACGACCATGAGTCTCGCGCGGCTGCTTGCCAACCAGGGCCGTCTGGGCGAAGCGTGCGCGATGCTCGCGGAGATCTACGGCTGGTTCACCCAAGGCTTCGACACGGCAGATTTGAAGGACGCCAAGGCGCTGCTGGACGAATTGAATCAGGCAGCTGGCCGCTCCCGCCCATCTGAACGGACGTCCGCCGCGTAAAGGTCCCCGCCACGTGCGAATTCAGTAAGACAAGGTCTTCGGGGATTCCTCGAGTGACGATGTGAAGCGGCGCCTCGCCTGCTCAATCGTTGATCTCAGCTCATTGGCCGGAGCGTTCTCACACCATTGATAACCGGCCTGCTCGTCACCCTTGCGCTTGGCTGTCGCGCGAAGGGTAGCAGAAGCGAAGACGCGGGATTCATCGCGCTGCCAGGAAAGCACACGCACGAGAATGACAAAAAGCCAAGAGTCGGGAACAGAGGAGATCGCCGTTTCATTTGTGAATTTGGCGAATTTTTAAACCTTAGCAGAAATTAAGGAAATTTTATCGAAATTTTTTAAGACTTCACTTTCCCGCCGCAGATAGTCTCCGCCACACATGGAGGAGACGTTAATGAAAGCACGAGTACGAGTCTTTAAGATCTTGGCCGGAATCGCAGTACTGACGTTCGTGGCCGGCGGAGTCGCACCTGCGGGGTCAAACGAGCCGGAAGAAATTCCGGGTCCCGCTGGCCAATTCTCAGATACCGCTCAGGGGTCCCAGGCGCTATGCTTCAATCCGACCGAGCCCGTCTTGGAAGACTGTAGCACAAGCGGCGTGGTGGTCATCCCGATTAACCTTCTAGAAAACGGGGCCGGGTCCATCGATTCCGCAGGAAACAGTTGTTTTACGGTCACTGACGCTGACTCAGCCCTCCCTGTGAATGCTATACATCCACTCATCCAAGTGCTCCACTCCGTGGGCAAAGTGATCAACTATGATTCCACAACCGGAACTGGCGACAGCTCTTTTATCGCCTATAGCGGAGGCCGATGCCATGGCGCCACTTTCGACCACACTGGCGCGACAAAAAATGCCAGCGGCACGAACCACTTCGTTGTTACGGCCGGTGGCAGCAGGATCGACCTCGTTACTACGAGTGTCAACACTCCCTCCAATGCGATAGCCAGCTTCTCTACGTCCGGGACCCTTCTGATGCAGACAAAAGGCGACCTGCCGGAGCAGTGAGTTTTCAGGCCGCACTGCGTATATTGGGGTTCAGCGCGGCGGGGGTTAAAGCTCTCGCTGCGCCGTTTTCTTGGGGAGCCACTCCTGGGCACTTCGCCAGGTGGCGCAGTTATGCCCCGATTCTGGCAACCCATCGGCCCGCTACCGGCCAAACGACGGAAGGATTACGGTCAGTGCACTCAATACATGCGGGCACAGAGAAGCCAAGGAATCGTGAATCGGTGAGTGCAACATCTATGGATTGTCACCGCCTCCGGACAAGGTATTTGCTGATTCTGTAATTTCGCTATATCCGCTGAGTGCGGATCCGACGAGTCCGTCAATAGAACTCGGGGCGCTAGGCGACGCCGATTTTAGGAATTCCATGACGAGACCGCGCCCCTTCTTCTTCCCGCTGAGCTTTACACAGGGCGATTCTCACTTCATTGAGGTGCAATATCTCTTCGATTTAGAAGCGCTCGGGAGATAACACCGACGTTTACGGCGGATCAACAGGCACTCTCGAATACGATGATTGGGTACTGGACACAGTTCGCGAAGACCGGCAATCCGAACGGCCGTGAGGAAGGAGAGAATCAGCAGGAAGGCGTCGAGGAGCAAAGCGTTTCACATTGGCCCTCGTATAGCGAGACCGCTCAGTTCCTATCCTTGGTGGCGCCGAGGCCAGTGGCGGAATCGGATTCGAGTTTTGATACGGATCACAAGTGCTCGTAGTTCTGGAATAAGCTTTGAGCAACTTCCCAGTTCGCGAACGTATTGTAAGGGGCGGGTGCGCCGCCCCCTTATGAACGCGCGCAAATCCTGCCGCGTCGTCGATTGCGGGATTGACGCGGTGCGTATCACGGGTTCCTGCGCAGCCACTAGCGCGAATGAGCAACAAGCACCATGTGGCGCCTTCCCCATTTCTGGGCCTATGTGGCCGATGAGGGCAACTCACCGGTCAGTCATCCATCTGGCGTCTATACGATCTCAGGGGGAATAGCGACCCCTCTTTCCGGGGGCCGGCAAACTCTGAGTTGTCCGTTCCGTTACTCCCCGCGCGCCAAAATCAAGGGCTCCGCATATGCTCCAAGCCGGGATTCCTTGGACGCTTCCCATCGGTACGCCAAATGTGGTGTACGTCTTTAACGTAGTACGCAAATAGCGTATATTGAGCCCGGGTGTTCGAGTGGGACGAGGCCAAGAGCCAGGACAACTTTGAAAAACGTGGGTTCGACTTCGAATATGCAGCGCGGATTTTCAAGGGAGGAGATCTACTGGAGTACGAGGACCGGCGGCGCGATTATGGCGAGCGCCGTTGCGTCGCAATTGGAGAAATCGAAGGTGAAATCTTGTTCGTAGTTTATACTTGGCGCGGCGCCAGCCGCCGAATCATTTCAGCGCGTCTTGCCAGCCGGAGGGAACCCGATGCCTATCGTCAGACGTTCGGCAAATCAAATCGGTAAAGGCCGCATAAATCGGAAACGCCTGCGAGCATCCACCGAGCGTGAGATTGCGCGACAGATTGCCTCGGACCCGGACGTTCCGGAGATGACTGCGGCCGATTTGCGCAGAGCGCGCCGAGTGTACAATCCTCCTGTTCCTAATGTGAAAGCGATTCGTCACAAGCTCGGGCTCTCGCAGGCCGAGTTCGCTCAACAGTTCGGCTTCAGCGTGCGCACTGTTCAGCAGTGGGAACAAAGGCGAGCAGTCCCGGACCGTCCCGCTCGGATACTGCTGCGCGTCATTGAGACGGCTCCGCAAGCGGTCGAGCGAGCGTTGGCTACCAGCGCAACCGATCGACCTTAGAGCAAAGCGACCAGAGGGTTGGTCTAAAGGAATTCATACCGGAACCGAATTCACCGAGCTCGACGAGCCAGCGAGACGGTCAGCATTCGCGGTCGGTAACGCTCGGATGGACTGTCCATGACCAGTTTAGTTGATCGTGCCCGTAGCGCCTGCGTTCCTGCCAGATCGCCACGCAACGGTTTCCGTGGTGCTGAAGGTGGAATTGAATGAGGGCACTCGGACAACTGTTGTTGCCCGACCGGCCTCGATGGTTCTGGGCTCCAGACTATGCATTTTGCGTCGGTTGCCTCGGTGCCCTAAGACGGCGCGCGCTCCGACTCACTTCACTCCGACCTGATCCAGCTCGTCATGATGTCCCACGGCTGGAACGATTCCAGCCGTGGGCGACGCTCGAGAACTCTTTCGGTGCGCTCACGGCGCCATATCCTGCGCGAGCGAATTTATTTCGATCAGTAGCCCGAAAAACCCATGTCGGTCGTGGCCTGGGCTTCCGGATCAGTGCAGACATTGACCAGGGCGGGTTTTCCGCTCTTCATCGCGCGCTCGATGGCCGGTCGAATCTCAGCGGGCTTTTCGACAAATTCGCCGTATCCGCCCAACGCCTCGACCATCTTGTCGTAGCGCTGATAGCCGAGCTCGCGTCCTACGCTGCCGCCGGTTTTGCGCGAGGTAAAGCCCGCGTTGTTCGAGACCACCACGACGATATTGAGTTTATGGCGGATGGCGGTATCCATCTCCATCCCGTTCCATCCGAACGCGCCATCGCCGCTGAGGACGACCACCGGCTTGTCCGGCGCAGCCGCCTGCGCGCCGATTCCGAACGGAATTCCCACTCCCATACAGCCGTGCGGACCGGCATTAAGGCTGTAACGCGCCTGATAGATGGGGATCGATTGGCGGGCGAAGTTCAGGATCTCATGACCGTCAACCACCAGGATAGTGTCGCGCGAGATCGTGTTTTTGACCTCGTTGCACAGGCGTAACGGATGAATCGGGACCTTGTCCGAGTGGAGAAGCGGCGAACTGCGTTCCAAATTCGAGCGATGCTTGGCGGAGAGCTGAGAAACCCACGGCGTCTCCTCGCGCGGGTCAAAGCGTCCCTTGGCTTCGCTGGTCAATTGCTGGAGCACCAGCTTGGCATCGCCGATTATTCCGATTTCAGCGGCGCGGTTGTGCCCGATTTCGCGGCCGTCGAGATTGACGTTGATAAACCTGGCGTCGGGCGAGAAGCGAGGCGGCCGTAAAAAGGAAAGCATCGAGTTCGCACGGGCGCCAATAACCAGCACGACGTCGGCTTCACGAAACGCGCTCGAGCGCGCACCCGGAAAGGACCTAGGATGGTCTTCGGCGACGACCCCGCGGCCCTGCGGTGTGGTGAAGAAGGGGATGCCGGTGGCCTCGACAAACGTGCGCAAATCGTCCTCTGCGCGCGACCATAATACCCCGCTGCCGGTAAGTATCAGTGGCTTGCGTGCCTCGGCCAGCAAATCGATGGCTTTGCGGACGAGTGCCGGATCGCCTGCCGGGCGGGCTTCGGTGCGGTAATTGCCTTTGACCCAGTTGATCTTATCCTCTTCGATTTTCCCGGCCAGAATATCACCCGGCAAATCGAGATAGACCGGACCGCGCTTGCCATCCAGCGCTTCGCGAAACGCGATGCTGATGTATTCGGGAATGCGATAACCGAGGTCGATGCGATAGGCGGATTTCACGATGGGCCGCATCATTGGGACCTGGTCCATCTCCTGGAAGGTATCCAGCGTCCAGCCCCGCATCGGCGCCGAGCCACCGATCGCAATCACGGGTGAAGCGTCGGCTTGCGCATTAGCCAGGCCCGTAACCAGATTGGCGACTCCGGGGCCCATTGGCGCGATGCAAATGCCTGGTTTGCCGGTCACCCGTGAGTAGGCATGCGCCATCATCGCGGCAGCCTGCTCATGGCGCACGTAAATACCCTGCATGCCCAGATCGAGGCAGGCGCCAGCGGTCCCGCCGGTTGGCCCGCCCATCATAAAGAAAATGGTGTTCGACGCCTTCCTGCTGGAAGCAACGCGCAATTATCTCCTCACCGCGTAAAGTCCCCATTGACTATTCCTCCTGATTGTCAAGGCGCGGCCGCAACGGGCGCGCAAGGTCTTTGGAGCAATAGCGCGCCCCAGCCGTCAAGCGCAACCGTGATACTCCGGGTGCAGGTGCCGGCCACCTTGGCAAAGCATGGTCCATCAAGTTTTTTGCTGTCGCCGCAGATTTTGTTATGCTTGAATCTGTATGGACCCTGTACGCAGCGGTCCTTCTGTCTCTTTGGGTAGGAATTCTTAAAATCAGGAGAGATTGTTGTCGGACCTGGAAAGCTTGACTTCGCCGGTTGAACCTCTTCACGTTATGCCGGGCCGCGCAAGGTTTCGAGTGCCGGGGTTGTATCATTGCCCGGCGTCAAAGCACGAGATCGAGCGCGAACTTGCTTTGCGCCATCAAATTAGGCGCGTCTCAGCCAATCCATTGACCGGCAATGTGCTGGTCGAGTTCGATAAACAAATTGATGCGGGCAGGATTGCCGCGCTGTTGCAGGCAACAGTCAGTATCGGAGGCTGCTCGACCCGTGGCGGCTCATCCTCCGGCCGGAACGCGCACCACGCCAGGAGCACTGCCGGCGAACATAATGAAAATTCCCGCCGGCGTGGCAATCCGGCTACCTCTTTACCGGCTGATGAGTTTGTCAATTCTGGCGAAAACGGCTGGCATCGGCGTGACGTAACGGCGGTAGCTGCGCACTTAGGTAGTTCGAGAAACGGACTCCCTGAGCAGGTTGCCGCGGACCGGCTCGAGGCTTGCGGGCCGAATCGGCTGCCGGAACTCGAAGCCCGCGCCGGCTTGACGATTCTGTTAGATCAGTTCGACTCGATGCCGACGGTATTGCTGCTGGCGGCAGCCGGCATTTCGATTTTCACGGGCGGGCTGAGCGATGCGGTCGCGATCGGCGGCGTGCTGGCAATCAATGCCGCGATCGGATTTTTCACCGAAAGCCAATCGGAGAATGCAATTCGCTCGCTCAAACGCATCGTTCAGCCCACGGCTGCAGTCACCCGTAACGGCAAGCTCCGCCAGGTGCCTTCGGAGCGCGTCGTCCCGGGTGATGTCATCGGGCTAAAACCAGGCACTTACGTTTGTGCCGACTCGAGGGTGATCGAGGCCGAACATCTGACCGTCGATGAGTCCGCGCTGACCGGCGAGAGCCTGCCAGTTGCGAAAAGTCCACAAACCCTGGACGACGACGGACTCGTGCTCGCCGAGCGCCGCAACATGGTCTACATGGGCACGCGCGTCACCGGCGGAACCGGCCTGGCGATAGTAGTCGCAACCGGTGCAAGCACCGAGTTGGGGCTTATACATCGCCTGGCAGGCGAGACCGAGTCCCCTGACACGCCGATGGAGCGTCAACTCGCCCACGTCGGCCGGCAACTGGTACTCGCGTGCACGGGCATATGCGGCGTGTTTCTGGGTATTGGGCTGTTGCGCGGCTATGGCCTGCTGCAGATGCTGGAAACTGCAATCTCGCTCGCGGTCGCATCAGTGCCAGAAGGATTGCCTGCGGTGGCAGCCACCACTCTGGCACTCGGAATTCTCAAGATGCGCCGCCATGGCGTGATAATACGAAAATTGGAAGCAGTCGAGACGCTCGGTTGTGTGCAGACTATATGCTTGGACAAAACCGGTACGCTCACGCTCAATCGGATGGAAGTCGAAATCGTGCACAGCGGCGGCCGCCAGCTTGAATTTCGCAAGGGCGAATTTCTCGAGGGTGGACGGCTATTTCGCGTTGATGACGCGTTGCGCAAGCTGGCCGAGATTTGCGTGCTATGCAGCGAAACAGCCATTGAGCGCAGGGCCGGCCACTACCAGTTCACCGGTTCGCCTACCGAGAATGCCTTGGTTGAGCTGGCACTCCATGCTGGAATTGAACCTATCGCGCTGCGCTCGCAATATCGCACTACCAGGACCATCGGGCGTGCCGAAGATCGCAACTACATGTGCACACTCCATGAGGTGAGCCCTGACCCCGCAACGTCATTTAAGGGACCATTTCTGGTAGCGATTAAGGGTAGCCCGAGCGAAGTGCTGGCGATGTGCCGCTGGCAAATCCGCGATGATAAACGTGTACCGCTGAACGAGGCCGATCGCTCACGTATCGTCGCCGAAAATGACAAGATGGCCGGCGCTGCTTTGCGCGTGCTGGGTATCGCATGCCGCGAGCTGAAGACCGTCGAGCGCCACGCGCGCGTCGAGCGCGATTTGGTGTGGCTGGGCCTGGTCGCAATGGCCGATCCCATCAGAAATGGCGTCGGCGACGCGATTCGAGCATTTCATCGGGCTGGTATCGATACCGTAATGATTACCGGCGATCAGCCGCTGACTGCCTCGGCGGTCGGGAGAGCGTTGGCATTGAGTCGCAACGGTCCCTTGAAGGTGTATGAGGTCAACCGGCTTGCCGACCTCGAGGAAATCGGCACGCAGGACATCTCCCAGCACGCTCAGGTCTTCGCCCGGGTCAGTCCTGCAAACAAGTTGCAGATTGTGCAGGCCTTGCAGCGTGCGGGCAGAGTGGTCGCCATGACCGGCGACGGAATCAACGATAGTCCCGCGCTCAAAGCGGCCGATATCGGTATCGCTATGGGCACTGCTGGCACCGATGCGGCGCGCGACGTCGCTGACGTTGTGCTGGAAAACGACGACCTGCAAACGATGCTGGTCGCGATCGGAGAGGGTCGTTCAATCTATAGCAACATCCAGAAATCCCTGCACTTCCTGCTGGCGACCAACTTCAGTGAAATAATCGTAATGTTCGCCGCCCTGGCGCTGGGTCTGGGCCATCCGCTCAACGCGATGCAGTTGCTATGGATCAACCTGATCTCGGACATTTTGCCGGGCCTGGCGTTGGCTTTAGAGCCGCCAGAACCTGACGTTATGAGCGCCGCGCCGCGCGACCCCAGGGAACCGGTGCTGAAAGCTTCAGACTTCGGCCGTATCGTTGGCGAGTCAGCGGCATTGTCAGGTGGAGCGCTGGCCGTTTATGGTTACGGCATCGCCCGGTATGGCATCGGTGCACACGCCAGCACGCTGGCATTCACCAGCCTTACGTCGGGACAGTTGCTTCACGCGGTGAGCTGCCGTTCGGCGGCGCACAGCGTCCTCGGGCGCGGCACGCTGCCGTCCAACCATTACCTTACCGCTGCGCTGGCGGGCTCGTATGGTCTGCAGGCGTTGGCATTCCTGATTCCAGGGCTGCGCAATCTGCTTGGGTTGACTTCGATCGGTCTTGCCGATGCGCTGATGGTTGCGGCTGGAGCAGTGATACCGTTCCTTGGCAATGAGACCGCCAAATTGCTGACGTTCAGAGGCGCCCCGGACGATTCCGAACGTCCTCAGATAGAGCCCGCCATCCGGGGCCGAGTAGTAGGCGCAATTGAACCAGCATAGGATATGCGCCACCGTTGAAATCGAACTGGCAGGAACGAAAGTCTATTCATCACTCGTAAAGGGTGATTCCACGATTTAGATGAAACGGCAACGAGCAAACAAATCGTCTGCTCAGCCACCTAGGAGGCAAGAAATGGCGCGCGATGAGGCTGATTCCGGCAGGAGTGCCGAGCACAGGAATATGGAGCACCGGGAGATTCACTCCACCGCGGCTCGTCAACCGGGGCAACCACTGGTGAGCCGCTCGCTGTTGACCACCGGCGCTTTGATTGGTGTGGCGGCCTTGGTCCAGCCCGAGCTGCTGGTGGGGATGGCCGTCGGCGCCGGGCTTGCGATGGCATCGAACTGGTTGCCGGACCTCGCGAGCGGAACCCTCCGCCCGGTCGTCAAGACCGCGATTAAAGCTGGCTATGCTGCGGCGACGATGGCACGGGAGATGGTATCGGAAGCATCGGAAAGCGTACAGGATATGGTGGCCGAGGCTCGCGCCGAGAGCGGCCCGGCGCAATAAAAAGAAGAGATACGTTCAGGTATCCTCGATCCTGCAACGGTTACCTCGTCCCCGGAGGCTCGGATGGCGGTAGATGCATACGTACATCATCATCTTCCTGGACGCCTGCGGCTCAGGATACCAGCGGTGAGGGGTGAAGAGGACGAGTTGCGGGAACTCGGTTCAGCGATTGCGAGGACCCCTGGGATTAGTCAGGTCGAGTACAATCCGATAACCGGTAGTATACTGATTCAATACTCACCCGAGCGCTATAGGAATCTGCAGTCCCTGGAGTCGAGTCTGAGTGCATCGGCAGTGCCGATTGCCGTGAATAACTCATATCCCGCCCACCGCCCATCACAGCATCAGCGTCATACGCGCGGCCGCTCTGTCGCCGCCAAAGGGGTGGATTCTTTCTTTAAACAGCTCGATCATGAAATCCGGATAGCAACCGACAATGAGGTTGATCTGAAGTTTATATTGCCATTCGGAGTAGGAATATTAGGCATCCTGGCACTGCGGCTTTCTTCGACCACGCCGCTGTGGCTGACACTTTTGATCTTTGCCTTCAACTCATTCCTGGGTCTGCACGCCCCCACGCCGGCGGAGCTGGGTGTCGCCGAATTTGAACGCTGAGGGGACTGTGTCCGCAGCGTGTCTCGACGATGATGCCCAGGGCGAGCCTCTAGGTGCTCTGGAAGCTCGAACTCGACACCGAGATTTTTGGCAAAGACATTTGGAAGACGATCGGCCGCAACGGACCTGAGTCGGGAGATCGACGTGCTACGCGGCCGAATATCTATGGCTCAAGGGTGGATCGGACACGACCATGAGCATTGCGAGACGCGATCTCCTGTCCACTCGAAATGCCCGGCGCGGAAGGCTTGAAACCTGCTGCGACTCCTGATGCGCAACCATCGCGGTTTGAGTTTCCGAACCTCGAAGTCCGCCACGGCGCCGATCCGACCTGGTCATCAACTCTGGACACGTTGCGAAAGCCGCCGGACAATGGCCGCCGTGACTTCGAATGGCGCCGAAGCGCGCCTATCCGTCAGGTCGTCTTCTCGGCCCCGAAGAATATCGGCGACGCCGTTGTTCAGTTGCACCCGCAACATCGCGTGGTGCAACGGCTGCTCGGAAGATTTCTCTCGCAGGGCTTTGTCCATCACGATCTTTCGCGCGCATGTCTCGCGCAGACCTCCGATGCGATCCCGCGGGTCGTGGTGCTAGGCCGGCTGTCCCTCTATGGGAAAGCCGCTGTAAGGCTGCACATACAGCTATGGCAGAAAGGTCACAATTGCGCTTATTCTCGCATCGTGAGAGCAGGCGCCGCCCGCGCGCGGCGCGACGGAGGCAGCCCTGATGAATCAAATCCACACTGAACGCGAGCAGCGCTTTATCGGTCTGGCGGGTGGCCTCGCCGACGATTTTGCCAAGCGCGCCGCGCAGCATGATGAGGACGAATCGTTTCCGTTCGAAAATTACGAGCAAATGCGGGAGTGCGGCTACACCAACCTGATCATTCCAGAGGAATTCGGCGGGTTGGGCGCGAGCCTGCTGGAGCGGGTTAAGGCCCAGGAGAGGCTGGCACAGGGCGATGGGGCGACCGCCCTCGCGATCAATATGCATTTTAACGTGCTTGGGCTGTTAGTCGATCTCCATCAGAGATCCAACCGACGCCGCGCCATCCGGCCGCGTGATGAATCCCGGCGTGACGAATTGCCCCGAGTGGTGGTTGAGACGGAGAATATCGCAGAAAAATTGCAAAGGATCGGGGGCGAGCGGCTGATTTGCGGAGGTTCGGGCTCCGAACCGGACAATGCCGTAATCAACCTGCGCCCTCGAACCGAGGCGCGGCAGGTTGAGGGCGGCTTTTTGGTTAATGGCCGCAAGATTTTCGGCACCCAAAGTATCCGGCTCGATTACTTCTTTGCCGAGGCGACCTGGCCGGATGCACCGGAACGGCCGACGATCATTACCTTTTTCGTCCAGCCGAAAAATACGCCGGGCCTGATCTTTAAAGACGACTGGCATACGATGGGAATGCGGTCTACCGCTTCGTGCGGCTCGGAATTAAAAGACGCGTTCGTCCCTGACTCGGCGGTTATTCTGCGCCGCGCGGTGTCGAATGGCGCAATGATCACGCGGGTATTCGCCAAGGCGCCGTTTTCGATCGGCGCGCCGTACATAGGCATCGCCGTGGCGGCACGTGATTTCGTGGTCGAATTCATGCGCGATCGGCCGCGCTACCCCTTGAAAAAGCCCATGAGTCATCTGCCGGCGGTGTTCAATAAAGTCGGCGAGATGGACATGCTGATCGAAGGCGCGCGGGCGGCGATGTGGAAGGCGGCAGCAGATGTCGAGCACGACGAACCGGGCAACTGGTCGCGCAAGGCCATCGCTGCGTGCATGATCGCGCGCGAGAATTCGGTCCGGGTGGTCAACCTCGCCCTGCGTGCCGTAGGCGGTTCCTCATATTTCAAACGGCTGCCGCTGGAACGCTTCTATCGCGACGTGCGCGCCGGCCTGTACCATCCGTTCGATAGCGACGAAAGTATTGAATTTCTCGGCAGAAGTGCCTTTGGCCTGCCGATGGGCGACCCGGACGATTATATCTAAGGTGCTCAGGGAACCCTCACGCTTAACCTCTCCCGCCAGCCACCCTGAGCTCGCCTCTTCGGCCACGGGGCGGGAATGGTGCACGGAAGAGCGGGCGGACGAGAACCTCATCGGGAGGTCGGTATGGCGACGGTAAAGACCCGCTTCGGCTCACTCGAACATTACGAGAAGGGCGGCGTCGAGGTAATCAATGATGACCCTCGCAATTATGCCTTCTCGAACATCTTCGAAGTCGCATCCAAAGCGGAACCATGGGAAAAAATCGCCGTCGCCAAAAATATAAAGTATGTACTCGAAGCGATTCGTGCCGAAGGCACCTCGCCATGGTACGCGGCCGCGCATGATGAATCGGCAATTGTGATGGATGGCGAAGTCGAGATCCGCCTGGTCAAGCCGGATACTTCAATCGTGGCTGAGAGTCACGAAGGTACCACGGTGCTCGAGGGCAGCCCGAAGGGGCGCATGATGGGACGGATTGCCGCGCGCCGCGGACACATGGCGCTGCTGCCGAAGGGCGCCGCCTACCAACTCCATGCAGCCCGGCCCGGCGTAATCCTGCTGCAGACTATTAAGGGCGATCTTACGATCGAAAGATGGAAGGATATTTGTCAAAAATGATCCCCTTCCGGCCTTTTGGAACAACCAGATGACAGGGGATAATCGAAGGTTCTTGGAACGCATCGCCGAGCGTCTTTTTTAGGGTCCCTCACCGGGCGCTTCGCGCCACCCTCTCCCGATGGGGAAAGGGAATCTGGTGGGCGCCTTTTTTGGCCTGCTCCTGTTACAATCAGGGATCAATATGCTCTCATTAGCGCGTGGTAAAGAAGGGGCGTTCAAACTCATCGCCGGCTATCAGCCGCAGGGTGATCAACCGGCGGCGATCGCATCGTTGGCTCAGAACCTGCGCGACGGCATCCGGCACCAGGTGCTCCTCGGCGTTACTGGATCGGGCAAAACCTTCACGATGGCGAATGTGGTCGCCAAGCTGAATCTGCCGACACTGGTAATTGCGCCAAACAAAACACTCGCCGCGCAGCTCTACAATGAATTCAAAAGCCTTTTTCCTGAGAACGCAGTCCGCTATTTCGTCTCCTACTACGACTACTATCAGCCCGAGGCCTACGTTCCTTCTACCGACCTCTATATCGAAAAGGATGCCAGCATCAACGACGAAATCGACAAGCTGCGGCACTCCGCGACCAAGGCCCTGCTCGAGCGCAACGACGTGCTGATTGTCGCCTCGGTGTCGTGCATCTACGGCCTCGGCGAACCGGAAGTCTACTTCGAGATGCTGGTATTTCTCGAAGAGCGACAGACTATCGAACGCGACCGCGTGCTGCGGAAATTGGTTGATATCCAATACCAGCGCAATGACTACGACTTCCATCGCGGTACTTTTCGCGTGCGCGGCGATACGGTCGAGGTTTTTCCTGCGTACGAGGAAAGCCGGGCCGTGCGGATTGAATTTTTCGGCGACCAGGTCGAAGCGCTTTATGAAATCGACCCGCTGCGCGGAAAAGTTATCCGCAAGCTTCAGGCGGTCGCAATTTATCCGGCCTCGCACTATGTGACTACGTCTGATCGAATGGAAACCGCGGTACGCAATATCCGGGCGGAGTTGAAGGATCGGCTGGAATTTTTCCGCCGCGAAAATCGTTTGCTCGAAGCACAACGGCTCGAGCAGCGGACGCTTTACGATCTGGAATTGCTGGCCGAAATGGGCTTCTGTCCCGGCATCGAAAACTATTCGCGCCACCTGACCGGGCGCGCACCCGGCCAGGCGCCGCCGACCCTGTTGGATTATTTCCCAAAAGACTACTTGTGCCTGATTGACGAAAGCCATGTTACCATTCCGCAGATTGGCGGGATGTACCGCGGCGACCGCTCGCGCAAGGAGACCCTCGTCGAGTATGGTTTCCGCTTGCCGTCAGCACTGGATAATCGCCCGCTCAATTTCGAGGAATGGGAAGGCTTCACCAATCGAATCATTTATGTCTCGGCCACCCCCGGCGACTATGAGTTACGGAAATCGAGCGGGTTGGTAGTCGAACAATTGATCCGGCCGACTGGCCTGGTTGATCCGATCATCGAGGCGCGCAAGGCCGGTACCCAGGTTGACGATTTGCTGGAAGAGATTCGCAAGCGCGTCGGCGCTGACGAGCGGGTCCTGGTCACCTGTTTGACCAAGAAAATGGCCGAAGACCTGACCGACTACTATCACGACCTCGGCGTTCGCGTGCGCTACCTCCACTCCGATATCGAAACGATCGAGCGGGTCGAAATAATCCGCAGCCTGCGCAAGGGCGAGTTCGACGTGTTGGTGGGAATCAACTTGCTGCGCGAAGGACTCGATCTGCCCGAGGTTTCGCTGGTCGCGATCCTTGATGCGGATAAGGAGGGCTATCTTCGTTCCGCACGATCCCTGATCCAAACAATCGGGCGAGCGGCGCGGAATATTAACGGCAAAGTGCTGATGTACGCCGATCTGACTACCGAGTCGATGCGGAAGGCGATTGACGAGACCAATCGCCGCCGCGCCAAGCAGCTCGCCTACAACGAAGCGAACGGCATTACGCCCAGGACGATCGTCAAAAATATCGACGCCTCCCTGGTCGAGATGTATTCGCCGGAATGGGCGGTGGTGCCTGAAGTCAACTCGCCGGCCAGGTCCCACCACGATGACGATTTGCTACCAGCGCTCGAGTTGTCGGACCGGATAAGCGATTTGCGCCAGCAAATGATGGGGTCGGCGGACAAGCTCGAATATGAACGCGCGGCGGAATTGCGCGATCGCATCAAGCGGCTGGAACGGCGGATTTTCGGCTTCGAGCCTGCGGAACCGGCCCCGCCGGCGCTCCCACCCGGTAGCCCCAATTCACGTCAGTCAAAGGAAAATGGCAGGGGAGAAAGCGGGAGTGTCAACAGCAAGGCCGCGACACCGGACGCATCCACCTTAACCTTCGGACCGCGCCGGCCCCGAAGCACGAACGGCCCCAAGAGACCGCGGCGTCAAAATCGCACGCCGGCATCGCCGCCCAAACAAGGCCGCTTGAAGCTGATCCCGGATACAGACGATTAAACTGGCGGAACGCTCGTAACCCCGGGAAGATTTATGGAAGGATTCAAGCAGTTTCTGTTACGTGGCAACGTGGTTGACATGGCGGTGGGAATTGTTATCGGGGCAGCTTTCGGCACGGTAGTAACTTCGTTCGTCAAAGACCTCCTCACCCCGCTGATTGCAGCCATCGTTCATGCGCCGGACTTTTCGAGAATAGCCTTTGTATTAAATGGCAGTAAGTTCTTAGTCGGCGATTTCATCAATGCAATCGTCTCGTTTTTGATAATTGCGACGGCAGTGTATTTTGCGGTCGTCCTACCCATCAATACTCTGGTCGCTCGTATGCGCAGGCAGCCTCCCGCCGACCCAACCACCAAAAAGTGCCCAGAGTGCATCAGCGAAATACCAATTCAAGCGAAGAAATGTGCGTTCTGCACGTCCTCGCTGCAAGCTTGAACCAGGGTCGCCTGCATTCCGAATAGACAAGCTACGTGCTCGCTCAGTTGCGGTAGGGGTTCGTTTCTCTCAGCCCCTCTCCCGCGACTGAGCGGGCGAGGGGCACAACAGAGTACCTCACACCTTCGCCATAATCTCATCCCGGAAGCGCAACACCTCATCGCCATCGAGCGCGCGCAGCGGCAATCCTGCGAGCGTTCGTTCAACTCCCAAATCACCAAGCTGGCGCACCTCATCTGCGGTCAGCGGATGGCCGGTGCGCAAGCTCAACGTGATCTCGACCGGACGGACGCGGCTGGCGCTGCGTTCGAGTTCGCGCAGCCGTCCGATCAGATTGCGCGCTTCGTCCATGCTGCGCGCAATCCCGTACCATCCGTCACCGTAACGAACGGCACGTTTGAGGGCCAATTCGCTGGTGCCCCCGACCACGATTGGTGGATGCGGCTTCTGCACCGGCTTGGGATTGAAGCGGACGCCCTTGACGTTGAAGGTTTTACCCTCGTAGACCGGGTCGTCCTTCGTCCACAGGGCCTTCATGATTTCGATGTACTCGCGGGTTCGAAGCGCCCGATCCTTAAAATGCGCACCGACGCCTGCCGCCTCGAACTCCTCGGCAAACCAGCCAATGCCGACCCCGAAAATTACGCGGCCGTTGCTCAGAACGTCGAGCGACACGACTGATTTCGCCGTCGTAATTGGATTGCGCAGCGGCACCACGAAAATGCCGGTCGCCAGCCGAATCCGGCTGGTCACCGCAGCCGCGTACGTCAGCGTCATCATGGGATCATGAAAGGGCACGTCGAGCGGTGCCGGGAAACGCCCGTCCGGCGTGTAAGGATATTTCGATTGATAATTGACTGGCATGATGAGATGTTCGCCGATCCAAGCCGATTCAAAACCGGCGTCCTCGGCCTGGCGAAGATTGGCTGCAATCTTTTCAGGGCGCATGCTGGTAATGAATGTTCCGAATTTCATGCCGAATCCTCGTTTTCGTGCTCCGAGTTGGGCTCACACGCGCCCGCGATGAGCGTTGGCGAATTGGAAAGGACGCGCCCGGCCAGCGCGGAGTTCTACGCAAAGTTCTTCAACAGTCGCGACCTCGCGCGTTAACTCCGTAGCACACGTCATGAACCAATTCGCACTGGCAAAATGCGCATCGCTGCCGCCAACCGCAGTCAGACCGAGCTTTTCGCATGCCGCTAGCGCGGCGACATTTTGTTCTCGCGTATTTTGACCATTGATAGCTTCCACTGCGCTTAGCGCGGGCCCGAGCCGCGCCAGCAATTCGTCAAGCCGGCTTCCATAGCCGGAATCACGAAACGGATGGGCCGGGATCGCAATGCCCCCCTCGCCGTGAACCACCTCGATCATCAACTGCGCGCGATGCATCCTCCCTTCAAGGTCGAAACGGCGCTGGAGTTCGCGGGTAACGCCGAAAATGAGGAGGTGACCGAGGTCAGTATCTGCCTCGATACCTTTGAAGATGCGGACGCCGAACCGTGCCGCGAGTTCTTCGTAAGCGCGATCCAAGTCAGTATCAGTCGGGAAGAAGCGGTGTTCGGTGAAACAAATTGCGCCGAGTGGAATGGGGCTCCGCGACGACACTTCTAGATAGCTCTCGGGCAAGACATTGGAATCGGAAGAAAGCTTGGTATGAACGTGGAGATCGATCAACATAACCAACTGTCACACGACTGTGCTCGGGCGTAATGCCGCTTAATCTATCTTAATCTTCGGGGTCAGCACCCGACACCGTGAGATCATCGCTCAAGGAGGTGAGGCCGACCGTGGCAAAGCAGGTCGCCTGGACCGCTAACCGATCGTAATCTGTGGGCACGCTGCCGTAGAGAATAAGCGTGTCGCCGTCCAAACGGAATTTGACCGCAGAATAACCCTGTGCATCGAGCTTGGCACGTAGCTCGCCAAGACGCGAGCGCGACAGTGCGGAGCCGTATTCATCGTAGCCTGAATACCCGCCGGGCGGGATAGCGGCCCGCGCGCGCGGGATCGCTTCCGGACCATCTTCGGAGCCGGTGCTATAGCCCGGCGGCATCGGATTTTCGGTTCTTGAAATTGATTTAATCACCTCAGCAACGATAAAGCCTGCGGCGAAGATTAGGGCTAGCATCAGAAACGGCCGGCTGAGGCCGTTACGCCGGCGACCCCCCAAAGACGGCTTCAGCGGCGGATAAGTTCCCAGACTTAGACTGCCCAGGTTCTCGGGGGAATGGCCGCCGGAAAGCAACACGGTTTCGTCGTTTGCGGCCGCCGGAAGAGACAAGAGACTCACTAGACGCAGGTCGGAAGCGCAATATGAGCAAAAACGCGAATCGGCTGGAATCCGCCGCGTGCACTGAGGACACGTGATCTCAGCCGTGGCGCTCAGAACCGTTGGTCCGGCGGGCCCGAGTCCAGACGCCGCTGCGCTCGGCCCTACAGGATGTTGGTCGCCCAAAGGCGGGCTACTCGCGGAATTGCCCAGGGGCAGCTTGAGCTGGGTTCGCGCCGAGTGGTTATTCTCGACCTGACCCTCACCACTGCCGCGAGCCGTATCATTTTTTATTTGAAGAAGCCGGTACTTAAACTCAGCGGCGTCAGGAAGCCGGCTGGCGACATCATAGGCTAGAGCCTGGTCGATCGCGCTGGCTAGACGCGCATCGACATCCGGACAGAGCTTTTGTAGCGGTGGGAAGCTGAATGGTGCTTCGGCAGCCGGATCACGCCCCGAGATCGCATGATGCATTGTCGCGCCGAGGGCATAAATGTCCGAGCGCGTCTCGACCTTGCCCCGGTATTGCTCGGGTGGCGCATATCCTTGCGTCCCAATCATGGTGGCATTGGACAACGGCTGGAAGTGGCGCGCGATGCCGAAGTCTATCAGCTTAGCCTGCCCATCCCCGGTCACCATGATATTGGACGGCTTCAGATCGCGGTAAATCACCGGCGGCTGCAGGTGATGGAGATAGTCAAGCGTATCGAGCGCCTGTAGCGCGACCTCGACGACCCGTTCAGCGGGTAGCTTACCGCCGTGCTGTTTGATTTGCTCCTCGAGCGTGGTGCCGTCGATGTACTCCATTACCAGGAAATGATGATTGCCTTCACTGAACCGGTCGAACACCCGTGGAATATGCTCATTGCTGAGCTGCGCGAGCATGTCGGCCTCGCGCTGGAAGGAGCTGATCGCCTGCTTCTGGGCCTCGGCACTGCTGAACGTATCGACCATTTCGGCCAACGCGCATTTGCGTGCAGCCAGGCGCAAATCTTCGGCCAAGTAGACGAGCTTCATGCCGCCGCCGCCGAGTGCTTTGACCACCCGATATCGGCTACCAATTATGGTGTGCGGAGCAATCATTTTTTCATCGATCTGGCATGCGCCGCCGCTCGCCGTTTCCGCGCTGTGTCCGCAGACCCGCTCGCCGCAGGCTCGCACGCGAGCCCTGCGTGTCGCGGCGCTAACTTTCCTGGACCGAGCAATGACGGCACGCGCTTATTTACCTTTTTAGCTCTGCCTGCGCTGTCGCCTGGCGCCAGCCGCGGCGGCGCGGCGGTGCTCGATGCCTGGCGGAGTTCGCGATCGCCTCCTCCCGAATCGCGCCACCCAGTCCGGCATTACAAGCACAGATCACGTGCAACAGAAATCCAAGCACGGGAGCATTACTAAAATAGAACAACGGAACAAAAATGAACCACAATAATCCGCGTACCCGTTCTCCTTTGTACCAATGGCCGAGTCCAGGAACTATGCTCAGGGCCACCGCGACGCGTGGGCGCCACGAAATGTTCGAGTTGAACCATACCGTATGCGTCAGCGGCGCGCCGCAATTTTTGCAGAAATTAGCGTCGGCCACGACCACCGGAGCACCGCATTGCGCGCAGAAGCGTGGCCGTTCGATGCGCGGCTCAGGCATGGAAGGTGAAAACCGCATCGCCCAGCCGGAGTGCATCACCACCGCCGAGTGGGACCTCGCTCACTCGCTGACCGGCCAGCCACGTGCCGTTTTGG